>CAWISY010000231.1:0-121130 GCA_963838455.1 Bryobacterales bacterium
CCGCTTGTATTCGCCGCCTTGTATCCGATTGTCGCAAATCGTGGTTTGAAAAACCCGCGTCATAGCAGTTTCTCGACCGCGCTCCAGACCTCGGCCGCGACGGCCGTCTCCGGCTGCGAGCCGTCGATCAGCTTGACGCGCTGAGGCTCGTCGGAGGCCAACTGCCGGTAGGCTTCGCGAACCTTGCGGTGGAAGCTCAGGTCCTGCTCCTCCATGCGGGTTTCGACGTCCTGGGTGCGCACGCTACGGTGATGCGCGCGCTCCAGGCCGGTCTCGACGTCGATATCGATCACCAGCGTCAGGTCCGGCACCAGGCCGCGGCAGGCGATGCGGTCGACTTCATACACCACCTCCGCGCCCATCCCTCGCGCCGAGCCTTGATACACCAGCGTCGAATCGGTGAACCGGTCGCACAGCACGATGCGGCCCGCGGCCAGGCCGGGCAGAATCAGTTGCTCCACGTTTTGTGCCCGCGCGGCGAACATCAGCAGCAGTTCCGTAGTGGGCCGCAACTCGCGATTGGCGGCGTCGAGCAGCACGCGCCGGATCTGCATGCCGATGGGCGTGCCTCCGGGCTCCGCGGTTTCCAGCACCTCGCGCCCCAGCTCCCGCAGCCGCGCGGCCAGCAGCCGCAGTTGCGTGGATTTCCCGCTGCCCTCCGGGCCTTCGAAGGTGAGGAACACGCCGCGTGCGGCGCTCATGGTTGTGCTTGTCCGCTCCCCTGAAGAACGGCCCGCGATTCGCCGCATATTCGCCATCTCGCGATCGTTCTTCATCACTATCGGTGGGCCGCAGGCCCATGAGGACTCCCTCTGGTCGCGGCTCCGTCAGTGACTGTAAACAGGCAGCGCCGATTCTGAGCCGCGACCAAAGGAAGCGGTTTCCTGCGAGGAATGACCGAACCTCCGCTCGGCCCAGCGGGCGCCCCGGTCGCGGCTCTGAAGGAAGAAACGCCGAGCGGTGTCTTCGAGTTTTTCCGCAACCTGCTAGTCGTAGACATAATGCAGCACCTTCTTCAGGTCTTCCCAGGACTGCCGCTTGGCGTCCTGATTGTACGGCCGCAACAAATAGGAGGGATGAAACGTTACGATCACGGGAATGTCGCGCCACTTGTGCCAGCTCCCGCGCAAACGCGTCACGCCGTCCTTGGTGTTGAGCAAAGCCTTCGCCGCGGTCGAGCCCAGCGCGCAGATGGCCTTAGGACGAATCGCCATCAACTGGCGGAACAGAAACTGGCCGCAGATCTCCATCTCATCCGGCTGCGGCGTGCGATTCTCCGGAGGCCGGCACTTGACCACGTTGCAGATGTAGACGTCGGAGCGCCGGATGGGAATCCCTTCCTTGCTCGCGGTTCCCTCGATCATCTGTGTCAGAAGCTGCCCGGCGCGGCCGACAAACGGCAGCCCTTGCGCGTCTTCATCGGCCCCCGGCCCCTCGCCGACGAACACCAGCCCGGCGTGCCCGTTCCCGGACCCGAACACGATCTTGGAGCGCTGCTCGCACAAGCGGCAGCGGCGGCAATCCGGACCGATGTCCTGCTGAATTTTTTCGAGTGTGTCGCCTTCGGGCTCAAGCGCCGGAATGGCGATTACCGGTAGGACGGCGGGTTTTGGCATCTCTTGAACCGGAGCCTCTGGGGCGGGAACTGGCGCCGCGTCTGCTCCCGCGGCTGCGGGCGCGGCAACTTTGAACACGTCGGTCACGCCGAGGTCGCGGTAAAACTCCAGGGCTTGCCGAAGCTGATCCCGATTCATCGGGAACTATGCAGCGCCAGCCTTAGCTTGATCATTTCGTCGAAGATGCGATGCGCGATCTCGGTCTTGGGCGCGCGCTTCACCGGAATGGCTTCGCCGGTCTTCAGCACCAGCACGACCTCGTTTTCGTCGGACTCGAAGCCTTCGCCCTCGGCCGACACCAGGTTGGCGACCACCATGTCGCAGTTTTTCGACTCCAGCTTGCGGCGCGCCTCCTCCACCAGGTTTTCGGTCTCCGCGGCGAAGCCCACCAGCAGGCGGTCGCCCTTGACTCGTCCCAGCTCCGCCAGGATATCCGGCGTGGGATCCAGCTCCAGCGACATGCGCGCGGCGGTTTTCTTGACCTTGTGGCTGGGCGCGTTCACGCGATGGTAATCGGCGACGGCCGCAGCCTTGATGATGACCGTCGCTTCCTTCAAGTGCTCCATCACCGCGGCGCGCATCTCGACGGCGGTGTGCACGCGAATGACTTCGGCTCCCTGCGGCGGCTCCAGATGCACCGGACCCGACACCAGAATCATACGAGCCCCGCGCTCCAGCGCTCCCGCAGCCAGCGCGTAACCCATCTTGCCGCTGGAGCGATTGCTCAAATAGCGGACGGCGTCAAGCGGCTCCTGCGTGGGGCCGGCGGTGATCAGCACCACCTCGCCCTCCAGATCCCGCCGCGGCTTGGCCTGGGCCGGCCGTTCGCGCAGCCCGGCGACGAACTCGGCGATCCGCTCCGGCTCCGCCAGTCTACCCGGCCCCACCGCGCCGCAGGCCAGCAGTCCGTCTTCCGGCTCGATGATTGAGTGGCCGCGCTCGCGCAGAATGCGCAGATTCTCACGTGTGGCCGGATGGTTCCACATGTTTGAGTTCATGGCCGGCGCCAGCACCACCGGACCGGTAAACGCCAGATACGTGGTGGTGAGAAAATCCCCGGCCAGGCCGTGAGCCAGCTTGGCCATCAGATCCGCGGTAGCAGGAGCTATCACCAGGATGTCATGTTGCTGCGCGACGCTGATGTGCTCCACCGAACTAGCCAGCGTTTCTTCCGAGCTTGCGCCGGAGCGGCTGAACAGATCCGTCAGCACCTTGCGGCCGGTGAGCGCGGCAAAGGTCAGCGGCGTGATGAACTCCTGCGCGGCGTCGGTCAGAATGGCCTGCACGCTGCAGCCGTGCTGCATCAGCGCGCGCGCCAGCTCAGCCGCCTTGTAAGCCGCTACGCCTCCGCCCACGCCGAGCGCTACGTTCATGTGTATCTAGATTCCCGAGGCCGACCGCTCCCTTTGGTCGCGGCTCCGTTCTGAGCCGCGCGCGCCAGCAAGCGGTTCTTGCCCTTTTCCAGCATCCCGCCTAAACTTCCGCCGGAGCCTCAATCCCTTCATGCCGCGGGAGGCTGGGGTCGTCATACTGCACCAATCCCCGCCGCACCTCTTCCATCGCCGTCACGGTCGGCTTCTTTGAGGTGGTGGGAAGAAAACTGCGCGCGCCGTTCTGCAACTGCCGGGCGCGTTTGGCCGCCACGATGATGAAGCGGTATGCGCTAGCTTCCGGATCGTCCGGAATCGTGTTCGCCGCCGTCTGCTTGATGTTCTCTGACATGTTCAAAAGTCTCCAGAATGGGCCGGATTTCGCGTTCCATTTGCTCCCGCCGGCTGCGCGTAGCCTCCACAATGGCGGCCAACCGCTCGCCCGAAGCGTTCACTTCGCGATTCACCAGTACATAGTCATAGTTCGAATAATTACGGATCTCCGCGGCCGCTTCGCGTAACCTGCGCTCGATCACCGCTTCCGCATCCTGCGAGCGCGTCCGCAACCGCTGCTCCAGCTCTTGCCGGCTGGGCGGGAGGA
Source organism: Bryobacterales bacterium (assembly GCA_963838455.1). Lineage (GTDB taxonomy): Bacteria > Acidobacteriota > Terriglobia > Bryobacterales > Bryobacteraceae > Palsa-187. Next base: position 3,588 of record CAWISY010000231.1, read on the forward strand.
TAAAAATCGAAACCGCGGCCGGAATCCTCTTCTTTAATTGTGCCGCACCCTGCACGTCAATGTCGAGCACCAGGTCGCAGCCCTCGGCCTCAGCCCGCTCCAGTTCCGACCGATGCGTGCCGTAGAAGTTGCCGAATACCTCCGCCCACTCGAGAAATTCCTGCTTGGCCAGACGAGCCTGGAAATCCGGGCGGTCGATGAAGAAATATTCCTTGCCGTTGACTTCGTGGCCGCGCGCCGGCCGCGTGGTGTAGGAGACCGAGAAGCGCAGCCGCGGAACGCGCTTCATCAACTCATGAACCAGGGTGGACTTCCCCGACCCCGACGGCGCGGAGATGATGTAGACATTCGTCATTCTGGTTTGTTCATTCGAGGTTCAGGCTCTGTTCCCGGATCTTCTCGATATCCGCCTTGGCCGCCAGCGCCAGCTCCGTGATGCGCAGCCCGGTCTCGCCGATTCCGTTAGTCTTCGACAGGATCGTGTTGCTCTCCCGGTTCATCTCCTGCAGCAGAAAGTCCAGCTTCTTGCCCACCTCGCCACCGGCCTCAATCAGCACGGCGAGCTGCCCGGAGTGAATTCGCAGACGGGCCAATTCCTCGCCGATATCGCTGCGGTCGGCTAAAATGGCCGCCTCTTGCGCCAATCTCTGCGGATCTATCTGCGCGCCTTTAAGCAGGTCGCGCAAACGCTCCTGCAGGCGGCTCTGGAACGCCTCGGTCGCGCTTTCCCGGATTTTTTCCATTTCGCCCGCGGCCGCGCCGACGCGCGTGCTGTGTTTGCGCATTTCCGCGACGATTTCGGCGCCCTCGCGCTCTCGAAAAACATTGAGCTGTTCCAGCGCATCATCCAGAGCTTCATGCACCAGCGCGCCCAAGCCTTGGTCCGGTTCCGGCTCCTCGGCCGGCGCAAACATTCCCGGAACGCGCAGCGCCGCATTCAAATCCGGCTCCTCGGCCAAGCCGTGTGCGTCGGCGGCCTCCTGAAAAGCAGCGATGTAAGCTTCGAGCAGCGCGTGATTCAGCACCGGCGAGCCTGCTCCGGCGACCGCCGGGGGCAGCGACAGGCGAACCTCCACATGCCCGCGCAGCACCTTGCCCTTCACCAGCGCGCGGATTGAGCTTTCAAAGGCCTCCGCTGCCTCCGGTCCGCGCACGTGAATGTCGAGGCCGCGATGATTGACAGTCTTGACCGTCACCGCCAGCTCGCCCTCGGCGCAAGCACGGCGCGCCCGCGCGAACCCGGTCATGGAACGCACGCCCTTACTCATAAAGAACGCTCATAAGTTGACGTCCACTTCGAGAAATTGTAAGTCGTGCAAGCGGCGGTAAATTCCTCCATGGTTGGCGAGCTCTTCGTGGGTCCCGATTTCGGCAATGCGCCCGCGATCCAGCACCACGATTTTGTCGGCTTTGCGGACCGTCGACAGCCGATGCGCGATGACGATGACGGTGCGATGCTGCATCAACGTTTGCAGCGCGCGCTGCACCAGGGCTTCAGACTCGCTATCGAGATGCGACGTCGCCTCGTCCAGAATCAGGATCGGTGAGTTCTTGAGCAGCGCTCGCGCGATGGCCAGCCGTTGCCGCTGGCCGCCGCTCAACTTCGCGCCGCGCTCGCCGATGATCGTGCCGTAGCCGTCGGTCATGCGCAAAATGAACTCCTCCGCCAGCGCGTTATGCGCCGCCTGGCGAACCTGCTCCGGCGACGCGCCCGGCCGCCCATAGCGGATATTGTTCTCCACCGTGTCGTTGAACAGGAAAGTGTCCTGCGCCACCAGGCTGATCTGATCGCGCAGCGACTTCAGCCGCAGGTCGCGCACATCCCGCCCGTCGATCTTGATGGACCCTCCGGTCACGTCATAAAAACGCGGCACCAGGTTCGCCAGGGTGGTTTTGCCCGCGCCGCTGGAGCCCACCAGCGCGACCACTTCGCCGGCTTTCACCTCCAGGTCGATGCCGTCCATGTGGAACCCTTGCGGCGAGCCAGGATAGTGAAAATTGACGCGGTCGAATTGGATCGATTTCTCGAATTTCGGCAGACGCAGCGCGCCGTCCTTGATCTGCTGATCGCGATCCAGGTACTCGAACACCTTCTGCGACGCGCCCAGAGCCTGCTGGAAGATGTTGTGGATTCCGGTCAGCCGCTTGACCGGTTCATACAGCATCAGCAGCGCCATCACGAAGCCGACGAAGTCGCCGGTGCTCATAGCGCCGGCCTTGATCTGCAGGCGCGCGTACCAGAGCAGGCACACGATAGTGCCGGCGCCAAAAAATTCAATCAGCGGAGACGCGATGGCTTGCTGCCGGACGTAGCGCAGGTTCCCGCGGCGCAACTGTTCGGCGCGATCGCGGAAGCGGTTCGACTCCACATCTTCGGCCACAAACGATTTCACCACCTGGTGCCCGCTCAGCGTCTCCTGCAGCACCTGGTTTAGCTCCGCCGCGGCATCCTGCGCGCGCCGCGTGGTCCGGCGGATGCGCTTGCCGAGTTTGAACGTCGGCACCAGCACGAACGGCAGCACCGTCAGGCTCACCAGCGCCAATCGCCAATCTTTTTGCAGCACCACGGCCAGCAGGCCCAGCGCGGTGAAGCTCTGGCGCAGCAGATCCGCCAGGATCCCGGATAACGCCACCTGGATCTTTTCCAGGTCGTTCATGATGGAGCTCATCACCCGCGCCGTCGAATTGGTCTCGAAGAAATGCGCGTCCTGCTGCAGGACTTTGTCGAAGACATCCTGGCGCAGGTCCGTCACGGCGGAGAATCCGACATAGTTCACCAGGTAATTGGCAGTGTAGTCGCACACCCCCTTAACCGCGAAGACCACCAGAATCGCGAACGCCACCATGGTCCAGACGTTGTGCAAGCTGGCGGGCACGAAGCTGCTCAAATACAGCGGATGGTTCCACACCGGGATGGTGAACAGCACCACCGGAGTGTCCGCCGATTTCGGATCCAGCACCCGGTCGAACACGGGTTGAATCAGCAGCACCGTCAGCGCCTGCGCCGCGCCCACGCACGCCATCAGAACGATGGAGGTGAGCAGATGCCCCGTATACGGCACGGAGTAGCGCAGCAGACGCCTCAGTTCCTTCATACGGCGAGTTCCTTCATGCGCCGGCTTCCTTGACGCCTCGCAAGGTCTCTACCGCGGCAATCGCTTCGGCCGTCTCCACTCCTTCGATTCCTTGCGATGACTTGAGCACGCGAGCCTCGGTGCGCCAGGGCGCCCACGCCGACGGGTTGGATGCGCCGAAGATCGCCACCACGGGCACTCCGTACGCCGCGGCGATGTGCGCCGGTCCGCTGTCGTTGCCGATGAAGATCTGCGCCTCCGCGATCAGGCCTTTGAGCTCGCTGAGGGGCGCGCCGCGCCACACCCGGAACGTTTCAAAGGCGTGGGTGTCGTCGCCGGAAGCCGCTACGAATACGGGCTCTAGATCGCAGACCTTGCGCAGATGCGTAGCCAGAGCCAAAAAACGCTCAGCCGGCCAGGTCTTCGCCGGCTCCGAGGCGAAGGGATGCAGCACGGCGTAGCCGCCGCGCACGAACTCCGGCAATCTCGTGTGCGCCAGCCGGGCGCGCGGGATCGGAGTTCGCGGAGCGCCCATCCAGAACATCGAACTGGCGATATGTTCGGCCGTGTGCACAGGCCGCTCCTCGCCCAGGATTTCCTGCGCGCGGGGGATTTTGTCGGAATAGAGGAAGCTGTAGCGATGGTGCGCGAAGCCGGCGCGGATGCGCGCGCGGGCGGCCATGGTTAGCGCCATGCTCCGCGTGCCGCCGTGCAGGTTCAGAATCATCCACGGGCGCCAGCGCAGCAAGGCTCCGGCCTGCGGCGGCAGAATGCGCTCGATGTCCGGATTGCCCTCAAAGATGTCGCGGAAGCGATCCTCCACCACCACGGCCACCTGCAAATCCGGCCGATGCGCCTTCAGCAGCGCCAAGGCCGGCGTGGTCAGAACGCAATCGCCCAGCGAACGCAAACGGATGACCGCGATACGCTCGCCGGGAGGCAGGCGAGCGAAAACCGACGAGCCCGGCGGCAAAGATGGCATTTACTCTTCGATGCGCGCTTCATCCACCAGCATGACCGGAATATCGTCTCGAATGGGGTACACGCGCTTGCATTCGACGCACTTCAGGCCGTTCTCGTCCTGTTTGAGCTCCACCGGCGCCTTGCACAGCGGGCACACCAGGATCTCCAGCAATTCCTTACTGATGGCCATAGGTTATCGACCAGTGTAGCATCGCTATCGGGAGCCATCGATCTGCTCCGGCGTCCGCACGTGCTCCGGGCGAAAGCCCACGCCCAGGATGCGCGCGGGAATGCGCCGCGGAAACTTCCAGTGCTGCAAAAATTTCGCCGCGCGAGGGAGCTTCAGCTCCTCCGGTGATCTCAGCACGCGCCGGATTCCGAAGTTCTGCGCCTGGAGCTGCACCCATTGCGTGGCGCGAGTCGGAAAACTGCGGCGGCGCTGGACACGTTGAAGCTCCTCTTGCGTCGGAGCCCTTTGGAGCAGGGTCTCTCCCAGCAGGTTGGCCGTGGCGACAGCGTCTTGAATCGCCAAGTTGATCCCAACCCCACCAATGGGCGACATGGCATGCGCCGCATCGCCGATGCACAGCAGCCCGGGCCGCGACCATTTCACCAGCCGGTTGACCGCCACGGTCAGTAGGCTCACCTGGCTCCAGTCGCGTAGTTCCTCGACGCTATCGCGCAGGAACGGCTCCAGCCGCGCGATCTCTTCGCGGAACGCCTCCAGGCCCTTGCTCTTGATCCGGTCCGCCTCACCCTTGGGAATCACGAAGGCAGCCTGCCAATAGGTGTCGCGGTTGAGCAGCACCATCATCCTGCCTCGATCCACATGCCCGAAGACCCGGCCTGGGTCGCCGGGATGGCGAGCGAGACGCATCCACATCACATCCATGGGAGCGCCCAGATCGACGACCTGGAGACCGGCGCGCTGGCGCACCACCGAATGCCTCCCGTCGACGCCCACGGTTAAGCCGGCCCGCACGACCAGCTCGCCCTCCGGCGTGGTCGCGCGAACTCCCGCGACCGCGCCGTCTTCGATCACCAGATCCGTCACCTCGGCCGGCATCCGCAGGTGGAAGCCGCGATAGCGCTCGGCATGCTTTTTCAGGAAACTCAGAAAATCCCACTGCGGCATCAGCGCGACGTATTTGCAGCGTGTGGGAACGTGCGTAAAATCGGCGATGGGCACCGTCTCCTCGCCGATCTGCGCGGAAATTTCGTGCACTTCCTGGTGCGGCAGCTTGAGAAACTCTTCCAGTAGCCCCAGCTCAGACATCAGCTCCAGCGTGGACGGGTGGATGGTATCGCCGCGGAAGTCGCGCAAAAAATCGCCGTGTTTTTCGAGCAGCACCACGTCCACGCCCATGCGCGTCAGCAGGAAAGAGAGCATCATTCCGGCCGGCCCTCCGCCAGCCACGCAACAACGGGTCTGAATAGATTGGTTCATGCCGAGTCTCCCCCACTAATGCTAGAATTGAAAGCGTCTTCCTTGGGAGGTCGTCTAATGGTAAGACTGCAGCCTCTGGAGTTGCGTATCGGGGTTCGAGTCCCTGCCTCCCAGCCAAATCAATTCAGAGGGCTGACCGGCCGTTTCCCGGAGAGACCTCTGCGACGGCTTCGCCGCGTGAGCCGTTCGGGCCTGTCCTCCGATGGGGAACTCCCGAACGATTCTTCCGAGGTCCACGCGCGCGTTTTCCGCTAGCATTTGGAGCGAGCTTTCTAGCGTAGCCAGACCGTATTGAACATTCTCGATTGGGCGTGGCCCCAAAACAGACATAGCGTCCTCTGAATGTACGGACATCTGCAAACAATCGCATTCAACGGAAAGGGTCAGGGACGGAGCCAAATCCGCGAGCCTGCGCTTTATGTGGTCAACGTCCAGGAACACCCAGAAATAGAAGTCGCCGCGAAGCAGGCTAGTGAGGGGCTCCTCGGGGATGGGTAGGGACATGATCGGAGGCACCCATGAGAACTTGCCCATGATGCGGTCCGTAAAGGATGCGACCAGGTAATTCCGCCATCCACGCTCTCCCGGAGACAGTTCCTTGACTAGGTCTTCTATCCCGCATCCGCGCGCACAGGCGGCATAAATCAATCCTTCTTCCGGCTGCACCACTTTGCAGCCGGTCTCCAGGCAGGCGGCCACCTCGACGAAGGCAGCCGGATTGTGCCCAAAGTGACTCTCCCCCTCCATTAAATGCGTTGGAAGCGAATGAGTAATGAGATCTTCCGGCCTCACTCCAGCTATGTCCTCCTTCAATACGCGATTGAGAAGATTCATCCGCTCGCGCTGCCTGCGCTTGCGAGGATTATGCCCAGGGCCGAGTTCGATGCTCAAAATTCCCCTTTCGGGGCAAGCTGCGGTGAGATCTCCGATTCTGAGGCAGTGGGTTAGATCGTGAAGCAATACCGTCCAGCCGTTGCGCGTGAGAAACCTGCCGACTTCCAACTCCTGCGCCCGGCCGCTCTTGCCTCCAAAGAAACCTGGCGAGGAATTCCTCCCGTGAAGCCTGACGACGTGGTCGGGCATTACGTTGTATGCAAGTACGTCGCCCAGGTACAGAATAACGCTACGAGCGAATCGATGATGATACCCTGCCGCGTCGTTCTTTGACAGCAGTTCTTGCAGGTGACGGAGACGGCCACCGTACTCCGGCGGATTTCGAACTGCATACCCGGAAGATTGATTGATGGCCTCGCGGAGCCTCTGATGCCGCCGTTTCGTCCTTTGAATGCGCAGTTCGTGCGCCTCGACCTCACCAGCCAGTTCGTTCTGAGTTTTCCAATAGTCCTCCCCGGATTCGACGGAAGCAACGGAGCGAACCAGGTCCTCAAGAAGCATGCGTGGGCTTACTCTTCCTTCATTTTCGTACGGAGGGTGGAATCAGCAAGGTGAGGATGGCCGGAGGCACCGTATGGGAGTCGTGCTGCGAAGATTCCATAAGACCGGTTCTACCAGCATTCCGGCACCGGCGAGGCCCTGTTCCAGACACGCGCGCGTCGGTCCTGCCGACAGGGCGGGCGTCAAAGGGCGTACCTTAAGGCGCCCACAGCCGCGCGATTCAGGTACTCGTATGCGACCGGAGGGCCAGTGATATCGGTGCCCGGCAACGTGGTGCAGCTCCACGCCGACACCATGAACGACTCTTGATCAGTATCGGCGTTCGAGTCCCTGCCGCCCAGCCAATCCTCACGCTACTCCTGGCGGGAAGAATTGCGAAACCATCGGCCCCCCGCTCCGTATTACTAGCATGCACACCCTGCGTCAGGACCTGCTGCATGGCTTCCAGATGCTGCTCAAAAAGCCTGGATTTACGGCTGCCGCGGCCCTGTCGCTGGCGTTGGGCATCGGAGCTAACACCATCGTTTTCAGCCTGATCAACGGAACGCTGCTGAAGCCGCTCACGTTTCGGGAGCCGGACCGGCTGATCGCGGCCTGGACCGTGCCGCTCGACCATCCCGATCAGCGCAACAACGTCAACTACCCCACCTTCGCCGGCATTCGCGACCACAACACTGTGTTTGAGTCGGTGGCAATCTTCGCCAGCGAGACCACCAACATCGGAGCGGATCGGGACGGCATGCCCGCCGAACGGCTTAGCGGGCAGGGGTTCACGCCGTCGATGTTTAAGGTCCTTCGGGTCCAGCCGCAGATCGGCCGCCTGTTTACTGAGGATGAAGATCAGGTGAACAACGCGGCTCCGGTGGTGCTCATCAGCGACCACTACTGGCAGACCCATTTCAACCGCGATCCCAACGTGATCGGAAAAACGCTGATCATGGATACCAAGCCCAACACCGTGATCGGCGTGATGCCGGCCGGATTCGACTTCTTCAGCAACGGCTCGGATTTCTGGATTCCCGTGCCTCTCAGCACCTTGCAAGTGCAGAGCAAGCAGGGTTTCCTGGTGCCCATCGGGCGATTGAAGCCGGGAATCTCAATCAAGCAGGCGCAGGCGGAGATGACCGGCATCGCCGCGCAACTCGCCTCCGGCGATCCGGACCGCAACAAGGGCAACGGCATCCAGGTGCAGTCGCTGCAGGAGGCAGCTTATGGAGACGTGAAATCGCCGTTGCTATTGCTGCAGGGCGCGGTGGGATTCGTACTGCTGATCGGATGCGCCAACGTCGCAGGATTGATGCTGGCGCGCGCGGCTTCGCGCCGCACTGAGATGGCCGTGCGCAGCGCGCTGGGAGCCGGCCGTGCGCGTATCGTGCGGCAGTTGATCACCGAAAGCGTGCCGCTCTCGATTCTCGGCGGCATTCTGGGTGTGCTGCTGGCCTGGGGCGGACTGAAGCTGTTCCTGGCCAATGCGCCGCAGGGCTTCTTGCGGACGCTGGACATTTCTATCGACTCCTCCGTGCTGGTATTCACCGCTCTGATCGCTGTGGTCACCGCGGTGCTGTTCGGAATCGTGCCGGCGCTGCAGGTGTCGAAGCCGGACCTGGTGGGCTCGCTCAAGGAGTCCGGGCGCGGAGGGACCGAAGGCGCCGTCCGCCAGCGTGTGCGTGGAGCGCTGGTGGCGCTGCAGGTTGCGCTCGCGCTGGTGCTGTTGATCGGCGCGGGCCTGATGATCAACAGTTTTTTGCGCGTGCAGCACAAGGATCTGGGCGCCGACCCGCGCAATCTGTTGACCTTCGAATTCCGCTTTCCCCAGAACGACGTGATCAAGCCCTACAGCCGCTATCGCGGCGTGGGATTGTGGGACGTCAACCCGGTTCCAGGCATGACCTACGACCGTATCGCGGAGCGTATGCGCAGCGTGCCCGGCGTCATCTCGGCCGCCGGAATCAGCCGCCCGCCGTTGAATGGTGGAGGCATCCAGATGCCGTTTCTGATCGAAGGCCGTCCAGCCCCGCCGCCCACGCAGGGCTCTGGGAGTCCCGCGCAGGCCGCCGACTACTTCGCCATCACCACGGATTTCTTCGCCACTATGAAGATCCCGCTGGTCGAAGGCCGCGATTTCAACGCGCAAGACACCGAAGCCGGCACGCCAGTGGTGATCGTGAACCAGACCTTCGCGCGGCGCTTCTTCCCCGGCGACAACCCCGTCGGCAAGCGCATTACCTTCGATTTTGTTCCGGATGAGAAGGCTCGTGAAATTGTCGCCGTCGCGGGCGATACGGTGATCAATCGCTTCTCCGCGCAGCAAACGCCGATCGTCTACGTGCCGCACCGGCAGCAAGCCATGCGCTGGCTGGGACCGTATTGGAACGATCGCGCCGCGATGACTTTCGTTCTGCGCACCTCGGGCGACCCCTTGAGTCTGATCGCCGCGGTGCGCCGCGCCACCGCCGAGGTCGACCCCAACAAGCCAGCCGGGGAGATCCGCACGGTGCAGCAGAGCCTGGACCAGCAGGTGCAGTATCTGCGCCTGTACATTCTGCTGCTGGGGATTTTCGGAGCCATCGCCGCAGTGCTTGCGGCCATCGGCATTTACGGCGTCATGGCGTATTCGGTCGCGGAGCGAACTCGCGAAATCGGGATTCGCATGGCGCTGGGCGCAGGCTCGGGCCAGGTGTTCGGGCTGGTGGTGCGCCAGGCGTTCACGTTGATCGGGATTGGACTGCTGGCCGGTCTGGGTGGATCGCTGGCATTGACGCGCCTGATTCAGGGCTCGCTGTACGGCGTCAAAGCAACCGATCCGGCCACCTTCGCGGGCGTCTCGCTGCTGCTGATTCTGGTGGCTCTGGCCGCGTGCTTTATTCCTACGCGCCGCGCCGTGCGCGTCGACCCGATCGTGGCGTTACGATATGAGTAGTGTCTAACCGCCATCTCTTGAGGTTCGCAGCGCTGGCCCTCACCGGGCTCACCGCCTGCGGACAATCGAAACCCTTCGATAAGGCGGCGTTCGAATCCACCATCCGCTATTACGACCTGCTGGCTGCGGGAGTGGGCGTAAGCGTCGCCGACCCGAAACCGTCCAAAGCTCTTCCCGGCTTCTCCGAGATTGGCGTGCATCTGACCTTCGGCCAGGATTTCAAGGACGAGACGTTCTATCTTTCCTCCGACGGCCAGACCGTTATTCCTGGAGCCCCCAGCTCCGTTCCGGCGTTCAACCTCAAGGGCAATCTGTTCCAGATCAATCTCGACAAGTTGTTTACCGCCGGCCAGCCGAGTTTCGGTCCCGCGAATGCGCCGGTGACCATCGTCGAATTCGGCGACTTCGAATGCCCCTCCTGCCGCGCGGAGGCGCCCATCCTGCGGCAGCTTTTGCCCACCTTCCAGCCCGGAAAGGTTCGGGTGGTGTTCAAGGATTACCCGCTCGAATCCATCCATCCCTGGGCTCGTGCGGCCGCGGACGCGGCGCGCTGCGTGTATCGCCAGAGCCCCGACGCGTTCTGGAAAATGTATGACTGGTTCTACAACACGCAGGATGAGATCACGCCCGATAACCTGACGGACAAGGTGCTGGCTTGGGCCGGCAAGAGTGGGATCGATTCGGTGCAACTGGGCCGGTGCATTCAGACCAAGGGCGGCGATGCGGAAGTCGCGAAGAATATCGCGGAGGGCCACGCGTTGAACGTCACCGGCACACCCACTCTGTTCATCAACGGGCGAAAGATCTCGGGCGTGGATTTCTCCGTGCTCCAGCAGATCATCCAGATGGAGCTGGACCGGGCGTCGAAACACTAACGTTCCTTTCCGGGCGTCGTCTATTGGGTTGAGCACCGCGTTCCGGGTCCCGCGGCCACCTCGAATCGCATCCGGCCTTGATGCTCGCTTTGCGGTTCCCTACAAGGGAGATATTGATATAATGACCAGGTACACTGAAAGAGCGCCGATGGCTTCTCGATCTTCGATTCTGCTGTTTTCTGCAGTCCTCGCTGTGATTCCCGGAGTGGTTCTGGCGCAGGGGGATTCCTCTGCCGCGCCGCCTGAGGTCGACAAAGCGCTGCGGGCCAACGTCTCGGAGTTCTTTCAGGATTTCATCGACAAGAAGTTCCGCCAGGCTTTGAGCCTGGTCGCGGACGACACGCAGGACAAGTATTTCTCGTCGCCGAAAGCGGAGATGACCGAGTTTAAGATCGATGGCATCGACTACACCGAGAATTTCACTCATGCCACGGTGAAGATGACCGCCAGGCTCATTTTGCATCTGAGGGCGGAAGGCTTTATGCAGGATACCAGCGTGCCCCAGCCGTGGGATACGCACTGGAAGATCGAGAATGGCAAGTGGGTCTATTATGAACCCCCGGCCCCTGCGAATGCCTGGGTGACCCCGATGGGCCCCTCCAATCTCAATCCGGTCCCGCCGAACGGAAAAATCGTCACTCCGCCGAAGATCAATGCGGAGACTATGGCCTCCGAGGCTCAACGGATTCTGCAGCAAAACGGGGTCGTCACCAGCGTTACGCCCAAAGAAGTGAAGTTCACCAAGGACAAGCCCGGCACGGCGAAGCTCGTATTTCGCAACGGGCAACCCGGGCAAGTGCAGATTAGCGTGGAGGGGATTACAGAGCAGAATCCTTTTCTGGCATCCAAGGTGGACGGCCCGAATGTGAACGCGGGCGCCGAGTCGACCATCGAAATTATTTACGATCCGAGCTCCGGTCCTGCTCCGTCCGGTCCCATCACTCTGGGCGTACTGGTGGCGCCATTCAACCAGATGTTTCCGGTAATCGTGAGCTTCGACGGTTCCGCGAATTAGAGCCTGAGTTCTGGCGCGCAATTTTGGCCATCGAGTTGCCTTCTTCCATGGCGGAGGCAATTAGTAAGCGATGGTTTCGTTAACCAGAAATACCTCGTCCCCGGGCCTGGACTCTTTAGGGACCACCAATTCTACTTCTGCGAGCAGCACAAGCTCCGCAGATTCAACAAGCTCCTTCGAACAGCAGCTTGAATCCGCCGTCGAAGCGGCGCTGTCCCAGAGTGGAAACGGGTCCCAGATTCAGATCACGGTTCAGCAGCAGCAGGGGCAGAATTCCGGCGGTAGTCAATTTCTTGTCACCTTGACCGTGCCGCCCAGCACTTCCTCGGCAGCGGCCGCCACGTCTTCGTCAGCCGCTTCGGCGGCGGCCTCGGCGCCGGCCAACACGATGCCGTTCTTCCAGTATCAAGCGCCCTCGAGCAACACCCCGGCGGCGACTGCCTCGACCCCAGCTGCTACCTCCACGCCGGCTACGTCGAACGCGACAGCTTCGGACGCAACGTCCGCTACGGCTCCGGTGAGCCAGGCGTCGGAGTTCACCGAATGGGACGGCATGACCATCACTACGCTGCAGACCCAGATTCAATCCACCATCGATATGTGGCAGAACGAACCTCCGGAGTTAGCCGCCGCGTCGTTGGCTAACGGTGGCACGATCGCGCCTCCGACTACGCAGGTGCCGGGAACCACCATGACTTTCGGCGACTTGAACCAGATCCAGCAGCTCGCGTATATGTACGGCACGGATTTCGGAACGGGCGGTCTGAGCATGCAGGATTTCCTTACGCAGAACGCCGGCCCGAATGCTTCCTGGAACGTGAGTTACAACCAGATTCAGGCAGATCCTCAACTGGTACAAGCCGCGGTCAGCTAAGCGCTTAACTCTAGTCAGGCTCGCAGGATGGCGCTCCCAATCGGGGCCAGCTGCCGTACCGGTGTGGGGGAATGAGGGCAAGGGAGATCAATCCTTATGCTCACACCAGTCCAACCCAGTGCGCCTCAAGCTGGCGCGCCCACCTCCGGCTTCTCTTCGCTTCCGGTTGTTCCCGCGCAGCCGGCGCAACTCGCGTATTCGCCAGCGGACCTGGAGCTGTTCGAATATCCCAACCCTGCCAGTCCAGGCGGGGCAGGAACGCTCACGCGCGCGCTGTATATGGCGTTGACGGGGGCGCAGGCGCCTCCCTATGACTCTACCAATCCGACGCGCAACTGGTACGATCAGAGCGCCAACCCGGGCTATCCCTCCCCCGGCTCCTATGTAGTGATCGAAGTGAATGGGTCGTTGGCGGCCTCAATGAGTTCGATTCCGGTTCCGGCCAACGTGCAGGCGCCCAATCTTCCCGGGCCGTATCAGTATCCGGCTTGGGAGAATCCGTCGACCACCATCGCGCAGATCACGTTCCCCGGCTTTCCAGCCCAGCCCTTGCCGGCTACGTTCCTGTGTCTGGAGTCCGACGCGCAAGCGGTCGCGGCTGCCTTGCCCGCGGGCACGACGGTCGGCGAAGATTCCACGGATTTCATGGTGACCTGGAGCACGGAGCCCAGAAGGCGCTATACCGTAGGCGTGCCGAACGGCCCGCAGCAGGTCTATGCCGCGCCGCTCCGCGCCGCCATGACCCAGGTTCTGACCGGTCCGAATGGGAATTACATCAGCGGCGGGGTCGGGTCGCCCGGAACATTCACTGTCAGCGGCATCAACATGCCGACTTGGGTGCCGGTTCCGGACCCGGGTTTGAGCGCCGGCCCCGCGATGCCGATTCCCTGCCGACCTTTGATTTCGAATGGCGCCGATCAGGAGATTCTGGTTCCCGGCCCGTTGGGGATTGGGGTGCAAGTGGTGCGGCTCGACTACCTGGCGTCGAGCAGCGGCGTTGCCGGTGGTGGATTAACGGTAGAGCAGGGCGCGTGGGTTCTTGAAGCGCTGCAAGCGATCGGGGAGAGTCTCAAGCTGAATCTCCCCGCGCCGCCATCCAGTTAGTTGGTCGGGAGCGTGACGCCCGGTATGTCGACCGAGGCCGTATCGTAAATGGTCTGGCCGCTGGACGTGAGTCCGCCGAGCGAGATTGGCATGTTCGTTCCGGTCGGGAATGGCTGGCCGTTAACGACTTCTGGAATCGTGAAAGTGATCACATATTCGCCGACGGCCCCTGGTAGGTATTGGACCGAGGTAACAGGCACCCCGACGTTGTCGATCGCCAGCACGACCTGCGAAGGTGCGATGATTTGGGGCGGACTTTGTGTGTTTCCGAGGTTACCGGGTTCGTCGGTAACGGCCACGGGTGACGTCTGGCCCATACCAGTGACCACCATGATGTAGGTTTGGCCAGCATGCGCCAGATTGCTGGGAGTGAGGTACTGGCCGTCTTGCTGGCTGATGATGGCCGCGTAGCTAAGCCCGCTCGGTCCGGCGTAGGTGAAGATGCCGGGTTGCGTGGAATAGATCACGACGCCGGGAATGGTGGTGGTACCGCTTCCGACTTGGACGACCACCGTTCCGGATCCGGCCGCGACTTCGCAAGGCGTTTGGAAGTTGACCTGTTGTACGTTGTTCTGGTTGGAGACGCTCAGGATCGGAGCGGGTATGCCGTTGACAGTAATACTGACGCCGGAGAGCGTGTATGGTAGGGGTCCGATCCCAAGGGTGTTGCCCACCACGACGCCGGCGATTCCGGGCGCAAGGCCGGCTCCGGTGACAGTCGCCAGGCCGCAGGGGACCAAGCCGGTCTGGAAGCTGGCTGCGTTGACGAAGCTTGTACTGAAGACGTTCGGGCCGGGCGCAATGACCGTCAGTGTCGCAGGGGTGGTGAAATTTGCGTAGGTCGCGTCAACGGTGACTGTGCCGGGGCTGTTGCCCGCCGTGACGTTTACGCTAACCTGCCCTTGCGAGTTGGTAACGGCGGACGTGGCGCTGAGACCCGCGCTTCCGCTTCCGCCAGCCAGCGAGAAGCTCACGGTGAGGTTGGGAAGGGGATTCCCCTTGTTGTCGTTGATCGCGAAAACCAGAGGCTTGGCGAACGCGGCGCCCTCGATCGCGGTCTGCGGGCTGCCGGAAACCAGGCTGAGGCTGCCGACGATGGCGCTTACCGTTTCGGTAAAGGAGACTGTCGTGGTGGCGTTCACACTGGCCACGATGGTGATCGGCCCAGGCGTTGACCCGAGTGTGACCTTGGTGGAGGTGATGCCACCCGCCGCTGTTGTGGCGGACGCCGTCGACAGGGTCGCTGATCCTTGCGTCACTTTCCAGGTGACGGTGGCGCCGGCGACCGGGCTTCCGCAGCTATCCGTTACGGTCGCGTATAACGGTATCGGTAGCGCTGCCCCGGCGCTCCCGGTCTGATTATTCCCGTTGGAGGCGGTGATGACCTGAGCCGTGCCAGGTAGGACATTCACTGCGTAATAGTTGAATCCGACGGCCTCTCCGACCTCGATGGTGAAGCCGGCCTCGAAGGGTAAGGTTACCGGGGTCCCCAACTGGCTGGCCAGAGTCGCGGCGCAGTCCGGTATAAAATTGCAGGCGATGTTGCCGTTTTGATCGCTGAGAGGGCCGCCCTGGCAGGTTCCCGGCCCAGGGTTGAGCCCCGAGACCGGGTCGCCAATCCGAATTCCTATGTTCGGTATGGGTTCCGCGGTTCCGAAGGAGCTGGCGAATACGGTTACTTGGATGGCGCCCGGAATTGGGGTCCCTTCGGGCCCTTGGATTGTGAAGCTGTCACTGGGTTGCTGTACCTGGATGCTGGGCGGATCGTACCCGCCCGGCGTGTATTGATAGGTCGTTTCGATGAAGGTCACGGTGCCGAGGGTCGCGCCGGCCGCGGAAACCGCGGTCGCCACTACGATACTTTGCACAAAGGAGTACCCTTCGGGCGGAAGCTGTGGCTGGAATTGCGCGCCAGCCTGGCCAGGCAGGAAGCCGTTAGCGGGACCTGTGGTCTCGGTGGGGTACACGGCGCCAAACGGCGTGGTCACCGAGATGGCCCCGGGGTAGATCACCGACCCGGTGATCGCATAGTTCACGGTCGCGCCATTGACGGGATTCCCGTTGGTGTCGACCAGCATCACGGTGAGCAGTGCGTTCGGGTTCGTCAGGTTGGAACTGGTGCCTAGAAACAACTGGCCGTTACCGGAGACGATGCTGAGCAGATTGGGCCCAGTTGATCCGCCGCCGCCCGGGCCCGTGCTGGCCCCTGGAATGGCGAGATTGAAAGTTGCGGTCGCCTCGTTGCTGCCGCTGCCGGCGGTCATGGTCACGGGGTAGCTTCCAGGGTTGGGCCCTACCGTTACTTTGGCTTCAACAAAGCCGTTCGCATTGGTTGTGGTATTGGCCGGGACGATGGTAAGGGAAGGATCGCCGGTGAAGGTGACCGGAACGCCGAACACAGGGTTGCCGGCTTGATCGAGAATTTTCGCAATGAGCGGCAAGGCAGCGGCGCTCGGGGCCAGGTCCGTCTGGTTGCTGTTGTACGTAAGCGGCGGGTTGGTGAAGCCCGTGGGGTTCGCGGACGGTACGTAAATAAATTGTAAGTTCCCGAGACCAACCCCTGAGGCGATTTGCCCGACCACAGTGCTGCTGCTCAGGCTGACCAGGTAGACGTCGGCCAGGGAGCTGGTCCCCGACACAGCGAACAGATACTGCGCCGCAGGAAGCTCACCCGAAACCGCGATCGAGGAGATTTGCGTAGCTGGGAGCACGTTCTGGAGCGAGGATTCCGTCACGGAGCTGAGGTCCGGGGCGACGTCCCATAGGGTAGAATCAGCGGGGCTGTGGGCGAAGATCCTCTGGGGTCCGGCGACTAGGATACTGTCAAAAACTTCACTCGAGTTAAAGCTGACGGCGCTGGACCCGGAAGTCCAGGGGATCGGGATCCGGTACAGCGAGCGTCCACCGATCGACGGCGTCTGGTTGACGAAGTAGGCGTAGAGCTGGTTGCCGCTGGAGCTGGGGACATAGGTGTATTGCAGCGGTCCGGGCGTTGCGTTTACGGAGATGACCGTGCTGGGCGCGCAGTTGAAGTTGGTCTGGCAGGTAGCGAGCACGGCTGGATCGATCTGGAGAACTGCGTTGCCGGCGGTCACGTACAGTTCGCCCAGGGGCGACAAGCTGATCGAGGTCGCGTTTCCGCCCAGGCTTTGGCTGGTAACGGGATCACGCAGGAAGACGGAGCTGCCGGTTTGCGCGGGTGTTCCGGTCAAATTCACCGTCGTGATGAAAGTCTGCGAGGACTCACCGAGAATCCACGCGGTGCTGGAGTCCGGGCTGATGACGACGCCGATCACCGTTCCGCCCACGGGCTCATTCAGCGCGACGGTGTTGGTGCCGGTGTTGATGACGTACACGCTGCCGCTGGAGGTGGTCTGTTGTGCGGAGACCAGAAGGTAGTTGCCGTTAGGGCTGATCACGCCGCCGCTGAACGTTCCGCTGAGGCCGTTGAGATCGGTGACGGTGGAGAAGGTCGGGTTGACCGAGCCAACCGTGTTTTCGCCGACGATGTAGAATTGGCTGCCATCCGGTTTGGCAACGATCTGGGTGGGCCCGGCCGGTCCGCTGCCCACGATGGAAGCCGTGGGGAAAGTGGAGGCGTTCTCAGAGTAGACCTCAAACCGGCCCGACGCCGTGCTGGAGAATTGTACAGCGTAGCCCACGCCCTGGGGGTTTTGAGCGGCGGCAACAGCCGACACCAGGCTCAGACACACCACCAGCGGGACGCTTCGATTCAGCATGGAAATACCTCTTGGATCTTAAGTGGGACGCGGGTGGACAACAGCAAGTCTACCACAGCCTTTATTGCGGGCGCTAGCAAAAACAGATGTGTGCAGAAATGTTCGAGGGCTGATTCTGCGGCGAAGCTCGAAGCGCGCCAGAAGGGGCGGTAAAGTCGCCCGGAAAAGCGAAAGGGGAGGAGCCGAAGCTCCTCCCCCAAACCGCTGATTCAAACTAAGCCGTGGCCTAGTGGACTAGCAACTCCGCCTGCTGATTGGTGCGGCACAGGCCCTTGAAGGAGCCGGCGCAGTTGATGGAGCTGTTGTCGAGGATCAGACCCAGGTAGCCCTCGGAGATCGCCTGCGAGAGCGGTCCGCCAGACTGCGCCGTAATGAAGGCGTAAGCGTGGCAGTATTGGAACTGGGCCTGGGCAATGATGTAGCCCTGGAAGCCAGCCGCCCAGTTGGGCGCCAGACCGTTCGAGCCGTTGCCGATGGCGCCGCCGCTGCTGCTCAGGACGTAGGTCAGGATCTGACCTGCCGGAACCTGTCCAACCGCGGTAGAGGTGCTGGTTGCCAGCGGAGTCGGGCAAACGCCCGGGTTCGCTGTGTTGGTGCACTGGGTGCCCGGAGCGTTGCCGCCGTTGGGCCCGGTGCCGTAGTACCAGAACTGTACGCCGCCGAACTGCGGATTCGCCGATGAGCCGATCAGGTTGTCCATGGAGGTATTCGCGATTGCGATACCGGTGTCATAGCCACCCACATTGGTTACGAACGGGAACAGCAGGTTGCAAGCGCAGCGATTCACGAGGAAGTAATTCGCGTTGCTCGGAGTCTGGCCGGGCACGAAGCGCGGAATCTGACCGCCGCTGGTGGTGCGGGCAGTAGCCGAAGACGAGTTGGGAGCGAAGCCGCCAACCGCGGTAGCGTACTGTCCGGGGATCGGCTGATTCATGCTGAGCGCCGGGGCGTACGAGACCAGGGTCGGAACCTGAAGAGTCTCTACGCTGAACGGATCAGAGAAGAGGATCTCATAGGTGGCCGAGCCGCTGACTGCGTTGCCCGGGTTGATGTTGGTATAGGCGCCGATGGCGTCGTTGGCGGCTGTGGTCTTGGTCCAGTACGGAGCGAATGTGCCGTCGCCGGCAGCGTCGGTAGTCTTCGTCAGGACCGCGATGCCGCTCTGGCAGGAATTTGCCGGACTAAGGGCATTGATCACGCAGTTATGCAGGTAGATGGCGTCCGGAACGTACACAAGGACTCCGGTCGGGATGTTCGAAACCAGAACCTGAAGACGGGTCCCGGAATCAGCCTCGCCAGCGTTCTGGATGTTGGTGGCGTTACCCATCGCCTGACCCAGATTCTGGGTAACCGCAACGGTGCCGATACCCTGAGGAGGATTGGGGTTCGGGTCGGAGTAGAGAGCCGTCGTCGAGGTCCCCTTGGTCGCCGGATACTCGAATCCGCTTTCCGTGTTATAGATAGCGCCCGGGACGTCCTGGTTCAAGTCCGCCGGGTAATTGATGGTTCCCGCAGTAGTTCCAAAGCCGTTGTACTCCCAGTAGGCCGTGGTGCTTCCGGGCGGCTGACCATTGCCGCCACCGTTCAGGATCATAGCAATGTTCTTCGACTTCCAGGAGCTGGCAAAGCCTTCCGTGAACTGGAAGGTCGGAACGGCGCCATTGACCTGCGAGCCAGTGAATGCGCCGAAGCTGCCTACGGCGGGCTCACCAATACACTGCAGGAAGGAATAGTTCGTGGCAACGATACCCGTGGCCGGAGCCGGGGCAAGGCCGGGGCCGATGAAGGCGACGATCTGCTGCGGGTTGTTGACCGACAGCGAGGTGTTGCCGTTGATCGAGATCGAGGCCTGGATGTAGGTGGCGGTAAAGGAGCCGGAGGTGGCCAGACCAGCCGCGTCATGCGCGTCGGCACGAAGATTCGTGATGCGCAGGGTGCGGTTGGTGGTGGTGCCCGGAGGATCCAGCGGCACGCCGAGCCAGGTCACAACGTTAGTCTGACCTTGAACCAGCGAGAGCGCCGCTTGGCCCTGATAGACGTTAGGACGGCCGCAGCTATAGGTGCCCGGAGCCGGGGGTGGCGGCGGCGGGGGCGTATTGGAGGCGGCGACGCAGGTGGCACTGGTGAAAGTCCCGCCCGAGGCCGCGCAGGTCCAACCCTGGCTGACGATGGCCACCGAGCACGTGCCGCCGTAGCCATTGGCTACACCGTCATAGGTGTGGTCGGGGGAGCCGGTCGAGATGATCGCGCACACGTCATGACCGGAAGGACCACTGTCCGGCGCGCCAGCGCCGCCGCAAGCCAGAATCGGCCGGTTCTGGTTGGTGGACGAGTGCGGCTCATCGATGATCAACAGCGCTTCCAGATACTGGCTTCCCGACAGCGCACGGCTGGTGAGGTAAGCGTTGATCTGAACTGTGATGTTAACCGGCTGAACCACCTGTCCGGCCGGCGTGGGCGTACCGCCGTTGCAGTTGAGCGTGATGTCGCCCAACAATTCCGTCCAACCTTCCGCGCGAATCGTCGGGGGAACGCCGGCGTTGGCAATACACTCTAACGGTGGAGCTTGAGCGCTAGCCGGCACGGTGAACCCGGCGAGCAGGGCCAACGGGGCAAGCGCGTAAATCCATCTGCGAAAATCTGCCATTTCCTTCTCCTTGTGAAAATCTGAATCTGAATTGATGGAAGTTCTTCTTTTCAACCTGAGCCTCAAACGCTTTGTGTTCAAGCTTGATTCCTCTCAACCCTCAAGCCCGCCGCCCGGGATCGCCCGCTGGCGCTCTGGTTGCGATACCCAGAGTGTGCCGCTGGCTGTTTCTCCGGCCGCTGTGCTCGATGGCTCATCGTTGCTTTCGGACTTCTCTTTTCAAAACTTCTTGTTTGTTCTATGTGCTCGCGGGATTCACGGTCAATGAATGCCGCCATACAAAACTGCTTCTTGCTACACCCTGGACGCAGTCAGATTATAGATACCATTCTCCACGGGCTCAAGTCAAGCTAAAAATTAGAGTTGCGCCCCGAAGGGACACCCCTTTTCCGTGGCTGCGCTCCGACTATTCGAGCACCGCGCAGCCCTTGGCGTCAAGCGAAAACAGGGAACGGAAAGATCGGCCAGCTCAACGGGCGTTGAGCGTCAGCGAACGGCGGATTGGCTGTGGAAAACGTAAGGTTCCCCAGCCAGGTTGAACTTCCTTAATCGTGCTGCTTGATGAACTTCTGGAGCTTCTTGACCTTGGCCGTGAGTTCGTCGCTGGCTTCCAGAAGGTCGGTGGTGTCATAGATGACGTGCGGCGTCATGAACAGGATCATTTCGTTGCGGTCGTGAGAATAGGTATGGCTGCCGAACAGGGCCCCGATATAAGGAATTCGGCTCAGCAGCGGAATGCCGTTGGTGACGGTCTGGGTAGTCTCCCCGATCAGGCCTCCGATCGCGATGGTGTCGCCATCGTGCACCAAAATCTGGGTTTGCACCGTCTGCTGGGAAAAGGAGGGGGTCAGTGATGAGGAGGTGCTGCTGGCGCCGGCGTTGGGATTGATCGCCGCCGATCCGCTTCCCGGAGCGCTGACTTCCTGGTTGATGATCAAGGTGACCATGCCGCTGGGGTTGATGCGTGCATTGACCTCCAACGTGACGCCGGTGCTCACGCCGGAGATGTTTTGCACGAACGCGTTGGTCCCGCCCGACTGCAAAGGAGTCCCGACGGAGGAGGTAAGCACCGGAACCTGAGTTCCGACGTTGAGCGACGCAGGGATGCTATCGGTGGCGATGAGGCTCGGCTCAGAGAGAATGTGAACGTGGCCGACATTCTCGTTCAGGCTGAGCGCGCCCAGCAACTCGCGGGTCTTGCTGACCAGCATGCCGGCGGTCAAGGTAGTCGTGCCGCCGACGAGTGAAAGCACGGGCGGAGCCAGGCCCAGACCGGAGGTATTGCCGCTTTGGTTGCCAAAAAAGGCCGCGATGCCGCTGGCGAAACTGTCGCTCAGGTCAACCGAGTAAATCTTGGCGTCCAGCAGAATCTGCCGCGGCGGCCGGTCCAGCTCATTCAGCATCTTGAGAATGGTTTGATACTTCTGCGGATCAGCCGTGATCAACAGCTTGTTGTCGTAAGGCAGAGGAACGATGCGCGGCGGAGCCACGGGGGCTGGTGCGCTGGCAGCCGGAGCCGGCACCACGCCGGGGCCTCCCGCCGCGCTCGCATTGGCTGCGGTGCCTGGGGCCGGCAACTGATTCGCCATCAGGGGCGTCTGCGCGGCATATCCGCCGAACGCTGGGGCGCCGTAGGGGCTGGCCGCTCCGCCGCCGAATCCGCTCATGCCGGTGCAGCCGCCGCTGCCGCCGAAGCCGCTGCTAAAGCTGTTAGCCGAGCCATAGCCGCCGCCCACACCACCCATGCCTCCTCCGTATCCACCGCCACCGTAGCCTCCACCACCGTAGCCTCCGCCGCCGTAGCCTCCGCCATAGCCCCCGCCCCCGAAGCTGCCAGCGTAGCCGCCGCTTCCGCCGGCTCCATAGCCGTAGTTGCCATATGCTCCAGCGACCGGCGCCGCATAGCCGAGGCCACCCCCGGCGTAAGCGCCAACTGCCGGACTGAACAACTGATTCAGGGCCATCGCCAGGCAATCATTGCGTCCATAGCGCACCGTGTAGGTATAGGAATCCACCGCGCCGGCGGGAACCTTGGCGGGAAGGTCCAGCTTCTTGATCCACTCCTCCACCGTGTCGAAGACGCCCGGATTCGGCGCGACAGCGATCAGGAGATTGATGGTGTCGACAGCCAGGAAGCGCACCGTGGCGTTCTTGGCATCCAGCGAAATGCCCTTGAGAATGGCGTCCAGCTCCGTCTCCATATCGGAGGGACGCGCGTGCTCGAGCTCATAAAGATGCACGCGCTGGCGATTGAAGGTGTCGCTGTCGAACTCGGCGATGATTTCGTGCAGACGGTGCAGATTGCGGCCGTTGTCCAGAATGAAAAGAAGATTGGCCGGGTCGTATTCAATGATTTTGGCGCTCTCGCCTTTGAAGACATCCAGGATTTTTATGAGCTGATCGGCCGTCACATATTTGAGAAAAACCATCTCCAGCGCCAGGCGGTCGTCCTCGGGCACGTCGCGGCCGTTGACGGTGACGGGGATGGGCTGACTCATGGCGTCGGTCAGCCGGAAGACGCGGTAGACGTCGCCGTCCTGCGCCATCCCGTAGCCGTTGATGCGCAGGATCAGATCCAGCAGGTCGCGTGCGTCGAGGTCCTTGGTTTCTCCATAGGAATTGATCGAAATGCTGCCCACCAGGCCGGGCGCGGGCGGCAACACTAGTGTGATGTGCAGCAGGCGCCCCAGGCGCTCCACCAAGTCATTCAACGAAGCGTTGGTCAGCGAGAGATCCGCGCCGGAGATTTTGGGACGGGCTTCGGCGGCCGCCGGCTGTGGTTGAGCTGGCTGTGGTTGAGCTGGCTGTGGTTGAGCTGGCTGTGGTTGAGCTGGCTGTGGTTGAGCTGGCTGTGGTTGAGCTGGCTGGGCATTTGGCGCTGCCTGAGGAGGCGCTGCTTGAGGCGC
This sequence comes from Bryobacterales bacterium, assembly GCA_963838455.1. Taxonomy (GTDB): domain Bacteria; phylum Acidobacteriota; class Terriglobia; order Bryobacterales; family Bryobacteraceae; genus Palsa-187. The sequence continues at coordinate 26,548 of CAWISY010000231.1, forward strand.
TGGAGCGGCCTGTGGCGCCGGAGCAGCCTGCGGAGCCTGCGGGACTTGTCCCCAGGCGATGCCCGCCAACAGCAAGCCAAGAGCGGCCCGAGTCACGAAAAAATTGGTATGGAGCGGCGTGTCCGCTCCATGGTGACTGATAACGCCACGATTCATTGATTCACTTTCTCCCAGGTGCACGACTCGGCACCCATAAATCCTTTGGTTCGATTGACTTTGTAGCCGTTGACAACCGTGCCGGCAGGCGTCGTATCGCCCGGCTTGCACCCGAAGTAACCGCCTCCTATTTCCTGGCCCAGATTGACGGGAGGGGCCGGCGCCGAATCGCTTTTGCCGATGGTAATCACCCCGCTGGCGCTGGAGGATGAAGCCACCTGCTGTTGCGCTGCCTGCTGTTGCGATAGTTGCGAAACCGCCTGTTGGCCCGGCTGCGGATCCTTCGGCTTCAGATCGGAGAGCTTGCGCACCACCTCGTCACCGTTCCAATCGAAGGTGACGGTTTCCTGGTCGAACGCGACCACCGTGAAATCGCCGATCTTCTGTCCGGCCTCGTAGCCCTTTTGCGCATCTTTGCCGGAGGCGGAACGAAGCTCGATCACCGCCGGGCCGCCGAAATGGATCTGGCCATAGTAGTAGGGCAGCGCCGGCATGGGCGGCGGTGGAGGCGGGGGCGGCGGCGGAGGCTTCAGATCCACGATCACGTTGGGGTTGCGGTCCTTCGAGAACAGCATGTTTTGCACGGTGTCGACGTACTGCGACGGCGCCACGGCGGGCACCGGGGCGGGCGGCGGCGGAGCCAGAACCGCTTGCACGCGCGCGCGCTTTTCGAGCACGGATTTTTCGTCGGCTGCGGCCTGCTGGCGGCGCAGGCGCAACTGCCAGATCAGCAGCGCGGCCGCGGCGGCCAGCACCAGGTTCAGCCAGATCAGCCTACGGTTCATAACCCCGCTCCGGTCATAGCCCAACTCCCTTTTTCTGCGCGCCCGCCCTGGCCGGGACCAGCTTGCGCGGGGTCACGCCGCCCACCGCCAGGCGCACGTTGATGGTCTTCTCCTTCGGATTGGCGGCCTGGATTTGCAGATCCGTGGTGGTCAACACCTGAGGCTGCGCGGAGATGTCGGCCAGCAGGTTGATCAACTGCTCCAGGTGGCATTCGATGTTGACAGCCACCACCGCTTCGCCATAGGCGTCACCCAGCGGAACGATGGGCAACAACTCCGGCTGTTTGATGTTGATTTGTTGCGAGGCGCACAACTTAGTGAGAATCTCCAGCAGCGCCGCGCCCGCTTGCGCCGCGGTATCAGCCTGGATCAAGCCGGCTTCCCGCTTGGCCAGCTCCGCGGAAACGGACTTGAGGATTTCCTCTTTTTGGGCCACGGTCGCGCCGGTGTCGCGCAGCTTGGCCAGCTTCTTCTCCGCCAGAGCCGCGGAATCCAACGGTCCCACCACGGCGCTGGTGCTGCTTCCACTGGTGAGCCAGAAGTAAATCGGGCCGGAGACCACAGCGGAGACCAGAAGCCAGGACAACATCCGGCGTTCGCGGGGCGAGATGTTCACTTACTTCACTCCCTCGCGGCTGGTTTTGATGCGAAACTGCTCCAGGCCGCTCTGCTGGCGCGTGGGCGAGCCCTGAAACTCGGATGCTTCAAACAGCTTGGACCCGTCCAGCAGCGACAGCAGCGGCGCGGATTCGGGTGTTTCCCCCACCACGATCACCTGCCTGGCCGAGACCTCCATCATCGTGACCCAGGTGGGCGGCGCGAGCAGCTTGGTCAATTCCGCCAGCACATCGGTATCGGCCTTGGGTTGCGCGCGAACCTTATCCAGCAACTGGATGCGTTTGCGCATCTCGTCCACCTGCTTGTCGATGGCGGCCGCGCGGTTGGCCGCGGGAGTGGCTGCGGCGATCTGCCGGTTGAGCGAGTTAAGGTACTTGCGCTTTTCGTAAGCGGGGAAGATGCCGAGCCACACGGCCAGCACCACCACCGCGGTAGCCAGCACCGCGCTGGGAACCCAGCGCAGGCGCGAGCCGGCCTGGCGCCGTTCCGCCGGCAGCAGATTCAAATCCAGAGCGGAGTACGGGCAGGCAGAGCAGAGCGCGGCGGCCAACGGCAACGGAGCCTCCGATTCTGGAGCGCCGGCTTCTGAGGGACTCGCCGGCACAACGGAGCCTGGCTCGGGTGAAGCTCCCGGGGTTTCTGCCGGAATTTCTGCCGGAGTTTTTGAACGCTTGGAGCGCCGAGTCGGCCCTGTGCCGGCTTCTGAGGAACTCGCCCGCACGACGGAGCCTGGCTCGGGTGAAGCTCCCGGGGTTTCTGCCGGAATTTCCGCCGGAGTTTTTGAACGCTTGGAGCGCCGAGTCGGCCCTGTGCGGGCCTTTAAGAGAGTCGCCAGAGGCACGGCCTCCGTTCCGGGCGCGATGCGCAGCTCCGCCGCAGCTAGCGCGGAGGCGCGCTCATTAGCGGCAGCGAAGCTGGCCGAGAACAGCGGGCGCGTGGGGCTCTCGCCGTAAAACTCCAGCGTCTCGCCGGAATCGGCGACCACCAGAAGCTCCGCAGCAGGCGTTTCGCCGAACAGGCGCAGGGCGGAGTAGATGGCCGCGGCAGAGCAGGTAAACGCGCCGGTGCGGACCCCCGCCTCTTCAAAAGGCGCCGCATAGCGCTCGATCACGTTGCGGCGGATCACGGCGACCAGCACCGTGGCGCTTTCCCCGCGGGACCCGGAGGCTGGAAGACGGGCCCAGGAGGCGTAGATATCGTCGTCGCCGTAAGGGTGCAGGCCGTCGAGTTGAAAACGCACCGCGTTGTCCAGGTCTTTATTCGAGACGCCGGGCATCGGGATGGGACGCAGGATCACGTCGGCGCGCGGCAGCAGCACCACGGCCGAGCAATGTCCCAACCCGCGTTTGCGGAGAAACGCCGCGTAGGCGGCGCCCCACTCTGCGGCAGGCTGGCGGCGGAAATCCTCGATCACCAGGGAATCGAGCAGGCGCGCGCCGCCGGGGCGCACCCGGACCGCGGCGATGTGCAGAGATTCAGCTCCGGGCGGTCCCGTGATCTGGATGCCGACTCCGGTGCCGAAGGCGGCGGCTTTCTTGAGCGCGGCCGGGATCATTGCAAAACCGCTCCCGTACTGACCGGGTTTGCACCAGGAGAAGCCGCACCAAGAAAAGGCGCGCCGGGTGAGCCCGCGCCAAGAGAAACGGGGCCAGGAGGAGCGACGGACAGTTCGCTCCAGGCGTCGTCATAGTAGCGCAGAACGACCAGCGGCATCTGATAAAAGCGTTTCGGGTCGAGCAGCTTCACGGTGGCCGAGGCGGTGCGGGTCACATCGGAGGGGGTGCCGTCGGGATGGCGCAGCCGCGCAGTGGCGCGGAGGGTCCAGATGTAATTGCCGCCCACGCTCATGCCGGGTGTGGCAATCCCCATGTTGGCCAGCTCGCCGGTATTGTGAAAAATGCGCACGGCGCGGAGTTGCATGATGCGGGCGACATCGGACGGAGACGCGCCCATGGCTTCCATCAGGGCCGGGCTGGCGGTGTTGACGTCGTAGGGGCCATGGCTGCCCCACACCGACAGGCAATCGCGCAGGCCGCCGCGGGCGAACAAGCGGCCTTCCGAGTCGCTTACGAAATTGCCGTAGAACAGTTCCGGAGTCACGCCATGCACCAGCAATAATTCCTCAATCTCTTCAAAGGACGCATGCCGCGGCAGGAAAGTCGGGCCGCCCGTGGGTGAAAGAGCTAAATAGAATGAATCCAGGGCGCTAGGACCCGGGCCGCGCCAGTCGATGATGCCTTCGCTGATCTCCCGCGCGATCACGGGATCGCCGCTGACCGACGCCACCACGCGATACAGCTCGTCGGGACTGGCGGTGTTGATGTTCAGCTTGGCCGATTCCGGAATCATCTCCACCACGGCATCGCCGCTGGGAAAGTGCATGATCAGGCGCGGAAGGTTGCTGGTCCAGAAGCGCGGCGAGCCGTCGGCATTGACCGCGGTGACGCCGGTCCAGCCCCACACCATCCACTGGATTCCGCGTTCCACCGACCCGGTGGCCAGATAATACGCCCGCAGACCCTCGGAGGAACCGGAGACGCGGCTGGTTTCCGAGCGCACTGTGGAGGACAGCGCGAACGCGATGGCGGCCAGGGCGGCTGCCATCCACAGCACCGCCAGCAAGGCCGAGCCCTTTTGGGCACATCGCTTACTTCTGGTCCGCATACGGCTCCAACATGTATCGGGTGACATGCACCAGCGCGTTCACGGTGAGCATGGGAAGGTGGGAGGAATCGGGCGCGAGCGGCGTCATCTCGATGCGCACCGCGCGCGGCAGATCGGGAAGGTTCCAGCCCGGGTCCCACTCCGCGCCCAGCGGCGAATCCGGCGCCGGTTTGCGATAGGCGAAGCGGCACAACGCCAGCTTCCCGGCCAGTTGCACGGAATCCGCCGCGAGGGCGACGGGAGCAAAGCCTTGCGGGCCGCAGAAAGGCGCCAGGCTGGACGGGCCGGTGTAGATGCGCTCATTCATCATCAGGCGGACTCCGCCTTGGGGATCGGGCGCGACGGTGTATTCGACGATGCGCGGGTAACCGCGCGCGCCCTCGGCGAGCGAGGAGCTGCTGACGAAGCGCAGAGATTCCGGCGCGCCCACAAAGGCCGAAAGCCTGCCTCCGGGGCAGACCGCGGTGACCGGCATGATGCCGCCGAGTTGGCGGTGCAAAGCCTGGTCGAAGCTCATGGCGCGGCGATTGTCCTCCAGGCGCTGGCTGACCTTCTGATACGCACTGAGGCCGGTGCGCATGGTCATCAGCATGCCCGTGACGATGGCCGCCACCAGCGTGACTGCGATGATCATCTCGATCAGCGTGACGCCGCGCGAGCCCCTCTTGTTTGAAGCCCGCAAAACGGCCAAACCAGACTCCGCCCCGGCCGGGCTCCCGCCCGTCGGACCGTTCCCGCGCCTTTGCGGGCCCCTGTTTGAAGCCCGCAAAACGGCCAAACCAGACTCCGCCCCGGCCGGGCTCCCGCCCGTCGGACCGTTCCCGCGCCTTTGCGGGCTGGCAGGCCGCGGAAAAGAGACTACGCCAGCTCCGCTCCCTTTGGTCGCGGCTCTGTAAGCGACTTCGAACAGGGAGCGCCGATTCTGATCTGTGACTAGCTGAGCCGCGACCGGAGGAAGCGGTTTCCTGCGACGAATGACCGAACCTCCGCTGGGCCCAGCGGGCGCCCCGGTCGCGGCCCTGAAGGAAAAAACGCCGGGCAACGTCACAGGTTGTCCCATCCGGTCCCACCGGAAGCAAGGCTGAGCCGCGACCGGGGCGCCCTCGGGGCCGAGCGGTGTTCTCGAGTTTTCCCGCAACGGGCTAGACAGCCTACGGCGCATGATCTCCCATTTGCAGGACGCCGCGGCGGAAGCCTTCGAGCGAAAATTGGTGGCGCGTTACTCCATCCATCCACGAGATCTGGAGCTGGATGCGATCCACCACCCATTGGCCCGGTCCCGCGCCGGGTGCGGTTTCGAACGGCAGGATGGTCGCGCTCCATTGTATGGGCTGGCCGCCGGTAGAGGCCAGGTCGAAGGCGCCCTGCATCGGCTGGCTGCGGGGCAACTGCGAGGCTACCAGCAGCTCGTCCATTTTCTCGCGCGCCAGCAAGGTAGCGCGATCGTATTGCGAGAGCCGCGCGGCGTTGCGCGTGGAGGTGACCAGGCCGCCCATCAGCCCGGCCACGGCGATGCCCATGATCACGGCAGCGACCAGCACCTCCAGCAGGGTGAAGCCGCGCCGGCTCCGCCGGCCTTGGTTGCCGCGAAATTTCTTCATCGTGCCGTCTCCAGATCGGAGTGAAGCATGCCGGTGAGCGGATCGACGCTGATCAGGCGCTTGCGTCCCTCCGCGGTCTCCAGCTCGATGGCGATGTGCGGAGGCGTGCCGCCGGGATACAGCAGGTAGCGGCGGGCGCTCGCGCCCTCTGCTTCGCCGTTCGGCAAGCGCGGACCTGCCGCAGAAATATGCACCGGAGCGGGAATCGCCAGCGTGCGGTTGAGGCTCAGATCGGTCGAGCGCGCGGAGATGGCGTTCTCCTCGGGAGAGACGCGGATCTCGACGACTTCCTGGACACGGTCGGCGCGGTCGAGCGCAGTGTTGAGTAGGCTCACCACGCGTTCGGAGGCGGTACGCAGGCGCAGCGAATCGAGGGCCGCGGTAGCGGTGGGAAAAGTGAGCGCCGCCATCACAGCAATGATGGTCATGACCAGCACCATCTCGATGAGGGTGACGCCTGCGTCTTTTTGAGACGCGCCCGCTCCCTTTGGTCGCGACACACATTGAAACGCGCCGGCGCAACGGAGCCTGACGGCCCCGCGCCAGCGCAAACGCGTCCCTCGACCGTTCTGCGGCCGGTTATTTCGCGTTGCTCCAGCTCTCAATGTCGGCATTATTCCCTTCGCCGCCGGGTGCGCTGTCGGCGCCGAGCGAAATCAGGTCCGGCTCGTCGCCATGCTCTCCCGGATATTTGTACAGATAGTCGTGGCCCCAGGGGTCGAGCGGAATGTCCTTGGGCAGATACGGACCGGCCCACTGGTCGACGCCATCGGGCTTGATGCGCAGAACCTTCAAGCCTTGATCGGTGGTGGGAAAGTTCCCGGTGTCGAGCTTGTAGGCTCCCAGCGCGGTCATGAAGCCGTCGATCTGCGCGCGGGCGGCGGTACGCTTGGCTTCATCGGCGCGGCGGAAGAGACTGACGCCGACCAGGCCGACGAACAGGCCCATGATGACGACCACCACCAGCATTTCGATGAGGGTCACGCCGCGTTGCTTCTTTTGTCTTCGAAGTATTTTCATATGTTCACGTCATTAATGCTCGTGATGGCGAGCAGCAAGCTCAAGATTAAACTCCCGATGACGATACCCATCGTCAAAATGATCAACGGTTCAAACAGCGAAGTGAAGCGGCGGATGGCCGTGCGCGTCTCGTTCTCATAGATGTCGGCCATGCGGTAGAACATGGTGTCCAGATGCCCGGTCTCTTCGCCAACGTTCAGCAGATAACCGGCCAGCGGCGGGAACGCGCCCGTCCTCTGCAGCGGCTGCGAGATGCCTTCGCCGCGCTTGACCCCGGTGGCGACGGCTTCCAGCGATCCGGCCATGCGCTGGTTATTGAGGATACCGCGCGCGATGCCCAGCGCCGAAACCAGCGGCACGCTGGAGGAGACCAGGGTTCCCATGGCCCGGGCGAAGCGCGAGGTTTCGGCCTTGCGCAACGCGTCGCCCAGCAGCGGAATGCGCAGGCGCAAGGTGTCCCACCACAAGCGGCCTGCGGCGGTGCGGATGTAGCTATAGAAGACGATGAAGGCGATGAAAAGAACGATAACGACCGGCAGCCCCCAGGTTTGAATGATCGCGCTGGCCTGCATCATCAGCAGCGTGGGCGTGGGGATTTTGATGTGCGGGTCGGAGAAGATCAGTGCGAAGCGCGGGACCACGAATTCCAGCAGCACCAGGATGGACGCGATGCCCACGCAGCTCAGCAGAATCGGATAGATCATGGAGCTGATGATGTAGCCGCGCAGGTCGTCGCGGGTGCGCTCGAATTCGGCCAGGCGCTCGAAGATCAACGCCAGCGATCCGGAGGCTTCCCCGGCGCGGACCATGTTGATGTACAGCTCGGAGAAATGCGAGGGGTGCGCGGCCAGGCTGTCGGCTAGCGATTTGCCGCTCTTGAGGATGCGCAGGACATCGGTGACCAGAGCGCGAAATTTGGCGCGCTCGCTCAGCTCCGAGGTGATGGAAAGAGTGCGGTCCAGTGGTACGCCGGCATTGAGCAGCGTGGAGATTTCGGCGGTGAAGAATAGGACATCGCGGCGTCTTCCGCCGTCGAGCATCGGGAGGTTGATGTTGACGGCCTGCTTCGGCGCCCGTGCGCTGACCTGCACCGGAATGAGCCCCTGGCGGCGCAGTTCAGAAGCGGCGAGGCGATCCGACTCCGCCGTGAGCATGCCGGTGCGGACCTTGCCATCGGAGGCGACAGCTTTGAAGAAGTATGCGGTGGCCATTTAGGACCGCTTCCTCTGGTCGCGGGACGGTTGCTTGAATCGCGCACAACGCTTCGCTGTGCGCTCGGCTGAGCCGCGACCAAAGGGAGCGGTTGCGGTTTTACTCATCCCTAAAACTCCTGGGTCACGCGAGTGACTTCGCTGGCGGTGGTCATGCCGCTGCGCACCTTCATCCAGCCGTCCTCGCGCAGGTTGCGCATGCCGTCGCGGCGCGCGGCAGCGGTGATCTTGGCCGCGTCGTCGTTATGCATGATGTGATTACGGATGGACTCGCTCAGGTCCATCAGCTCGAAGATGCCCATGCGGCCGTGATAGCCGGTTCCGAAGCAGTGTTCACAGCCGGCGCCGCGCCAGGTGTCGATGGTATCGCCTTCCGGCGTGATGGTTTTCTCGCCTTCCACTTTACACTCCGCGCAGATCACGCGAACCAGCCGCTGGGCGAGAACGCCCACCAGCGAAGAAGTGATCAAGTAATTGTCGACGCCCATATCGGTGAGGCGCGAGATGGCGCTGGGCGCGTCGTTGGTATGCAGAGTCGAGTATACGAAGTGGCCGGTGAGCGCGGCGCGGATGGCGATGTCGGCGGTCTCGCGGTCGCGGACTTCGCCCACCATAATGACGTCGGGGTCCTGGCGCACGATGTGGCGCAGCCCCTGCGCGAAGGTCAGGCCGATCTGCGGATTGACGTGGATCTGATTGATTCCATCCATCTGGTATTCGACCGGATCCTCGATGGTGATGATCTTCTTGTCGCTCTGGTTGATGCGTTTGAGCGCCGAATAAAGCGTGGTGGATTTGCCGCTGCCGGTAGGGCCGGTGACCAGAAAAATTCCGTGCGGCAGGGAGGTGTAATACTCCATGCGGTTGAGCATGTGCTGGTCGAAGCCCAGCCGTTCCAGGTCGTAAAAATCTCCCGCTGACCGATCAAGCAGGCGCATGACCACGCTTTCGCCGTACAGCGTGGGCAGAGTCGAGACGCGCAGATCCACTTCGCGGCCGATGGTCTTGATCTTGATGCGGCCGTCCTGGGGCAGGCGCCGCTCGGCGATATTGAGGCGGGCCATCAGTTTCACGCGGCTGATGATGGCGGCTCGGAACTCGCGCGGCGGAGGGTCCTGGTTCACCAGCACGCCGTCAATGCGATAGCGGATGCGGAACTCTTTTTCGAACGGCTCCAGGTGGATGTCGCTGGCGCGCTTTTCGACCGCGGCGGCGATCATGGCGTTCACCAGGCGGATCACCGGAGCCTCGCTGGCCATGTCGCGCAGGTGTTCCAGGTCCTCCGCATCGGTTACGGCCGCGGTAATCTCGGTCTCGTTTTTCGCGGCCTGGACGTAATAACGATCGATGGCGTCGAGGATCTCCTGCTCCGGCGCGATGCCGGGCAGAACGGTGAGGCCGGTGCAACTGGAGACCGTGGAGCGGGTCTCGAAATCGTTGGGATCGGCCATGGCCAGCGTGACGGTGTGATCGTGCTGGGCTACCGGCAGGACGCGGAACTGGCGCAAGAAGCGTGGCGAGAGAGTTTCCAGCTCCGGGGAAACCGCGGGCGGGCCTTCGATGGTGAGCACGGGAACCTGGAGCTGCTCCGCCAGCGCGCTCAGCACGTCGCGGTGGGCGATGAAACCGAGATCCACCAGGATCTTGCCCAGCTTGTCGCCGCGCTCGCGCTGCAACTCCAGCGCGCGGTCGAGATCCTCCTGCGTGATCTGCTTCCGCTCAATGAGGATCTCGCCCAGCCGCATGGGGTGTCCGTTCAACGCTTTCCCGCTCGGCATTGCCTGCTTAGCGCTCGGTCAACCGGATCACGGTGTCGATGCCGGCGTTGTTGTTGCGCTTGAGGTCCAGCAGCTTGCGGCGCGACGCCTGCACCATCAGCTCCGCCGGATAACCGGAGCCGTCTTCCCACAGGAAACGGTCGATGATGATTTCCAGCACCACCTGCTCATCCAGCGGAACCGGGTCGAGCGAGGCCGCGGTTTCCACCAGCGTCTCTTTCATCGCCTTGCGGATTTCGGGGATGCGAGCCTTCTTCTTGGCCAGCACCGCGGCCTTCTCATCCGGCCTGAGCACGGCGTGCATCATCATCGTGCCGTCCGTGACCGGCTCCATTTCCGCCGTGAACACGGCGCCGTAACCGTCCAGATAGACGCCGCGAGGATCGCCGGTAACCGATTGCGCCATGTCCGGGAAAAGACCCGACAGGCGCTGCTTGATGCTGATTTCGGCGGCGCGGATCACGGAGCGGCGCACCGGCGCGGGAGTATCGGCGACGGCGGCGACGCCCGCGGTGGCCACGCCCAAAACAGTGAGAGAAGAGATCACCAGTAAAGTTTTCATAGGTTCCTTACGGACGGACAAGTCCGTGGTCGCTTACGTACATTTGGGCGAAGCGGCTGTCATCCAACTGCACCAGGCGGTCGACCTGCTCGGCATGTTGCGCCTCCAGTAACGCCACGGTTTTGCTGATCTCGGCGTCAATCTGGGCCCTCATCATCGCTTGATTCAACGCCTGATCCGGCGTCGAGCCGTGGAAGGCGTGCACCAGGATCGCCGCGGCGATGACACAGGCGGCGGCGAAATTCGGGGTCGCGAGCGAACGAAACGCCCGCTGGTACCAGCGCGGCTCGAAAATCTGGTCCGAGACGAAGGCGATGCGGCGGGGGATCTCTTCTTCGCGCAGGGTGGAAAGAGCGTCCAGCGTGAGACGCAGTGAGGCCAATTCTTCGCGGCACGCCGGGCAGGCATTGGCATGGGCCTCGGCGTCGCGGCGCGCGGAGCTTTCCAGCTCGCCCAGCGCGTAAGCTTTCCAATCGTATTCGCAACTCATGATGAACCTCTTCTCCTCAACGCTTCCTTCAAACTGAACCCGCTCCCTGGCGGTCGCGGCTCGGTTAGTGATTGCAACCGCGCCGGTGCGGTTCCGAGCCGCGCGCGCCAGCAAGCGGTTTTTTGTCCTTTTTCAGCATCCTTCTAAAGCTCACCCTCGGAGCGCACCCGGAGCTAGCGCGGTCTTCAGCAACTCCAGCGCGGTATACAAACGCGATTTCACGGTGGAGACCGGGCAATCCAGGATCTCCGCGATTTCATCGAACTTGAAGCCTTGATACACCTTGAGCAGGACGGTTTCGCGCTGGTCGTCGGTGAGGCGTTTCAGGGCGCTTTCGACGGCGAGCGAAAGCTCCAGCGGCAGCAGCCGGTTGCCGGTCTGGGGCGCCCGCAGAAGTACGCTCGGGTCGTCGGGCAGCTCGCTTTCCGGCCGCTTGCGCCGCAGCAGCGAGAAGGCCTCGTTGTGCGCGATGCGGAACAGCCATCCGGCGAAACGCGCCGCATCATCGAGCTTGGGCAGATTCTGGTACGCCTTCAAGAACACGTCCTGGCTGACATCGAGCGCATCTTCGCGGTTCGCCAGCAGCCGCAGCAGGTAGTTGAAGACGCGCTTCTCCCACCGGGACACAAGGAGGTTGAACGCCTCCACGTCTCCCCGCCGCGCTTTGGCGATCAGGTCGCGATCTTCAACTTCCCGGAAGATCACCCTTCAAATGGCTCCGTTGGTATAGACGCTGGCATTGTGGAAAAAGTCGGATCTGAGTTACTGACTTATAGAAATCGTAATCCCGTTCTGACTGGGAACGCCGTTGACCGTCATGGTGAGGGGAACCAGAGGCGGGTAGGTGAAGCCCTGGAAATTAGGATTGGCCGAGACCAAAGCCGCCGGATTGGGGATATACACCTGGATTTCGTAGACCGCGGGGAGACCGAACAGGGGGACCAAAAACGCCTCGATGCCGTTCGCGAAAATACCGTCGACGTATACGTTCACCGGGTATTGTGTGACCGCGTAACCCTGATTGACCGTGATCGGGCCAACTCCGTTGGCGAAGACGCTGATCGGGTCACCGGGGTTGGCGGGGTTGGAAGGCGTGTTCAGCGTCCCATCTTTATTTAAGATGTAGCCTTGCCCGGCGCCCGAGCCGTTCTGCGAAAAGATTGCGGGTGACGTGGGATTCACCGGAACCAGCACCTTATTTGACGACCCCGCGCCGGCGGACACTTGAACCTCTGCGGCTCCAACAGGCAGGCTTTGCGGAACGGTCGCCGTGACGGTGGTGAGGGTTTTGCTAAGGACGGGAATGTCGATTCCGTTGATGGTCAGTTCCGGGGCGCTTCCGAAACCCGCGCCTTGAACAATCACGGTTTCGCCGGGGGAGATCGGGCCGTCGAACAGGCTGGCCGCGTTGACTACGGAGTCGACGCGCAGAGCCGGAGGGGGCGCCAGGCTCAAACTGTTGACCCAGGGATTGAACGGACTACCAGGAATGCCCGGGGTTCCGGCGAGTCCTCCGAGGAGCACGGCTCCATTTTTTGCCACACCGATTCCTCCGACGGAGAAATCCGTCGTGTCGCCGAAGTAACTGGAGAAAATCAGCGTGGAGAGATCACCGGAGAATTCGCTCAGGAAACCGGTTCCGCTGGCGAACCCCAACTGAATTGGCGTGCGGGTGGGCAGGCCTTGCTGGCTCGTTCCGCCGCCGAGATATACGTTGCCGTCCGAGTCGAAGGCGACTGCATTGATCGACTTTTCGGGGCCGAAAAACGTCGCGTCGAGCACGTTGGCGAGTTGAGAATCCCAACGCGCAATGACCGCACCGCGAAGATTGCTGGCGTAGCTGGTCTGAAACGCTCCAGGCGTGGTGGCGAACGTGGTTGCAGTTCCGCCCACGTAGACGCTGCCGTCCGGGGCAATCGCCATCGCCTGCGGGATAAAGGCCTGCGCGGTGAAGGATGGAGGCGCCGCGCTGCCGAGCAGGGCCGAACCGGCGGCATTCAGATGAAAGAGACCCGAGAAACCGCCCAAGTAAAGGCTGCCATCGGACGCGGCGGCGATATTAGTGATGATGTTCCCTTGCAGTTGAATCTCGCCGCCGATGTAGGTGGAGTAGAGCAGAGTCGACCCCGTGGGATCGAACTTGCAAGCGTAGCCGCTATTGGTGATGACTCCGAAAAATCCGTTCGAAGCAATGCCACAGTATTGGCAGGTGGTTTGATAAGCGCCGGGTGTGGTGGTCAACCCCCCGTTCGTGGTGCCGCCGATGTAGGCCGCTCCGGTCGGGTCAATCGACAGCGCTGCGGGAGTGGTCGTGCCGGCCGGACCATAGGTCGAATAGGCGACGGATCCATCCGGATTTAACTTGAACAGGAAGCTGGGACCGCTGCTCGCGTAAGCACCCTTGGTGACCGGGAAGTCGAGCGAACTGGTGGTCCCGGTAACGTACACATCTCCGGAAGAGTCGACTGCGATGGCCGTGGCGACATCGGCGTCGCTTCCGCCGAAATACGTGGAGTAAACAATGTTGCCCGAGGGATCGAGCTTGGTCACGTAAACGTCGCTGGAGCCGGTGTTTGCCGCGTAGGCGATGCCGTTTGCCGCGGCAATAGAGGAGACGAATCCGGTGGCCGGCGGGCCGACGGGCGTTACGGTATTGAGATCGGTGGTGACGCGTATGACCGTCGAAGACGTCGCAAAATAGAGAAACCCGTATTGCCAATCCACCGCAAACAGGGCAACGTTGACAAGGGAGTTGAGGTTCAAGGCGCTGGCCCAGGTTGCGCCGTTGTCCGTGCTCAGGTAGACTGCGCCCCTCGCGGCGCCAATCAGCCGGCCGGGTTGAGCGGGATCGGGAAGTATGGCCCCGAGGTTGGCGGGGTAGGTGGGCGTTAGGTCGGCAAAACCTTGCCCGTGATCGGTGCTGACGAAGGCGATGCCCCCGTTCGTCACGGCGTACACCAGGCCCGGAACCGCAGTGTCAAAGGACACGCTGGTGACGTCCGTGTCGCTGAACACAAGCTGCCACGTGGCGCCTCCATCGGAGCTTTGAACAAAGTCGCCCACCGCGTTCGCCAGCAACACATTCGGGTCAGTGGGATCGATCCAGACGTATTCAAAGGCGTATTCAAAATCGGTCTCGCCCGGCTGCAACGCCTGAAGGGAGCCGTTTGAAGTGTTCCAGGTCGCCCCGCCATCGGTGCTCTTGAACAATCCCTGATCGTAGGTTCCGGCATAGAGAACTTGGTCGTTCGACGGATTGATGGCCAAGGTCGAGATCTGAGAGCTGGGAAGGGAGAGCGCCGTGAACGCAGACCCGCTGTTGGTGCTGCGCAGCAGCGTTCCATTCGAGACGGCGTAGACCGTGCTGGGATTCTGCGGGTCAATCGCGACAAAGCTTGCGGAGCTGAGCGGAAGCGGCGCGTAGGTGGATCCGGATCTACCTCCGGTGATCAGGTACAGGCCGGTCGAAGCGATCGTTTTCTGTGCCGCCGATTGAACCGGGAAGTTCGCTGAAGAGGTGCTTCCGGCGATATACGTGTTCCCGGCGGCATCGACGCCCAGACCGGCAAACGTGTCCAGGCCGGAGGTATCGACCTGCTTGACCCATTGAAACTCAGGCAGATTTTGAGCGCAGACGAAGGGAGCGATTACAGCGGCCGCCAAGACAAAACGAAGCATGTTCTATCCTTTGGTTCCAGCGGACGCGGTGACTCCAGTATATCTTTAGCAACTCCGTAGGAAAAACCGCTCGGCCCAGAGGGCGCCCCGGTCGCGGCTCTGTAAGGCTACTGAGCCGCGCGCGCCAGCAAGCGGTGCTTTTATGCGGGAACGCCTTCGACAATCGAGATTCCCGCGGCCGTCGGGATCACGCGATGCAGGCGCCATCCGGAGGCGGCGAACAGATCCTGGAACTGCTTCTCCGTGCGTTCGCAGCCGCCGGGGAAGATCAGCATCTCCAGATCCAGGAATTTGCCGGGGTCGAAGTCGTTGCCAGATTCGAGCACGTGGTCGATCACCAGTAGCTTGCCGCCCGCATTCACTCCGGCGCGGCAGTGGCGCAGGATTTTGAGGGACAGCTCGTCCGGCCAATCATGAATGATGTGCTTCATCATGTACGCGTCATAGCCGGAGGGCACGGATTCAAACATATTACCTTCAAGAAGCGTGCAGCGATCCATCACTGGTTGCAGCGGTCCGCTGCGCGCGCCTGCGATCACGGCCGGGATCTCATACAGCGTGCCGTGCAGATGCGGATGCCGTTCGAGGATCGTGGCCAGCAGCAGGCCGTGTCCGCCGGCGACATCCATCAAAGAGTGAATGCCTTCGAACCCATACGCCTCGGCGATGGCCGGGCTGTCCAGGCGCGACAGATCCGTCATGGCGTGGTTGAACACGGAGGAGATGTCGGGCCGTTCCTTCATTAGCGCAAACGCCGGTTTCCCGTAGATCTTGTCGAGCGCCTGCTTGCCGGTGCGCACGCAGTATTCCAGATGCTCCCAGCCCTGGTGATGCACCTCATGCGCGGTGAACATCGCCCAGCCGCGCAGGCTAATGGGACCGGAGCTGCGCAGAATGGCCGACATCGGAGTCTGCGAGAATTTCCCGTCCGCGCCTTCGTGCAGCACGCCGACGGAGGCGCAGGCTCGCATGAGACGGTAGAGCGGGCCAGGCTCGGCTCCGACCTTGGGAGCGAGCTCCTCGGCCGAGAGCGGACCTGCTTCAAGATAATCGGGCACCCCCAGGCGAGCCAGAGCACCGAGGGTTCCGCTAATCATGCCTCCCATGATGAGTTGCATGACAGAGACGTGCGGCGGTAAGGGTTGAGTGGACGGATGCATAGCTGCATTCTACATTTGAAGCAGGGGCTTTCGTTGGACTATCCGGATTCAGTGCAATTCCTGTACGCGCTCGGCAACGAGATCAAGACCGCCAAACTCGGCCTGGAGCGCATTCGAGCCGTTCTGGTGGCGCTGGGCGATCCGCAGAAATCCTTCCGCAGCGTGCACGTGGCCGGGACCAACGGCAAGGGCTCAACCTGCGCGATGATCGAGGCGGGTTTGCGCGAAGCCGGCGTGCGCACCGGCCTGTTCACCTCGCCGCACCTGATTGAACCCGTAGAACGCATTCAAATCGACGGAATTCCGGTGAGCAGGGAGCAGTTCCGGCGCGCCTTCGAAGTGGTGCACGATACCGCGGAGACGCTGGATCTGGATTGTCATCCGACTTACTTCGAGACCGTGACCGCCATGGGATTCTGGCTGTTCCGCGACCTGGAAGTGGAAACGGCGGTGATCGAGACCGGCCTGGGCGGGCGCTTGGATGCGACCAATGTGATCCAGCCCGCGGTGACCGCAATCACCGCCATCGATTTCGATCACGAGGCCTACCTGGGCCATACCATTGAGGCGATCGCGGGGGAAAAAGCTGGAATTCTCAAGTCCGGCGTTCCGGCCGTGTTCGCCCGCCAGAGGCCGGATGCGGAAAGGGTGCTGGAGGCTCGCGCCAAGGAGCTGGGCGTGCGCGTGGCGCGCGCGGCGGATTTCGAGATTCGCGATCTGACGATCGATGCCCGCGGGTGTAGTTTCCGGGTGACGCCAGACGGGAACGCCCTGCGCTGCCCGCTCGCCGGCGAGCATCAAGTGGATAACGCGGTGACGGCGGTGCTGG
This sequence comes from Bryobacterales bacterium, assembly GCA_963838455.1. Lineage (GTDB taxonomy): Bacteria > Acidobacteriota > Terriglobia > Bryobacterales > Bryobacteraceae > Palsa-187. Next base: position 43,100 of record CAWISY010000231.1, read on the forward strand.
TTCTGCGTGAGCTCGGTGTGCCTCCAGAGGGGATCAAGGAGGCACGCTGGCCGGGCCGATTGGAATGCGTCTCTCCCAACCCGGATGTGATTTTGGATGGCGCGCATAATCCCGCCGGGGCTCGGGCCCTTCGAAAGTATTTGGAGCGATTCTATACTGGCCGAAAGCTGTGGCTGATTTATGGAGCCATGCGCGATAAGGCAGTGGAAGAGATTGCGGAGATCCTGTTTCCGCTGGCCTCTGAGCTGATTCTGACCGCTCCCGCGGTGCCACGGGCGGTGCGGCCCGAAGTTTTGCGCGATCTGGCCGGGGCCGGGAGGGTCGCGCCGGATTTTGCCTCGGCGATGGACATCATGAACGCCGAAGTGGCCGCGGAGGACGTGGTGGTGATCACCGGCTCACTATTTTTGATCGGCGAGGCGCGAGTTGCGTATTCTACAGTAAGAGGGCAGTTATGGAACACCGTCGCTTAGTAAAGAATGGCCTAGTGGCGATGAGCCTTCTTTTCGCCGCAGGAGGGTACGCTAAAGACGTCCCGCATTTCTCGCTCGCCGATACGGCCGGCGCAACACACTCAGATGCCGAGTGGAGAGGATCGAACGTGGTCCTGTTCTTCCTCACCACGGATTGCCCGATCAGCAACGGCTACGTTCCGGAGATGAATCGCATTGCCAAAGATTATGCCTCGCGCGGCGTACGGACGTATGGGGTGATGACCGACACCAGCGTGCCTCTGACGGATCTGCGCAAGCACGTGAAGGATTTCGCGTACACGTTTCCGGTGCTGATCGATCCTACGCAGATTCTGGTGAAGTACGCGAACGTTGACACGAATCCGGAAGGCGTGGTGATCACGCCGCACGCCGGCGTGGTGTACATGGGCCGCATCGACAATAAGGTGGAAAACTTCGGCCAGCAACGCCAGCAAGCCACCGTGCATGAGTTGCGGAACGCCCTGGATGAGGCGCTGGCGGGAAAACGCGTGGCCAAGGCGTTCGCCCAGCCGATTGGCTGCTCCATCATTCGGGTAAATTGAAGGAATAGATGAAGACGTTTGTATTGGTGGGACTTGCGGGATTCGCGCTTGCGGCCGTGGGCGCGACCCCCACGTACAATCACGACATCGCGCCTATCCTGTACCAGAACTGCGCCACTTGCCACCGTCCGGGCGAGGTGGCTCCGTTTTCGCTGTTGACGTTTCAGGACGCCGCCAAGCGGGCGAAGCAGATCGCGGCCGTGACGCACCTCCGGTTCATGCCGCCGTGGAAAGCCGAGCCGGGCTACGGATCGTTCCAGAATGAGCGGCGCTTGACCGACGCTCAGATCGCCTTACTGGCCGACTGGGCCAACAACGGCGCGCCCGAAGGGGACCCGGCGGAAAAACCCACGCCTCCGGTGTTCACCGCAGGATGGCAGGCAGGCCAACCGGACCGGGTGTTCACGCTCTCGCAGAAATACTCGCTTCCCGCGGACGGGCCGGACCAATACCGCTGCTTCGTAATCCCCATGAATCTGGATCGCGATGTCTACGTGAAGTCGTTCGAGTTCCGTCCCGGTAACCGCCGCATCGTGCATCATTCGATCGTGTTCAGCGACCCCAACGGGGCCGCGCGCAAACTGGCCGGCAGCGGCGGCAGCTACCCGTGTTTTGGAGGGCCCGGTTTCGGCCCGGTGAACATGGTGGCGGGGTGGGCTCCCGGCGGCTCGCCGAACGTGGCGAATAAAGGCATGGATTACACCCTCGCCAAGGGCACCGATCTGGTTTTGCAGATCCACTATCATCCTTCCGGCAAAGCTGAAGAAGACCAATCCTCGCTGGGGATGACCTTCGGGGAAGCGCCGACCATCGGGCGCGGCATGGTGCTGCTGAACTCGCGCGCGATTCACATTCCTGCCGGCGATGCGCATTACGTGGTGAAGACCGGCATGACGCTTCCGGAGGACGTAGAAGTGCTGGGCATCACGCCGCACGCGCACTATCTGGGCAAGGACATGAAGATCGACGCGCATTTGCCGGATGGTTCGGTCACGCATCTGATCTGGATCAAGGATTGGGACTTCAACTGGCAGGGACAGTACCGCTATTCCTCGCCGGTGAAGCTGCCCAAAGGCACGCGCGTGGAGCTGGAGTACACCTACGATAATTCCTCCGCCAACGTGCGCAATCCGTCGCATCCGCCGGTGGCGGTGCATTGGGGCGAGCAGACCACCGATGAGATGGCGCTCGCATTCCTGAGCGTAAGGCTGCCTTCCCTCGCCGATGAGGAAAGCTTCCGGCGGTTGATTGGCCTGGAGTTCATCAACGAATTCCTGGCGCAGGCGGATAACTATAATGACCTGCCTCCGGAGGTCAACCCGGCGACGCGCCAGCGCCTGGTGCTGGCCATTTCTTTGTTCGACCGCAATCACGACGGCAAGCTGGACGCGGATGAGCGCAAGTCGCTGATGGATTTTCTGCGGGCCCGGGTGCAGTAGCAGGTCCGATGGCCAATTTCTGGAGCCTGGTCGTCGTCCTGCCGCTGATCCTTCTGTCGACAGCGGCGTTCGGCGTCGTCAGCGCAGCGGTCGCGATCTTCGGGATGCGCACCGCGCCGATTCAGATCGCGGTGGCGCGCGCGTGGGCGCGTTCCGTTCTGTTCATCGGCGGCGTGCGGCTGGAGGTGGAAGGCCTGGAACGTTTGCACGCCAGAGGGCCGTACATCTTTACCGCAAATCACCTCAGCTTCATCGACACACCGGTCCTGCTGGCCGCCATCCCGCTGCAGTTTCGCTTCCTGGCAAAAGAAGAGCTGTTCAAATTTTCCTGGCTGTTCATCGCCTGGCATCTGAAGACAGCGGGCCATATTTCCGTGCCTCTGGGCGATCCCAGAGCCGCAGTAAGATCGCTGAGCCGCACCGCCAAGCTGATCGAAGCCGACGGAACCTCAGTGCTGTTTTTCTCCGAAGGCGGGCGTAGCGCCGACGGGAGCCTGAGCGAGTTCAAGGAAGGCGCGGCCTACATCGCCATCAAGGCCGAAGCGCCCCTGGTTCCGGTGGCGCTGATCGGACCGCGCGAGATTCTGCCCATGGGATCTGTGGCCGTGCGCCGCGGCACCGTGAAAGTGCGCATCGGCGAGCCCATCCCTACACGCGGCCGCACCATAAAAGATCGCGGCGTGCTGATGGAACGGGCTCGCGAAGAGCTGGTGGGGATGCTGAACGGCGTCGCCGCCAATACTAGGGCGTAGCGGCGCTTCCGGCGCGCTTCTCGATGGCCGTAATCGTGGTCTGAGCGGCGCGAGTCAGGCTGATGGCGGGCACGAAGCCGAAGCCCCGACGACGATGTCCGGGTTGCCGTCCAGGCCGCGCTGGTTGTTGATCGCGAAGCGGTACATCACGCTGTCGGAGAACTTGAAGTAGCTGGGGCTGTTGTCGGGGTTCTGGAACCCCTGGGCGCTCATCATCATCACCAGGTTGTTGGACTTGCCTTGTTCGTAACTGCGGAACATGTAAAAGTCATTGAGATTGGCGGTCTGGTCTTCCAGCAGCAGCGGTCCGTTGCGATGGCTGGCCGCGAAGACCGAAGCGCTGGGTACCTGCACTCCTCCTTTGAGATTGAACTTCGTGAGGGGATACGGAAAAGGAGGAGAAACGGATTTGGCTCGCGGATTTAACTGCGTTGAGTACCGCAGAAGCCGCAGAAGACCACATCCGGAGCAAGCGGTTTGCCGCACTTGGTGCAAAAGGCGTCAGTCTGGCCGCCCGGCAGCGGGGGCGGTGTGGCAAGAGCGGCCGCATTCGAGGAGACCATAGCCTTGGTCGCGCCCAGGATCACGGCGCCGAGAATGGCCCCGATGACGATGTAGTTGAAGGACTGCTCCGCAGTCGAGCGCAGCAGCGTGTCGAGGCCGGTGAGGTTGGCTCCTCGGGTGATGACGACATCGTAGGGCAATTGCCCGACGAAGGGCACCGAGGGCCGGAACAGAAATCCGAGCACCGCGCCGACCACCGCACCGAGCACAGCGAACCCCGCGACATCCTTTTCCATGGCCGCGATTATTGCACATGAGGCGCGCCTCAGATACGATCGGCGCATGAAGCGGGCGGTTCTATTCTTACTTGCTGCGACCGCGTTGCTCGGGCAAGCGACGGTGCCTTTTGTGGGGTGCGCGCAAGGTGGTCAGCTCGGCCCGCTCGGTACACCCCCTGGAAAAGACCCGGCGCTGCCGATCTCGGCCGGGTCGGCCCAGCGGATGGCGTACTATGTGGCGTTTGAGCTCGGCGTTCTCACACCCCGAGGCTGGCATTGTTCCGGCTCGGCCGGGTCGGGAGGAGAGGGACTGTTAATCAGCCCGCAGCCGTTCGATGAGTCCGCAGACGGGTTTACCGGCTTTACGGCCCGGCGATTGAGATCGGACTACATGACAGCAGTGCATTCGGAAGGTTTACCGTAGCGAGCCTGGTCGCGCGCGTCTTTCCGCAGCAATGGGCGTTCGCGCGCGAGGTCGCCGCAGAGGGGACGCTTCCCGCAGGCGACTTCGTCTTTGGGCCCTACCAGACAGACAAGCTGACCTACAAAGGCGACAGCCTCGTCGAATTCGAAACGCCACCGCAAACGGAGGGACTGGGAACGCAATCCTTCTTGAAGAAGGCCGCGGACCCGATCCGCGGCGTTGCGATCCTGTCGAAGGGGCACGACGGGCCCAATGTCCTGCTCCTTGCCGTGCGCCTTCCAAGGGACCTCGATGACCTCACCTCCACCATCATCCAGCAGGTCGAGCGGGACGCGCAGAAAAAAGCAAAATAGGAATAGAGCACGAGCGAAAACGAGTATGGCAAGAGTTCAACCAAACGCCGAAGGGAAAAGGGGGCGCCTCAGTCCCGAGCAGCTCGGCCTTCTGGCAAAGCAGCTTGCCGGCGCACCCAACCCGATTCAAGCTGCGCGCATCAGAGAACGCCTCACTCGCGGCCTTTACGGCATCGAGGCGCAAGCCGGCGTGCAAAGATACGCCCCTGAACGGCGTCGCGAGGGGATATGATCGCTGGGCGCTCAGCGCTCAGGCTCAGCGGGCGTAGCGTCGGAGTCCGCATCGTCGGTCTCCGGCTCGCCGGGCTTGTCGGCCTTTTTCTTGCGGTGGAACACGCCGCCGAGGCCTTTCGCCTTGTCGTCGACAAAATCCTTCACGTCGGCTTTGAACGACGGCCTCTGAGAAGTTCCGGAAACGGTGAAGGGAACGCCGCCCGATCCGAAGCCTGCTACGGCTCCCACGCCATGGTGAATCGCGGCGCGCATTTTGAAGGCGAGGTTGTGGCTCGGGCTGACCTTGCCGGCGCCCGATAGGTTGCCGATGGAGGGAACTTCCATATCAATATCCCGCACCTCCGTGCCATCGGGCGCGGATCTCATCGCGGCGTGGAAGCTCTGGACTTCGGTGTGTTTGCCGGGCTTGACGCCGGCCATTTGATCCAGCACGCTCAGCTTGGTGACCAGGTCGAAATTAGTGAGCTGGACGCCGTCCAGCCCGAACGATCCGATCGCCACCAGCCGGTCCGCCGGGCCCTGCGCCGTGAAGTGCACATCGGCCGTGCCGTTCTCAATGCTGGCGCCTTCAGGAAGGACGATGTCGATGGCCGGCAGGAACGCGCCCAACTCCGTAACATCCAGATTGTGTCCGGCCAAGTCCAGGTTGAGCACCGTGGTATCGCCGGAGCTCTTATACGTCCCGGTCAGCGAGGCGACCGCACTGCCCAAGTGGATGTCGCCGCGATAAATAGTTCCGGACTGCCGGTTCAGATCGTGCTCCACCGCGAAGTCGACCTCCAGCGGACGCTGCGCGGGCTGGCCGGTCTTCACCAGCCTCAACCGCTCGCCCCTGAGCCTGCCGGTAACGATCGCGGAGGCGTCATAAGCGAGCACATTGCCGTCGACGGAAGTGATGCCGGCGAGGCCGAGGGTCGGATCGAGGACGCCGGAAACCCCCAGATCGAGATGGGTCACGTGCAGATTGGCGTCCACCGGAGTGGCGATGGCGTTGCCCCAGTTGATGGGCCCGGCCTTGCCTGCCAGCCGGATCGTTCCGCCTCCCGACAAAATTCCTTCGAACCTGAAGACAAAGGCGGAGGCTGCGGTGAAGTCCCGAACCTCGAAGTTCATGCGATCCAGCACCACGGGCGGCTGGGAGTTGCCGGTGTTGCGGAACGTGATTCGGCCCTCGGTGGCCTCGATCAGCGGAATGCCGAAGGGGGCGGACTTGGGTTGGGAGGAAGTGTCGGGCGGCGCGGCATCCAGCTTGCTTTCCGCGTCATCCGGCTTGCTACCGATGCTGGAAAAATTCCACGCCCCGGAGGCGTTCTGGATGGCCTCGACTTCCGGGTGGTCAAAACTCAAGCGCGTGAGGATGAACTTGCGCGAAGCCACCAGCGGCCACAGTTCGACGCCGGCCTCGAGCGAGGCGGAGCGCAGGAACGGAACGCCGCCGAAGGCCGGATCTTCCGCAACCTCCACGCTGCTTCCGGTAATCGACTGCGAAAACAGAGACAGCCTCAGGCTGCCGATGGTGACGTCGCGCCCCATCAGGTCGCTTAGCGTGGTTTGCAGCAACGGCCGGAACTGGTTGGCGTCGAAGTACAGGGGAAGAGCGAGAATGGCGATGAACAATAACGCCAGCACGAGTCCGACGATTTTCAGCGTCAGTCGCACCCTCAGATTGTATCAGCTCGTTTTTCTGCGATTATTAGAGTTCGCAGCATGTTCGAGCTCTTCGTCGCCCTCCGCTATCTCAGCGCCAAGCGGAAACAGGCCGTCGTCTCCCTCATCACCGTGATCTCGATCATAGGTGTGGCGGTCGGTGTCATGGCGCTGGTGATCGCCGTGGCGATTCAGACCGGCATGCGGAACACCCTCGAAACCAACCTGCTGAGCGCCACCGCGGAAGTGCGGATTGAAGAGCGCGAACCCTCCGGCGGTATTGAGGGATGGGAAGCGATTGCGCGCAAGCTGGCCGGACTGCCGCATGTGCGGTCGGCGGTGCCGGCGCTGTATGAGCAAGGCTTACTCAGATCCCAGTTGGTCAACATCAAGGGGATCTCGGTCGACCCCGGCACGCCCATCCCGGACGCGCTGAAACACATGAACGGTTCGTTCGACGCGCTGCGGCACGGCGATCCGGACCGTCCGCCGATCATCGTCGGATCGCTGCTGGCGCAGAAAATCGGCGCATCGATCGAGAAGCCTCGCATCAGCCTGCTTAATCCCAGCGGTCGCGTAACGCCCACGGCCGTCGAACCCACCATAGAGCCGCTGAAGCTGGTCGGCACCTTTGAATCCGGATTCTTTGACGTCGATGCCTCGTTTGCGTTCATGTCGCTGAAAGACACGCAGAGCGTCTTCCAACTGGAGGACGTCGTGAACGCAATCGAACTGAGTCTTGACAACCGCGACCACGCGCCGGGAGTCGCGCAGGCCGCCGATTCGGTCATCGGGCCCAATCTCGTTGCGATCTCCTGGGAGGAAGACAATCGCATTCTGGTGGATTCCTTCACGCTGGACCGAATCGTCTCCATCGTCGTCATCAGCCTGATCCAACTGGTGGCGGCGTTGGTGATTCTGGTGGTGCTGATCATGACGGTGATGGAGAAGTACCGCGACATCGCGGTGCTGATGTCGATGGGCGCGCGAGTCGAGCAGATCCGCCGGATTTTCATCCTGCTGGGAGCGCTGATCGGAGGGGCTGGGACCGCTCTGGGCTTGATTCTCGGCTACACCGTGTGTTTCCTCGCGAACCATTATCACTGGGTGCATGTGAATGCGCAGATCTATGGTCTGTCCTATATTCCCTTCGAATCCCATTGGATCGACGGGCTGTGGATCGCCGCAACCGCGATGACGGTGAGCCTGCTGGCGACGATTTATCCGGCACGCAACGCCACGCGCATCTTGCCCGTCGAGGCTTTAAGATACGAATAGCCGCGATGCGCACAGGCCGCCGGTCGCGGCGCCAGAAGAGAGAGAGGGTTTCGGCGGACTTGGCCGCGGCCGGCGAGTCCGTTGTGCGCGAGTGGTAGTTTTAAGATACGAGTAATGCCCAGACTGATTGCCGTTCCCACCAAGATCCCCGTCCCCGGAAACAAGCTCATCGAAGAATACGTCGGCCGCGTCAACTCCGGCGATTCGCAGGTGAGCGTGGCGCACATGCACAGCCCGCCCGGATGGTCTGAGCCGGGCCAGACTCCGGAGTTTGACGAAGTCACTCTGGTGCTAAAGGGCTACATGCAAGTGGAGCACAAGGGAGGGCAGACCGAAGTTCGCGCCGGACAGGCGATCGTCACCGAAAGGGGCGAGTGGGTTCGCTATAGCACGCCCGAGGGCGCCGAATACGTGGCCATCTGCCTGCCGGCCTTTTCACCGGACACGGTGCACCGCGACGAGTAGAGAAAAACCGCTCTCTTTGGTCGCGGCTGAGTTTAGCTCCACACAGAGCCGCGACCACAGGGAGCGGTTTTTTGCGTCGGCGTCCTCTCGCTAGATGAGATCGGCGGCCCGCTCGGAGGTAACGAGCCGCCGTGGACCAACCCGGCCCTCCCGCGAGCGCATGGAGGGAACTGCGTCCAGGCGATCCAAACTCAAACTCTTACGTCTCTACCAGCAGATAATTCGTGACCGAAGAGACTCCGGGAACACTAGTGGCGCGCTCATAAACCAGCATGCGATCCATCTGGCTGGCTACCGCACCTGTCAGCGTCACGCGGCCATTCTTCACCAGGATCCGAATCGCCGGCTGTGAACCCAATCCATACCTTTCGAGCGGCCCATATCCGTAGACCGCGTAGTAAACCCCGCGCCGGATCTGGTCGTCGACCCGGGAGAGCGGCAGAACCTCAATCTGGTCCTCCACGCTTACCACTCCGGGAATCCGCCGCACCGCCCGCTCCGCATCCACTTTGAGAACCGACTGGGTGACCTGCCCACTCAGTGTGACCTTACCCGCATCCACACGGAACGAGAGCTCGTCAAAAACAGTGTAATAGGCCAGCGACATCAACTCGCGCCCTACTTGCTCCGTCAGAGGCCGGGCAAGGGAGCCTCCGCCTTCGAAGGCGAAAATGGGCAACGCCATCAGGGCGGCGATCACCCAAACGGTTCCAGCGTTCCTGATGCCTCGTGCCATCCCTAGGGGTTTTCTCCACTACATTGGACGAACGGCAAACGAATTGGTTGCAGGGATCCTGGCATACAGTCCAGACAGTAGGGTCAGCCGGGCAGTTTCCCGTTCATCAACTTGTAGATATAGGCGAGAATCTCGGCCACGGCGCGGTACAGGTGGGTGGGGATCTCCTGCCCGACCTCGGCCGAGGCGTAAAGAGCCCGCGCCAGGGGCGGATTCTCCACAATCGGGACCTGGTGCTCGATCGCCTTTTGGCGGATCCGCTGCGCCAGGTAATTCTTGCCCTTGGCGATCACCTTAGGCGCGGCGCCGGAGTCGACGCTATAGCGGATGGCTACAGCATAGTGGGTGGGATTGACTACGACGGCGGTCGCATGGGGGATCTCCTGCATCATCTTGCGCCGCGATAGATCGCGCTGGATGCGCCGGATCCGCGCTTTGACGTGCGGGCTGCTCTCCTGCTCCTTGTGCTCCTCACGGATCTCCTGCTTAGTCATGTTGAGCTGCTTGGTGTAGCGGTGCCGCTGCCAGATCAGGTCCGTGACGCCAGCCAGCAGGAACACGGCCGCGGCGCGCCACATGAGAGCCTCCAGGGCCCCTCCGATTCGCGCGGCGGAGCTTCGCGGCGCCAGCCACGGAAGCTCCAGAAACGAGTCCAGGTTCTCCGAGATCTCGTAGTACACGACGAAGCCAACCAAAATCAGCATCACCACGGCCTGGCCGGCCATGAACAGGTTCTGGGAGGGTAGCGAGGCAAGCCGTTTGGCCGGATTCAGGCGCTCGAAATCGGGGGTCAATTTGGCCGCGGAGATGCCGAGCTTGGTGGTGGCCAGTTGCGCTGTCAGTGTGAGTCCGGTCAGGATGGTCCCGCCAATCAGCAGCGGGATCAGTTGCGGCGCGACCACCTGGCGCGCGATGGCCGTGATGCTGGTCACGGTGAAATTGAAGCTGAAGGCGAGCGAGAACAGCTTCCGCATCAGCTCCTCCAGGCTGCGCAGAAAGGTTCCGGCAAACAGCGCGGCCAGCGTCACGAAACCCAGGAATTGGACCGAGGTAACGAATTCGCGGCTGGAGGGAAAATTACCCTCCTCGCGAGCCTTGTCCAGTCTGCGCTTGGTCGGCTTTTCGGTGCGTTGCGGATCAGCCATCGCCTAGTGGCCTGTACCGCTTCCTGTGGTCGCGGCTCGGAACACTTTCGACACAGAGCCGCGCGCGCAGCAAGCGGTCTTCACGAGAGCGCCTTCCACAGCATGGCGAGCGTATGCTCGGCAGCGGCGGAAAACATCTTGGGAATCACCGGAGCAAGCGCGGCCAGCAGTGCCAGCGCGGCCGCCATCTTCACCGGAAAGGCCAGCGAGAGCAGTTGTAACTGCTGTTGCACGCGGCCCAGCAGAGCCAGCGCGAAATCGATCAGAATCAACAGCGCGACAATCGGCAAGGCTACGCGCAATCCGATCGAGAACATGTCGGAGCCGAGGCGGATGACTCCGTCCAAACTCGCCGCGGCGGGCGCCCAGGAGCCTGCGGGAAATTTGACGAAGCTCGCGGCCAGCAAGCGGATCAGTTGGCGATCCATGCCGGTAGAGAAGAAGAGAATCCCGCAGAACAGCGAGGCCATGGTTTGCAGCACGCCGGAATCGGCTTCGCTAGTGGGATCTATGGTGGTGGCGAAACCATAGCCGGCATGGACCGCGGCCACCTGCATGGCGATCTGAAACCCCTCCAGCAGAAACATCACCGCCAGACCCACCAGCAAACCGAAGCCGGCTTCTCCAAAGGCCCAGGCGAGCAGTTGTCCCAGGCTCGGCTCGGCGTTGGGCAGAATCGGCCAGACCGGGAACAGGGCGAAGGTGATCACCATCGCCAGGCCGGCTTTGACCGAATCCGGCGCGGCGCGGAAACCGGGGACGGGCAGGAAGGTGATGAATCCGCCGACGCGCGCCAGAACCAGCAGGAATGCGTACAGCGTGCTGAGGGGAAGGCCGAGAGTCATTTCATCTCAATGGGCAAAGCGGGTCTCAGTGGGCAAACCGGCCGAGGTCGCCGAGCAAGGCGGTGGTGTAAGAAATCAGCGAACTCAGCATCCACGGCATGGCCAGCAGCAGAGCGCCCAGAAATACCAGCAGCCGCGGAACAGTGCTGAAGCTGGAATCCTGAATCGAGGTCAGGATCTGCATCAGGCTCATGACGATTCCGATGATGAAGCCGGTGGCCAGCATGGGCAGGCTCAGCATCAGGGCCGTCAGGAACGCGTGACGAATTAAATCGACGACTTGACCGTTGGTCATTTCAGTAGAAACTCCTCGGCATATTCAATAAAAACTCCGAACCAGACTCCCCACCACCAGGTTCCATCCGTCCACCAGCACGAACAGCAGGATTTTGAAGGGAGCCGAAACCATCACCGGCGGCAACTGCACCATGCCGACGGAAACGGTCACGGAGGCGACCACCAGGTCGATGATCAGGAACGGGAGGAACAACACGGCTCCGATTTGAAACGCGGCCTTGAGCTCGCTGAGCACATACGCCGGCACCAGAGCGCCCATAGGAACGTCGGCGGGTTTGGCGGGCGCGGGCGCATGTGAGATCTCGAGAAACAACTGAATATCTTTTTCCCGGGCGAAGCGCAGCAGAAAACTGTGGATCGGGACCGAGGCGTGGTCCCAGGCCTCCGTGGCCGTTATGGTTCCGGCGTCCAGAGGCTGCCAGGCGTCGTGATAGACCTGGTCGGTGACCGGCTGCATCACCAGCAGAGACAGGAACAACGACAGCCCCACCAGAACCTGGTTCGACGGCGCGGTCTGCGTTCCCAGAGCCTGCCTCAAGAAGTGCAGCACCACCACGATTCGCAGGAACGGCGTCACCGACATGAAGATCGCCGGCAGCAGAGTCAGGACCGTCAGCAGCAGGATGATCTGCATCGGCACGCTGATGGAGGCTCCGGATTTGTTCTGCACCAGAGTGATGCCGAGCAAAGAATCTGACGCCGCGGCGGACGCGCTCACGGCGCCGGCGGCGAGCATTACCAGGAGCTTCTTCATATGCCCGCTCCCTTTGGTCGCGGCTCTGTTTGAAACGCCCGCGGCTCGGTTTGGAGTAGCGTGCATCCCTGCGGATGCGTAGCGACGACCACCTCACGGCCCTGGACGCGCACCAGGTGCAGCACGTGTTGCGGGGTGAGCGCCAGCCTCTCGATGGTCTCGAGCGACCGCGCGCTCGCGCCCGGTTTGCGCCACGGCGGGCGGAACGCCGCGCCCGGTTGGCGCAGCTTCCACAGCGCCAGGCCGAGCAGTAAGAACACCAGCAGGACCGATGAGACCTGCCGGAGGGTGCCGACATCCATGTCGTTAATCCTCCTCGTTAAAATCCGTAATCCGAACTCCCACGGTTTCCTCGATAATCACGATCTCGCCCGAACCCAGCGCCGCGCCGCCCACCAGAATGTCGATGTTGTCGCCGGCGGAGCGCGGCATCTTGATCACGCTGTTTTTGTCCAGCGCCAGAATCTCGGCGACGGTCATCATCTTGCGCCCCAGCTCGACATCGATCGAGACCGGTACGTCGCCTAAGTGCGCGATTTCTTCGAGCGAGGTCATGAATCCTTTGAATTACTGTTGCTTGAGGTTGATGGTGTCCTGGCTGAGCTGATCGATAGTGGTGACCATGCGCGCGTTGGCTTCGTAGCTGCGCTGATAGACGATCAGATTCGTGAACTCAGTGGCGATGTCGACGGTCGACGCTTCAATCGATCCGCCCAGCACGGAGCCGCGTCCGCCCGAATTGGGCAAGCCGACAGCCGGCGCCGCGGTGTCCGCGCCCAGCATGTAATTGTTGTCTCCGGCCGAGATCAGCGAATCGGGATTTGAAATAGTGGCCATGGCCATTTGCCCCACCACTACCTGCGCACCGTTGGAATACTGCGCGACGATCTGTCCTCCGTTGGCGATGCCGACGCTGGTCAGGTTGGCCGCGGCCGCTCCGTCCTGGGTCATGGCCGAAGTGGCTGAGGTTTGCGCATATTGCGTGACGGTGGGTGTGGTTCCGCTGTACAGGTTCCAGGTGATGTTCATGTCAGCCGCGCCGTCAGAGAGACCGGTGGCCGTCAGCACCGGCTGCGGATCGGTCGATGCCGGACTGGTCAGGTTGCCGTTCGAATCGAAGGTCAGGGTTCCGGTGGTGGGAGTTCCCGGTGAAGTCAGATCGCCGTTGGGAAAACTCATGCTGTAATTCCACTGGTTGGGCGTCGTGGTCGGAGTGAAGTTGAAGGTAACCACGTGCGAGTCGCCGAGCGAATCGTAAACCGTCATCGAAGTGGAGAAGCTTCCAGTGGCCGCGGTCGCCGAATCCAGGTTCAAGCCCAGCGACACGTTCTGCGTGGCGACGGGGGGCTGCAAGGACCCGGAGGGAATGGTGATGTTGCCGATGGGAGCGTTGGTGTTGGCCACGCCGTTGGTGGCGGACCATCCCTGGACAATCTCCCCGGTGGAAGTGGTGAGATCGCCCTGGCCGTTGGTCTGGAAGCTGCCGCCGCGCGTGTATTCTGTTTCCCCAGTCGGAGAATTCACGACGAAAAATCCGTTGCCTTGAATGGCGGCGTCGAGCGGGCTTCCGGTGGATTGAATCGCTCCCTGCGAAAACTGCAGCATGGTGATGGGAGTGCCGACACCGAAACCCACCTGGGTCTCGCCGAGGCCCGCGCCGATCGATTGCGTGACCAGATCGTGGAAGGATACCTCGCTGGCCTTGAAGCCGTCGGTGTTCAGATTCGCCAGGTTGTTGCCCACCACGCTGATCGCGGTGGTGTCTGCATCGAGAGCGGAAAGAGCGGTAGAAAATGCCGTGAACATGAGATCTCCTGATTAATTCGAGCCGGTCGTGCCTGTGGCGCCGGTGGTCTTTGTGTCTGTGGAGGAACCGGTGTCCGCTGCTATGGCCGAAGCCACCGCCGCCGGTCCGCCCGAAAACGTCTGCGCCACCGTGTTCATCGAGTCCAGGTCCGTGCGCATCGCGGACTGCTCTTCAACCCCGGCAAACGTGGCGAGCTGCGTTACGAACGTCGTGCCGTCGGCCGGGCTTGTCGGATCCTGATACTGAAGCTGCGCGACCAGCAGTTGCAGGAACGTGTCCGGGTTGCCCAGGGCATCGATGGCGCTTTGGGCGCTCGCTTGGGACGAGGACGACGACGAACTGCTGGCCGGGTTCATTAGGCTCGCCGGAGTCGAAGGCAAGCTGATGGGGGACGTGCTCATTGTTGATTCTCCAATTCTTCAATCCATTTCGAGGGGCGCGAATCGCGCCGCTGTTGTTGCTGGCCGCCGCCGCCGGGGTTCTGTGAGGAGTTTTGTGAGGAGTCCTGTGAGGAATCCTGGTTGCCGCCCTTGCTCCCCGGCTCGGATTCCTGATCCTGGCGGCCGTTCTGGAAATTGGTCTCGGTTGCGGCTGCGGCGGGCGCACCTTCGCGCGGCGCGAACGCCTCGGCGCGATAGCCGGAGCGCTCGATCGAGTTCACCAGGGTTCCCAGATCCTGGCGCAAAGAGGTCTGCAAACCGCCATCGGCGGTTCGCACGGCGATATGGAGCTGGCCGGCGCGCTCCGCCAGGTGAACATCGACGGTGGGCGCTTGGGGCGAGCTGATTCGCATGGCGATTTCCTTGAGCGGCGCAGCGGGTTGTGCAGACGTGGCGGGCGCAGCCGGGGCCGCTGCGCGCAGCGCCTCTGAAGCCGTCGGCGCCGCTGGACTCTGAATCTTTCCGATCGCGGCCGTGGCCGTTTCGGCGGTGGCCTGGGCCGGCATCTGGCGCGTGAAGTCGCTGGTAGAGTCATTGAACCCGCCGCCGGCAGAAGCACCGGCCGAGACAGCGGCGACGGCTGGAACCGAATCGTCGTGAGTTTGCGGCGGGCGCGTCTTCGCGTCGGGTGCGGATGCGTCCGATGCGGCGGACGCCGGTTTGGAGTCTTGCGCCGTGCCCACGGCAGCCTGCGGTTCGGGATCCACCAATGCTTCGGGAGCAGCCGGGGCCGCCTCGTCCGCTGCCGATTGATCCGGCGCCTGGGCCGCCGGTCGCCCAGCGGCGGGCGCGGGCGCTTGCGCCGGCACTGCAGGAACCTGCTTCGGCGCTGCTTCCGTCATTGGAGTAACCTTGAGCGCGAAAGCCAGCGGGGCCGTCGCTATAGGTTTTGACGCCGCGGGTTTCGATTCATTTGGAATCACGCTGGCATAAAGAGGAAGCTTGAGAGCGGCCTTCCCGACCGTATCCGTGCTGCGCGCGAGCGGCGATTGCAACATGGCCATCACGGCGGGAGGAATTATCGGCGCGGCCATTTCCTGCAACGCCCCGGGCGCGCTGGGCGCGGGAGCCTGCTTCTGCGCCGGAGTCGGAGTCGGAGTCGAATTAACCGCGGCGGAATTAACCGCTGCCGAATTAATCAGTGCCACGTTGCTCGACGAAGTGAACATCGACCGCATCATCGCGTCGGCCAGTTGGGATGCGGAGACGGGAGCGGGAGCGGGTTGTGGCGAAGCCTGCGCTTGCGGCAAAGTCGCAGCTCCGTGCGAGTCCTCTTGCGACAAATCGCTGGTTTGCGCTTGATCCGCCGCCGATGGCGCCGGCTGCGGCTGCTGCGGTCCGAGCAACACATTAACCAAGCTGGAGAAAGCGGGGTTGGTGAAGGCCGGCGCCTGCCGGCTGGGACCGGGCTTACTCATTGCGACCGGCGTTCCCATCGAGGCCGGCCTTCCCACTGAGGCCGGGGCCGGCGGGAGGTTCATCGCTGCTGCAACCGCGTTCACGCCGGGAGCAAATGCAGTTCCATCGCCAAATCGGAAATGTGAAAAGTCAAACGATTAGCGCTGTCAAAAGCGCCAAAGAAATGGCGCTGGTTTCGAATCGGCACAATCGTGACGGTTCCAATTCGAACCTATTTCGCGTATCGGCCTGAATCGACGCAGTCTTAGAAAACGGCACCGCAGTTGCATTGTCTGTCGCGAGAGAACGACGCCATGGACCCCTTACTCATCTCGGCAGCCAGCGGAATGAAGGCCAGAATGGAATCGCTGGACATGCTGGCGAATAATATGGCCAACAGCGGCACGGTCGGCTTCAAAACGGACAAGGAATTCTACAGTCTTTATGAGCAAGAGCTGCCCGTAATCCAACAACAATGGATCGATTTCTCCCAGGGAATGCTGACGCCTACGGGAAACGCCCTGGATTTGTCTTTGTCCGGTCAAGGACTCTTCTCGCTGAACACTCCCAAGGGAATCATTTATACGCGAGGCGGCTCCTTCCAACTTTCCAAATCGAACCAGTTGCAAACCGCGGAAGGCTACACGCTGCGCGACAAGCAGAATAGCGGCCTCCCGATCACCGTGGACCCTACGCAGCCTATCGAAATTGGCAAGGACGGAACCGTTCAGCAGAACGGGCAGACGGTGGGGCAGATCGAGATCGGCGCGGTAGACGATCCGGCGCGCGCGCTGGAGAAAATGGGCGGCACCTACTTCATCGGCGCCGCTCAATCCTTCAAGCCGCTGCCGGAGGGAGATACGGAAATCCACCAGGGCGCACTGGAGCAATCCAACGTGCCGGTAGCGGACTCGGCCGTGCGGCTGGTCAGCATCATGCGCCAGTTCGAGATGCTGCAGAAAGCGCTGACGGTGGGCGCGGACATGGACAAGCAGGCTGTGGAGCAAGTCGCGAAGGTCAGTTGAGAGGAACGAAGGGGAACTACAAGAAATGATCCGAGCATTGTACAGCGCGGGCAGCGGGATGAACGCCCAGCAGATGAGCATCGACAATATTGCGAACAACCTGGCCAACGCCAACACCACCGGCTTCAAGGCCCGGCGCACGCAGTTCCAGGATTTGCTGTATCAGAGCTTCACGCAGCCGGGCGCGGCGGCTGGCTCGCAGACCACGGTGCCCAACGGACTACAGCTCGGCTTGGGAACGCGGCCATCGGCCAACTCGATCGTGTTTACGCAGGGGAATTTTCAGGAGACCGATAATCCGCTGGACCTGGTGATCCAGGGCGGCGGTTTCTTCCAGATCAAGCAGCCGGACGGGACCCTCGCCTATACGCGCAACGGCAGCTTCGCGCTCGACCAGAACGGCAACATCGTCGACCAGAACGGCAACGCGCTGCAGCCGCAGATCGCGATTCCGCAGCAGGCGACTTCGGTCACCATCGCGGCCGACGGCACGGTCAGCTACACGCAGGAGGGGCAAACCGCGGCTTCGGTGCTGGGGCAGATTCAGCTCGCTGGCTTTCCCAATCCCGGGGGGTTGAACAGCATCGGCAACGGCTTGTTCCTGCCCACCACCGCCAGCGGCAATCCCACCGTGGGCATTCCGGGAGGTCCCGACGGGCTGGGAACTCTGCAGCAGGGCTACATCGAAGATTCCAACGTGAGCGTGGTGGAGGAGTTCATCAACATGATCTCCAGCCAGCGCGCTTTCGAAGCGAACAGCAAAGTGGTGAAGGCGGCCGACGACATGCTGTCTCAAGTGAACGGGTTGACGCGATGAAGCGCCTCCGGATCTTTTGGTGCCTACTAGCAGTGGCCGCGTGCCGTCTTGGAGCGGCGAGCAACGCGAGCGCGCTGAAGCTTGGGCGGCGAGCAACGCGAGCGCGCTGAAGCTTGGACCGGCGAGCGACGCGAGCGCGCTGAAGCTTGGACCGGCGAGCGACGCGAGCGCGCTGAAGCCTGGACCCGGCGCGTGTCAAACGCTCACCAGCGACCACATCTATGCCTCCGATCTGGCCAAAGCCGCGCCGGTGTTTGCCGCGCTCGACCCTTCGATGGAACTCGGACTCGCGCCGCTTCCCGGCATCACGCGAGTGTTTCATCCAGTGGACCTGCTGCGCATCGCGCGCAGTAACGGCATGGCTCTGGCGGGATCTCCGGCGGGCTCTCCACAAGAAGTTTGCTTCGAACGCAGCGGCGCGACCAGCCGCACGCCGGGCTCGGCCGCGAAGGCGGCGGCGGCGCTGCCTCCTCTGGCAGTGAAGCGGGGCGAAAAGGTCGCCGTAACGGTGGTTTCCGGCGGAGTAGTGCTGCGGTTCGAATCCGAAGCCGACTCCGGTGGACGTCCCGGCGATACGGTGATTGTCCGCAATCCGGACAATGGCAGCCGCTTCGCGGCGCGCGTGGAAGATCTGGGAAAGGTGATCGTCAACAAATGAAAAAGTGTCTGGTGCTTCTTGCCTTACCGGGCTGGCTGGCGGCGCAGTCGACCGGCTCGTTATTCGTGCCCGGAGCACGCCTGCTGGACTCCGTCCGCGACGCCGACGCCAGCCAGGTGGGCGACCTGGTCACCATTGTGGTGAACGATACGGCTTCCGCGCTGGCCTCCGGCAATTCCACTACCTCGCGGAAATCGAGCGCAAGCTCCAACATCACCTCTCTCTACGGCGCTACCAGCGCGAAGCTGTCGAATCTGCTGGGCACCTCCGGCGATGTGGAACTGGCTGGCACCGGACAGACTGCGCGCAACATGACCATCACCACCACGATTTCGGCGCATGTGATCGGGGTGGCGCCGAACGGGTATCTGATCGTGGAGGGCAACAAGAACATCGGAGTCAATTCCGAAAAACAGACCATCACGCTGCAGGGGATGATCCGGCCGCTGGATCTGACCACCGGAAACACGATCAGCTCCAACCAGGTGGCCAACCTGAGCGTACAAGTGAACGGCAAAGGCGTGGTGGGCGACGCGATCCGGCGTCCGCACTTCCTGGCGCGGATTTTGCTGGGGTTCCTGCCATTCTAGAGCGCACATGAAGAAGCTCTGCGCGGTATTTCTGATCTTCACCGTCTTGCTGCCGGGTTCCCAAGGGACTCGCCTGAAGGAGCTGGCATCGCTCGAAGGCGTGCGCGACAACCAGTTGATCGGCTACGGCCTGGTGGTGGGATTGAGCGGCACCGGCGACAAGGCGCAGACCGTTTTCTCGCTGCAGACGCTTACCAACATGCTGCGGCGCATGGGCGTGACCGTAGACCCCACGCAGGTCATGGTTCGCAACATCGCCGCGGTGATGGTGACCGCGACACTGCCTCCCTTCGCGCAGCCGGGAGCGCACATCGATATTACTGCCGCGGCCATCGGCGACGCCACCAATCTGCAGGGAGGGCTGTTGCTGATGACGCCGCTGAAGACCGCCAGCGGCGAAACCTACGCGGTCGCGCAAGGCAGCCTGCTCACCGGCGGATTCGCGGCAGGGCGAGGCGGCAACACCCAAACCGTGAATCACCCGACCGTGGGACGCGTGCCCAGCGGAGCGATCGTCGAAAAAGCCGCCCCCTCAGTCGAGCCCACCTCCACCCTCAAGCTCCAGTTGCACGAGGCCGATTACACCACGGCCGCGAAGATCGTCGAGGCGCTGAACAAGCACTTCGAGCTACCGGAAGCCGAGCCCGTAGCGCACGCCGAAAGCTCCGGTGTGGTGACGGTGAAGATTCCCGAAGCCTACGCCTCTCGCACGGTCGAGTTCGTCGCCGAGATGGAAGCCCTGACCATCGAGCCGGACCATCGCGAAAAAATCGTGATCAGCGAAAAGACCGGGACCATCGTGCTGGGCAAGGATATCAAGCTCTCGCCGGTTTCGATTCTGCACGGCGGATTGACGGTGGAAGTGCGGACCACTCTGGAGGTTTCGCAGCCCGCGCCGTTGTCCTCCGGGCAAACCGTGACCGTCCCGCAGACCCGGACTGACGTCAAGGAAGACAAGGCGAAGAACGTCACCCTGGACAAGGGCGCGACGGTGGAGCAGTTGGTTCGGGCGCTGCAGGGAATCGGCTCGACCGCCCGCGATATCATCACCATCCTGGAAGCGATGCGCGCGGCGGGAGCGCTGGACGCGGATATCGAGGTTTTATAAGTGGACTCCATCGCTTCCATGCTCCCATCTGGGACCTCCTCCGGCGCGCCTGTTGATGCCGATGGGCAGGCCAAACCGAAGAACGCGGCTGAGGCCGCCAAGCAGTTCGAAGCGCTGCTGATCGCGCAGATGCTGCGCACGGCGCACGAGTCGGCCGGAGGCTCGCTCGACGACGCCGATTCCTCTTCTGCCGACACGATGTTCGACGTCGCCGGCCAGCAGTTTGCGCAGGTTCTGGCCAACAACGGCGGTCTGGGGCTGGCCAAAATGATCACTGCAGGCCTCAGCAAGAAGTAGCTGAGTATGGCCCATGACGAGTCTGAATTTCATCGAGTTCGATGGCAAGCATTACTCTTGGCGCGGCTCAGCTTAATCTTGGTCGGTATCTTCCGAAACAGTCAGTGAGGGGCATCCTCCGAAATGCCCCTCCTTTCCTATTCGCGCAGCGTGCGAATAGAAACTGCGATGCCGGGTAGCAGCGAGACTACCTGAAGAACCGCGAGCCAGTTGATCTGTTGCGGCTGCAGCTGAATGCGATATTGCATACTCCTTCCTCTTTCCCGCTTCGTCTATCGCGTGTGTGCCCGGGTGCCGATCCTTTTGAGCGGAAGCCGAGGCCGTATGCTCACAGCCGGGGAGAAGGCGCGCATCGAAGAGGAAGAACGGAAGCGCATCGCCGAGGAACAATACCGAGCCGAAGTACGCTCGAAGCTGCAGCGACCAGCACCTGAAGCGAAGGTCGAAGCGCCCCCAAAAAACATCTTCGGAAAGGTTACCGGCGTAATCCTGATCGCTATCGTCGCGTTCAGCGCCGGAAGCTATTTGATGTCACGCTCCGATAGGACTTACGCCGAGACGAAAGCGAAGATCGGTTCGATTCCGAAGTCCGTGGAGTGGGTGACGCAAAAGGATTCTATAGCCTCCGGCCAGATCACGGTGCGACACGGCGGCTACGTCTTCTACAAAATCGAAATCACTCCTGGGATGAGCAAGGCGACGGTGTCCGGGAATTTTACGGCGTCCGGTGGTGCAGGGAACGATATTGAAGGCGTCATTGCCGATGAAGAGGGTTACACGAACTGGATCAATGGTCATGAGGCCCGTGTATTCTGGAGCACGCAAGGCCAAGAGACCACTGGAGGGTTTTCGACGATGCTGACGCCCGGAACCTACTATCTCGTGTTCAGCAACAAATTCTCGCCGCTCACGGACAAGGACGTGTCCATAGATGCGTCCTTGACATATCAGAAACCTCAGCCGGAGTTTTGATGCGCGCGGCCTCTTCTCCCGTCCGCCTCATCGCCGTTGCAAATCCGCCGGCTGCATTACAGGAAGCCCGTCAAAACGGCGAAAGTCGCGGACGTTGATCGTCAAGATCTGTCCGACGCCGTGAACATACATGCTCGCCGCCAGCCTGGCGTCGTGCACTTGCACGCCCTGGATATCATACGTCACGAGAAGAGCCCGCCAGCGATCGTGAACCTCCCTGGAGTCAGCCAAAAGCTCGAAATCCCGTTCAATGACTCCGGCCAGCCGATCCGTCTCGGCAACCGTCAATCCGAACCCGTTCTTATCGGCGGGGTGGGTCGAAGCATTCCAGAATTCACCGAGATTTTGCGACGTGTAGCAAAGGCGTGTCCCCTGCCCGACCAGGACATGCAGCGCATGGCTGATTGCAGCGTGATGCGGATCGTCCGCCTTGCTAATCCGCAGCAGTATGTTGCTGTCGAGCAAGCACGCCGCACCGTCCGGCATCAGTCATGATCCTGATACAGGCTCTCGCGCGAGAATGCGCTATCCGGTAACGCCGGAATCTTGTCCGAGAATTGCGCAAGCTCCCGGAGCGTCCGATCCAGTTGCTCCTGATTCAGGGTCCTTGATCTGGCCCCAGCACGGGCAGCCTCTTCCAGTAGGCTCGTGGCGTAAGCCTCGACGCCGACGCCATGCGCAGCGGCTTGACGACCGAGTTCCGCCTGGATTTCTGGCTTAATGTCAACAGTGATGATCATCGGCGATTCCCACACAGCTATTGTCGCTCACTGCCGGAGTTTATATTAGCAGCCGGAAGCTGTCACGCCAGATCGGTTCGGTCGGCAGCCCACCCGGACCCGGCCCTACCCAGGCACGGCGACACCATTTCGGCTTATCATCGTATATTGCCCCCGCGCTTCCCGCCCGGCAGACTGGGAATCGATTGAAACCATGCTCGCCGCCGGGCCGTCTGGAATTAAGCGCAGGGTGGCGAGTTTGATCCGATATACAGAATGAAGTTTGCTCAGTCTTTTGTTTCCAACACCGCAGCCGCGGCCCTGTTGCTTTTGTGCGGAGGCGGGCGCATTCAGGCGCAGACCGCCTACCTGACCACGACGGTGGCCGGTAACGGCACGCTCGGATTTTCCGGCGACGGCGCCGCCGCCAACCTGGCGCAACTCGATTCACCGGTGGGCGTGGCGCTGGATTCGGCGCACACGCTGTACATCGCCGACGAATTGAACCTGCGCATCCGCCAGGTGAACTGGACCACCAGGAACATCCAGTCCGTGGTGGGCAACGGCACGGCCGGCTATTCCGGAGATACCGGCACGGGAACCGCCGCCGAGCTCAACAGCCCGACCGGCGTGTGCGTGGATGCCTCCGGCAACTTTTATATTGCCGATTCGGCCAACAACGTAATCCGCAAAGTGACGCAGTCTGACCAGATCACCACCGTGGCCGGCGATAACGCCTTGGGTGCGGGGTTTGCCGGCGATACCATAGCGCCGACGCTGGCGCAGCTTAATACTCCGTCGGCGGTGGCGCTTGATTCCGCCGGTAATCTGTACATCGCCGATACGGGCAACAACCGTGTACGCAAAGTTACCTTGAGCGCCAGCACCCCTATCATTACCACTTACGCCGGCAGCGGCGGGACCACTTTTTCGGGCGACGGTCTTCCGGCCACCGACGCCAGCCTGAGTGCGCCGCGCGGCTTGGCGTTCGACGCCGCCGGCAATCTGTACATCGCCGATAGCGGCAATCACGCCATTCGCAAGGTGACGGCGGCAACCGGGCTCATGAGTACCGTGGCCGGCACGGGGGCTTTGGGATACAACGGCGATAACATTCCCGCCACCAGCGCGCAGCTCAACTATCCGCTGGGGGTGGCGTTCGACACCGCCGGCAACATGTACATCGCCGATTCGCAGAACTTCCGGATTCGCAAGGTGGTGAACGGAGTCATCAGCACCATCGCCGGCACGGGCCAGCCCGGCTACGGCGGCGACGGACTGTATTCCGTTCAGTCGCTATTCAATTTCCCCTCCTCCGTGGTGGTCGATTCCAGCGGCAACGTGTTCGTGGGTGATTCAGGAAACAATGTGATCCGCCAGCTTACGCCCTACAGCTCTTCGCTGGCGCCGCCGGAGGTGCCAGAGGGATCAGCGGTCAGCGCCAGCGCTTTCGGGCAGTTTCCGTCGATTTCACCAGGCGGATGGATCGAAATCTACGGCTCCAATATCGCGGTGACAACCCGGCCGTGGAACTCGGGCGACTTCAACGGCGTGAACGCGCCCACCTCACTCAACGGGACGTCGGTGACCATCGCGGGCCAGAACGCTTACGTGGCCTACATCGGGAGCGGGCAAGTGAACGTGCAGGTGCCGACCGATATTCCCACCGGCCCGCAGCAACTGGTGGTCTACAACGCAGCAGGGCAGAGTTTCCCGATCACCGTCGGCGTCGAGCCGCTGCAGCCGGGTCTGTATGCTCCGGCGAACACCAATATCGCTGGGACGCAGTACGTGTGGGCGCAGCTCAGCGATGGCTCGATTGTGCTGCCTTCCGGCGCCTCCAGCAGCGTGAAGTCGCGGCCCGCCAACCCCGGCGAAACGATGGTGATGTACGGCACCGGTTTCGGCCCGGTCACGCCGTCGATTCCGGCCGGCCAAATCGTGCAGCAGTCCAACAAGCTGGCCGAGAGGTTCCAGATGCAGTTCGGCGGCGTGCCTGCCACCGTCAATTACGCGGGTCTGGCGCCCGGCGCGGTCGGCCTGTATCAGTTCAATGTGGTGGTGCCTAACGTCGGGGCCGGCAGCGCCATTCCGCTGACCTTCACGGTCGCGAATTACCCGGGGCAGCAGACGCTGTACACGGCTGTTCAATAAACGGCACTTCACTGACGGGTTGCGGAAAAAAGCCTGCGCCGGCTCCGCTCCCCTTGGTCGCGCCTCTGTAAGTGACTGTGAACAAGTGCCGATTCTGGGCCGCGACCAAAGGAAGCGGTGTTTTCGAGTTTTCCGCAGCCCGCTAAAACAACTACGATCGGAACAAGACCTTCTCGTCCTCGAACATTCGCGTCGCCAGAAGAAACGCGATGGCCGCGTAGGCCAGGTTCGCCGCCAGCGTTGCGGCGAAGTTGAGGCTGGAAACCTCGCCGATCAGAATCTGGTGAATCATCTGGCTGGCGTTGAAGATGGGAATCAGGCACAGCGCCGGCGTCATCTTCAGCCCGGGCATCCCGCCCAGCAGAGCGGGAAAAATCACCAGCATGAGCAGTGGGGTCAGGTACGTCTGGCCTTCGCGAAAACTGCGCGCCTTGAGCGCGATGGCGAACATCAGCGAGGCGGCAAATAACGCCAGGGGAATGAAAATGGCGACGATCAGGGCGATGGCGCCGGCATCCAGAGGCACGGTTCCCATGGCGGTTCGCAGTCCGTTGAGCCGCGCTTCGCCCTCGGGGTCCATGCCGAGGCTCATCTCTGGACCCGCGCGGCGCAGCGTGACTATCATGCTGCCGAGGGTGAGCGCCGCGGTAGCCAGCATTGACGCCACAGTGGCCAGCGTCTTTCCCATGGCGATTTCCAGCCTCCGCGCCGGTGAAGCCAGCAAAGCCTCCAGCGTCTTGCGCTCCTTCTCTCCGGCGGTCATGTCCAGCGCCGGGTACATGCCGCCAGTGAACATTAGCAGCACCAGCATGTAACCCAGCAGGCTGCCATACAGCGCGCCGCTCATCTTGCGCCCGCTGGCGACGTTTTCGCGCTGCACCAGAAACGGAGTCAGGACGCTTTGACTGATGCCGGCGTCGCGCAAGCCCTCACGGATGCGCACATCTTTCAGCTCCGCCAGGATCACCTGAATTTTGTTGGCCGCGGCGGTTGAGGTGGTGTCGGAGCTGTCGACGTAGATGCGAATCTGCGGCGGCGTTCCGGGATCTTCCTCGATGGCCGCGCCAACCGACCGGTTCTCTACCGCGGCCTTCAAATCATCCTTGTCCACCAGGCGCAGGCCGGCCTTCTCCAGCGCCTCGCGCAGGGAGGGAGTAGTGATGCGGGCGGCCACGGCCATGGTGCTGGCTTCTTCGGCCGAACGCTTCTGGATCATCGGTAGCAGGCGCGCCATACCGCCAATCAGCAGCGGGAACACCACCAGCGGGACCACTACCATGCTGATCACGGCCCGGCGGTCGCGCAGCAGGTCCAGAATTTCTTTTTTGAAGATGGCTCGAACGATAGAAAAGCGCATGAAGAATTCCTTGAATCAGGCGGCCAAACCCAGTAGATCGAGAAAAATCTCGCGCAACCTATGCTTACCGGTTTCGCGGCGCAGATCCTCCATGGTGCCGATGGCCCGCAGCTTGCCGCCGTTGATCACCGCAATGCGATCGCACAGATACTCGGCCTCTTCCATGATGTGCGTCGAGTACAGGATGCACTTGCCAGCTTTCTTGGCCCCGAGCACGGCGTTTTCGACCGTGCGAGCGGTGGGAACGTCCAGGCCGGAGGTGGGTTCATCCAGGATCAGCACCGGAGGGTCGTGAAGAATCGCGCGCGCGATGGCGGTTTTCTGCTTCATGCCGGTGGAGAGCTTGTCGCCGCGGACATCGGCGAAGGAGTTCATCTCCAGCATGCCCAAAACTTCGGCAATGCGCTGCGCCGTCCGCGCGGAATCCAGGCCATTTAGGGCCGCGAAGAACTGTAGCGTTTCGCGCGGGGTCAGCCGTCCGTATTGACCCATGTCTCCGGAGAGAAACCCGATCTGGCCGCGCACCTTCTCCGGCTCGCGCACGATGTCGAAGCCATTCAAGGTCGCGGTTCCGGAGGAGGGTTTGAGCAGCGTGGCCAGCATCCGCAAGGTGGTGGTCTTGCCAGCGCCGTTAGGGCCGAGCAGGCCGAACACTTCGCCGGCCTGGACCTCGAAGCTGACCTTATCGACCGCCAGGTGCACGCCGCGCTTGGGATCGGTAAAGGACTTGGACAGACTCGTGACCTGTATCATGATGCAGTCGCCAATCATATCAGGCGCGAAGGAGAGTAACCGGGCGCTGGATCGCGTTCGTGAAGCCCGAAGCATGCGACCGTCCCGGACGACATCGCGGGCTTGAATTTGTGATAGCTTGGCGGCGTGACGTTAACCCGTGTCTCAAGACTCATACTCGGCCTGGCTGCCGCGACCTTTGTCCACGCACAATCCGGCAACCTGCGCATCCTCTGGACCGATGTCGAGGGCGGCGCGGCGACGCTGATCATAACGCCTTCGGGGCAGTCCCTGCTGGTCGATACCGGCTGGGGGCAAAATGACGATCGCGACGCCAAGCGCATCGCCGCGGCTGCGCAGTCGGCCGGGCTGAAGAAGATCGATATCCTGTGGATCACCCATTTCCACACCGACCACGTGGGCGGTGTTCCGGCGCTGGCCAAGCTGATCCCGATCGATAAATTTTACGATCACGGCGATTCGATCGAAGCCAACACGCCGCCGGGAGCCAAGCTCTATGACGACTATAAAGCGGTTGCGCAGGGCAAGCGGACCACGGTGACACCCGGCGACAAGATTCCGCTCAATGGCGTCGCCATCACCGCGCTGAGCGCTGCGGGGAAGGTGATCGAGAAACCGCTGGCCGGCGTGAGCGCCAGCCCGAATGCGTCCTGCAAGGATGTTCCGGAGCATCCCGAGGATAAAACGGAAAACGGACAGAGCGCCGGCTTCCTGCTCACTTACGGGAAATTCAAGTTCCTGGATCTGGGCGATCTTACCTGGGATCGCGAAATGATGCTGGCCTGCCCGGTGAACAAGATCGGAACCGTGACCCTGTTTCAGGCGTCCCATCACGGGTTTTCGAGCGGCCAATCCGGCTCGCCCGCGCTGGTCTGGGCGCTGAAGCCGCAGGTGGTGATTGTGAACGACGGCGCAACCAAGGGCTTCGACGCAGCCGCCTTCGACACCATCGCGAAGATTCCGGGCCTGGAAGCCATGTGGCAGGTGCATCGCGCGGTTCGTAGCGACGCCGCGCACAACGCCCCGGAGGACATGATTGCCAACCTGGAACAGGGCGCGGCCGACCAGGGGTTGGGTTTGGCGGTCAGCATCGACAAGGGCGGTAAATTCACGGTGACCAATCTGCGGAACAATTTCAGCAAGTCGTACACTACTCGTTAGTGTCGACCTCTAAGTTTCGTTCTTCTCATTGGTTCGGCGACAAAGATCGCGACGGATTCATTCATCGTTCCTGGATGAAAAATCAGGGATTTCCCCAGGACCTGTTCGACGGCCGGGCTGTGATCGGCATCTGCAACACTTTTTCCGAGCTGACGCCGTGCAACGCCCACTTCCGGAACATTGCCGAGCGCGTCAAGCGCGGTGTGTATGAAGCCGGAGGGTTCCCTCTGGAATTTCCGGTGATGTCGCTGGGTGAGACCAATATCCGCCCTACCGCCATGCTCTTCCGCAATCTGGCCAGCATGGATGTGGAAGAGTCGATCCGGGGCAATCCGATTGACGGGGTGGTGTTGCTGTGTGGTTGCGACAAAACCACTCCTTCGCTGGTGATGGGCGCGGCTAGCTGCGACCTTCCGGCACTGGTGGTTTCCGGCGGCCCCATGCTCAACGGCAACTTCCACGGCGTCGAGATCGGTTCCGGCACCGCGGTCTGGCAGATGAGCGAGGATGTCCGCGCGGGCAAGATGAAGCTGGCCGACTTCATGGAAGCCGAGGCGTGCATGTCGCGATCGAACGGCCATTGCATGACCATGGGAACGGCCTCGACCATGGCCAGCATGGTGGAAGCGCTGGGCCTCGGCCTGCCGCACAATGCGGCGATCCCGGCGGTGGATTCCAGGCGCTACGTCCTGGCTCAGGAAGCTGGGCGGCGGATTGTGGCAATGGTCCGCGAGGACCTGAAGCTATCGAAAATCCTGACCCGCGAAGCGTTCGAGAACGCGATCCGCGTAAATGCCGCCATCGGCGGATCCTCCAACGCGGTGCTGCATCTGCTGGCCATGGCCGGTCGCGTCGGCGTAAAGCTGGATTTGCAGGATTTCGACACGCTGGCCCACGATCTGCCTTTACTCGTGGATCTGATGCCCTCCGGCCGCTTCCTCATGGAAGATTTCTATTACGCCGGAGGCATTCCAGCCGTAGTGCGCGAGCTGGGCGATCTGATCCATCGCGACGCTCTGACGGTGAACGGCAAGACCATGGGCGAGAACACCGCCGATGCGCCGTGCTGGAATCGCGAAGTGATCCGGGAGTTCGGCAAACCCATTCGCGAGCGCGCCGGCATCGCCGTGGTGCGCGGCAATCTGGCGCCGCTGGGCGCGGTGATCAAGCCGTCGGCCGCCACCCCGCGCCTGTTGCAGCATCGCGGCCGCGCGGTGGTGTTCGAAGACATCGAAGACTTCAAGGCGCGCATCGACCGGCCGGACCTGGCGGTGGACGAGAATTCCGTGATGGTGTTGAAGGGCTGCGGACCGAAGGGGTATCCGGGAATGCCCGAGGTGGGGAACATGCCTCTGCCGCCGAAGTTGCTGCAGCGCGGGATTACCGACGTGGTGCGCATCTCCGACGCTCGCATGAGCGGAACGGCATATGGGACCGTGGTGCTGCACGTAGCTCCGGAGTCGGCCGCGGGGGGTCCTCTGGCGCTGGTGCGGGAGGGCGATGAGATCGAGCTGGACGTTGCGTCGCGCCGGTTGGAGTTATGCGTTGCGGAAGAGGAATTGGCGCGCCGCCGCGGGGCGTGGGCTCCGCCGCCTCCACGGGCGAGCGGCGGGTACCAGCAGCTCTACATCGAGCACGTGCTTCAGGCCGACCGTGGAGCCGACCTGGATTTCCTCCTCGGGTGCCGCGGCGCGGCCGTTCCGCGGGAGAGCCACTAGGCCGGAAATTCTTGAATCTGTAATACTTCCCCGATATACTGTGAACCTTAGGGGAGTTTCCACCGGGTTGTGCGAGGCGCGTGTTCCGCGCGCGGGATTCAGGGTCTAACTTCCGTGACAGGTCCGGGGTAAACTCCTTTTCTCAAATTCAATAGTGGAGGCAATTGAATCGTGAGGCGAAATCTTTTAATAGGCGGAGTAATGTTGGTGTTGGCGGCTGTTCCGGCCTGGCCGCAGGCGGCAGGAGGGTTGTCGGAGATCTCGGGAACTGTGCATGACGCCTCCGGCGCCACCATCCCGGATGCGCAGGTGGTAATCGCCAACGACTCGAAAGGCGTGCACCAGATTCTGAAGACTTCCGGGAGCGGCGTCTTCGATGCACCCGCTCTGGTGCCGGGGCCCGGCTACGAAGTCAGCATCACCAAGCAGGGCTTCGCGCAATACGACTTGAAGGAGATCACGCTGGCGGTCGGCCAGAACCTGAACATCGTCGCGCCCCTGGCCGTGGCCGGAACGGCAACCACGGTGCGGGTGGGAGCGGAGGCTCCGCTGGTGGACGACACCAAGACCGACGTTTCGCAGTTGGTCGACACGGCTCAGATCGACGATCTGCCGGTGAACGGCCGCCGCTATGACAATTTCGCGCTGCTTGGTCCCGGCGTCACCGCCGACGGCTCCTACGGTCTGCTCAGCTTCCGCGGCGTGGCCAATGGCAACACGTTCCTGCTCGACGGCAACGACGCGACGCAGCAGTTTTATCTCGAGAACAATGGCGGCACGCGCATGCTCTCGCCCATCGCGCAGGATTCGATTCAGGAATTCCAGGTGGTCTCCTCGAATTTCTCGGCCGAATACGGGCGCGCCATGGGCGGCGTAGTCAACACCGTCACCCGCAGCGGAACCAACGACCTGCATGGCAGTCTCTACTGGTTTTACCGCAATCAGGATTTGATCGCGCACGATCCCTTCGCCAACATCAATCCCAATCAGTGGCGCCTGCAATCCGGCGCCAGCATCGGTGGAGCGCTCATCAAGAACAAGTTGTTCTATTTTTTCAACGGCGAGTTCGCGCGCAAGGACGATCCCATCGTGGACAGCTACGTTAAGGCGGGCGTGATCAATACAGCTACACAGCAGTGGATCGGCTGCACCACTCCGGCCACTCCGGCGCAGTGCACCGCGATCAACGCCGTGCTGCCCCGCTTCTTTGGTTTGATCCCGCGCACAGTGGATTCGGATTTGGGCTTCGGCCGCCTCGACTATCACATCAACGACAAGAATACGCTCAGCGCCGACTTCAACTTTTTGCACTTCGTCTCGCCCAACGGCTTGAACCAGACGCTGGTGGCCTCCACCACGGGGCAAGGCGTCAACTCCAACGGCAACGACTATGTACGCACACGCAATGGAAAGTTGAGCCTGATTTCGATTCTCGCCCCGAACCTGGTCAACGAATTCCGCTATGGCATCAACACCGATCTTCTCGGCGACAATCTCAATCCGGCGTTGAACGGGCAACTGGGCCTGCTGGGCGCGTCGGTGGACGCAGTCACCCTGGGAGCGACCAATTACCTGCCGCGCGTGGAGCCCAACGAAACCCGCAACGAATTCACCGACAGCCTCACCTGGACCAAGGGCCGGCATATCGTGAAGTTCGGCGCCAACATCGCCACCACCAACGATTACAGCTATTTCATCCAGAACCGGAACGGGACCTTTACTTACGCCACCCCCACCACTTTTGCCGAAGATTTTTCAGGCAACACCACCGGCACGAAGAATTGGAAATCCTATACTCAGGCGTTTGGCGACCCGGCCATCAACACCCGGATCAACGATTACGACTTCTTCGTGCAGGATCAGTGGCACGCCACGGACCGCCTCACGGTGAACCTCGGTCTGCGGTATGAATATTCGCAGTTGCCCTCGCCCACGGTCTGCAACCAGATTTATACGGAAACCTGCCACATTCATTCTCCGGTCGACGATCCGATGCCGCGGATCGGTCTTGCCTATCGGCTGGACAACAAGACCGTGCTGCGCGCCGGTATCGGCACCTACTATGCCCGAGTGGCCGGCGCGACGCTTCAGGATCTGTTCACCTCCGGCACGGGTGTCGTGGTTTCCACGATTTCCCTGTCGAGTACGCAGGCAGCACAATTTGCGGCCGGGCCGGCCTTCCCCAACATCCTGCCCGCCGTGCCTACGGGAATTAACACCGGATCGGTCAACCTGCAGTTCGTCTCCCCGAATTGGAAGTCGCCCTACGCCATCAACGGCCTGTTCGCGGTCGACCGTCAGCTCACGAAAGACACGCTGCTGACCGCTTCCTTCATCTGGAACCGCGGCGTGCAACTGTACAGCGAGCGCGATCTGAATCTGCCGACGCAGACCACCAACTTCACATACACGATCGACAACGCCAGCGGTCAGCAGACCGGGACATATACAACGCCAGTCCTTCTAAGCACCCCCGGCTCCTCCAACGGCCGCCCCGATCCACGCTTCGGCTCGATCATTCAGGACGAAAACGGCGTCACCAGCAAATACTACGGCGCCACGCTGCAGCTCACCCAGCGCCTGGCGCAGGGGTTGCAGGGAACGGTAGCCTACACCTGGTCGCACGAATTCGACGACGGGCAAGGTTATGGGCAGGACTCGCCGAATATTTTCATGAGCAGCGCCAGCAACTGGCTGGTGAACGGCAACTACAAGGTTGACTACGGCGACGGTCTCGAGGATCAGCCCAACCGGCTGGTCGTTTCGTTTGTGTACTCGCCGAAACTCACCAGCAGGACGGACGCCTTCTCGCGGTATTTCGTGAACGGCTGGCAACTTTCCTCGCTCACCACCATCAACAGCTCCCGTCCGTACACCAGCCCCTACGTCAACGTGCTCGACACTCCGGTATCGGGCATGTTCAGCAACTTCAGCCTGAACGGCTCTGGTTTGAGCGAGCGCGTTCCGTTCTGGTCCGTGGACAGCGTGTGGCAGCCGGCCAGCTACCGGACCGACGCGCGGCTGACCAAGATGATCCCGCTTGGCGAGCGCATGCGCCTGTACGGTCTGTTCGAAGTTTTCAACATCAGCAATAGCTGGTCGCCGATGGCCATGTCTTCGCAGGCGTTCACGGAGTCCAAAGGTGTTATGACGCTGACGCCCACGGCGTACGGCGTCGGCACCAACGACATCGTGGCTCCCGATGGCTCGGAAGCTCGCAGCATGCAGTGGGCGGTTCGGTTTTCGTTCTAACAACTGCTCCCTTGCGGCCGCGGCTCTGTAAACGGAGCCGCGCGCGCCAGCAAGCGGTTTTTGGCGCTTTGCCGGCATCCTGCTAGACCCGGGGGACTCTCGAATTGGAGCTAGGACTCACCAATAAAGTCGCGATGGTCGCGGGCGCAAGCCGCGGCCTGGGATTCGCAGTCGCCCGCGCGCTAGCCAAAGAAGGCGCGCGGGTTTCCCTTTCTTCGCGCAACGCGGAGGCGATTGCGGAGGCGGGCGCCAGGATCGGACAGGAGACCGGTTCGCCGGTCCTCGCAACCGCTGTCGACGTTCGCTCTGCCGAATCGATCGCCGCATGGTTTCAGAAAACCTTCGAGCAGTGGGGCGGCGTCGATCTGCTGTATCCCAACTCCGGCGGGCCGCCGCCGGGACCGGTGCTCAAATTCGATGACGCCGCGTGGCAAAATGCGTTCGAGCTGCTGCTGTTGAGCGCGATCCGGATGGTCCGCCTGGCCGTGCCATCGATGATTTCGCGCGGCGGCGGCGCCATCGTGCTGCCGACCTCCTCGGCCGTGAAGGAACCCATCGCCAACATCTCGCTTTCGACGGTGATGCGGACTTCGGTGTCGTCGCTCTCGAAGACGCTGGCGTTGGAGCTGGCCCCGCAGAACATTCGCGTGAACCAGCTCATCCCGGGCCGCATTCATACGGATCGCGTCGACGAAATCGACATCGAGAACAGCAAGCGCGCCGGCATCTCCCAGGAGGAGCAACGAAAGCGCGTGTGGGCCACCATCCCGATGGGCCGTTACGGCGATCCGGACGGCTTCGCCGCAGCCGCCGTGTTCCTGTTCTCCGACGCGGCCTCCTACATTACCGGAGCAACTCTGCAAGTCGATGGCGGCGTCATTCGGGGAATTTGAAACTGAGCCGCGGAATCTAAAAACTTTATAAACACAAGCTCCGGCTTCTGTTCGTCACCTTTCAAAGGGATTGGTTCGACCCCGCGCCACATGCAAGAATCGAATTGTTCCTAAGCGGGTTTCGTTAGAAATGTCTGAGCAGCAATATCTGCGCGCCGGTAGCCTATTCACGCGTTACGCGCGGAAAGTGAGGGCCTACCGGGCAGCCGTGCATAAACTGGCGGAAAGCAAGGGAGCAGAGTTCAAGAGGGCGCGCGAGGAAGCCGACCGGTTGCGCCGCGAATGCCAAACGGCTCATGACGATCTGTGGAAGTTCACGCCGCCCGAAGGTACGCAGTAGGATCACAGCTTGCGGCCGATCGACTTCGCCTGCGTGAACAGGTACAGGTAATCGGCGCCCCCGGCCTTGGAATCCGTTCCCGACATATTGAATCCGCCAAAGGGATGCGCGCCGACCATGGCTCCGGTGCATTTGCGATTGACGTACAAATTGCCCACGTGGAAATCGCGCTCGGCCCGCGCGATGTGCTCGGCGGAATTGGAATAGATCGCGCCGGTCAGGCCATACTCGGTGTTGTTGGCAATCGCCAGCGCATCCTCGAAGTCGCGGGATTGGATCACAGCTAGCAGTGGGCCGAAGGCCTCTTCTTGCGCGATGCGCGCATCGGGTGCGACGTCGGCGATCACGGTTGGCTCGAGATAATATCCGGCGCCATAATCTCCGCGATGGGCCAAGCTTGACCCGCCCGCAAGCAGACGGCCCTCCTGTTTGCCGATTTCGACATAGCTCAAGATCGATTCGAGCGCGCCCTGGTTGATGACCGGACCCATCGCGACATTTTCCGCGGGATCCCCGACCTGGATGCGCGAGACCCGCTCGGCCAGTTTTTCGAGAAAGGCATGGTAGAGGGACCGGTCCACAATCGCCCGCGAGCAAGCCGAGCATTTCTGGCCTTGGAAGCCGAACGCCGAGACCGCAACGCCTTCGACAGCGGCGTCCAGATCGGCGATCGAGTCGACCAGGATCGAATCCTTGCCGCCCATTTCCAGAATGGTGCGCTTGATCCAGATCTGACCGGGCTGCGCTTTGGCCGCACGCAGATGG
Organism: Bryobacterales bacterium; assembly: GCA_963838455.1. Classification (GTDB taxonomy): domain Bacteria; phylum Acidobacteriota; class Terriglobia; order Bryobacterales; family Bryobacteraceae; genus Palsa-187. The sequence continues at coordinate 77,511 of CAWISY010000231.1, forward strand.
ATGTCGAGCCCTACGTCGCGCGAACCGGTGAAGGCGATGAAGCGCGTCTTGGGATGCTCGACGATTCCATGCCCGAAGGTCGCGCCGGAGCCGGGGCAGAAGTTGACCACGCCCGCGGGAAGACCGGCCTGCTCCAGCGCCTCGAAGAATTTTGCCGCGATGGTGGGAGCATCGCTGGAGGGTTTCAGCACCACCGTGTTGCCCGCGACCACGGCGGCTACGGTCATGCCGCACAGGATCGCCAAAGGGAAGTTCCAGGGGGCGATCACCGCGCCGGCGCCCAGCGGGATGTAGTGCAACTCGTCTTTCTCACCCGGTAACTGGATGATGGGTTTGGACTCGGCAAGCTGGAGAGCGGAGCGCGCGTAGAGCTCGCAGAAGTCGATCGCTTCGCAGGTGTCGGCTTCGGCTTCGTCCCAGTTCTTGCCCGCCTCCAGCACCAGCCAGGCGTTGAATTCGAATTTGCGCCGGCGCAGGATTTCCGCCACGCGGAACAGAAGCCCGGCGCGATCTTGCGCGGAGGTGTTCTTCCAGGACTCGAAGGCGGCCAGCGCCGCAGCTAGTGCGGGCTCGACATGAACGCGGCCGGCTCTCTGATGCACTCCGACGATTTCGGAAGGGTGGGCCGGGTTGATGGAATGAATCTTCTCTGCTGTGCGGAAGCGCTGGCCGCCGATCACCAGATCATATTCACGGCCGAGCTCGGTGCGGACGCGCGTGATCGCGGCTTGCATGGCGCCCGCGTTGGCGGCATTTTCGGGACCGCGAAAGCGGACCGCAGGTTCATTCGTGAAAGGTGCGATTTCGGTGAGCTGAGTCATGCTTTTGCTTGGGTTATGGTTTTGCTGCATCCGACACCACCGCGCCAGGTGGCGTGACGAACCTGAAGAGATTCGCGCTGAGGGGCGGATTGGTCACCTCGCCGTCAAAGGAAAAGCTGGTGGTCGAGCCGTCCTGGCCACGAATGGACAACTTCTTTACGCTGAAGTCCGGCGCAGCCACAAACGTGATCGAGGTGAACAGCAGCTTGTCGGATTTTGGAGTCGCGGTAATGGATCCGTCTGTGGAATTGACGGTGTAAGAACCGAAGTCGCGATCGAAATCGATTTTTCCCAAGAGCAGCGCGAGCGGGCCGCGCATATCATCCGCCTCCTTCACCTTGCTGCGGTCGACTTCATGGTTCTTGGGATCGTAGTCGTAGTCGTAGTTGCCGTCGGAAAGCAGAAACTGCCCGGCGGGCGACGTATAGTCCCAAAGCATCTTGCGTGGCTTCTCCAGATAGAGGACTCCGGACATCGGCAGGTGGCGGCCGCCGCGGTCGACGAAGTTCTGCGTGAAGTTGACCTTCAAGGATTTGATGCTGTTGTAGTGCCGTTCGATGCCATGCGTGACTTTGGGCACGTCGATGCCCGAACCGCTCTGGCCGAAGGCGAGCGCGGAGCCCAAGAAGAGACAATACGCCGGTTTCATTCACTTCCAGTGTAAGCTTGAGGGTGTATGGACAAGGTGACCAAGAGCGAAAAGGAGTGGCGCGACCAACTGAGCGAGGAACAGTTCTACGTGACCCGCAAGAAGGGGACGGAGCCGGCGTTCACGGGCGCGTATTGGGACAATCACGATCACGGCGTCTACCGCTGCGTGTGCTGCGATGCGGAGTTGTTCCGGTCCGACACCAAGTTTGAGTCGGGCAGCGGCTGGCCCAGTTTCTACGACGCCATCGACAAGAGCAAAGTTCGCACCGAGACCGATACCAGCCACGGAATGCGCCGCATCGAGGTGATGTGCGCGCGCTGCGATGCGCATCTGGGCCACTTGTTTCCCGACGGCCCGCAGCCGACCGGGCAGCGTTATTGCATGAACTCCGCGTCGCTCAAGTTCGAGGCCGACAAAGAAGCCGGGAAGTAGGACGCTCTGCTCCAGAGGAGCACAGGCCGACGAGGAGCACCGGGCACGGACCGTTACTAATTTGTGCGGTACTAAAGCGTGTGCGGTACTAAAGTGTTCGCGTGTTTCCGCCGATACACCGCCCGGAGCTGAACTTATGAACTCAATCCAGGATTTTCTCAGCCTGGTCTCCATGCTGGTGGTTCTGGGACTAATCGCCGGCGGCGTAATGAAACTGTACCAGATCGCCGGGGACGTGCATGAACTGAAGGAAGTCGTCAAAGACATGCGGCGGATTTCGCAGGGCATGGGGAGTTCGATGGCCGCACCGTTTCCGGTTCCTACGTCCGGAGTCGCCGCGCTCAGCGCGGCTTTGCCGAGCGGCATTCCACCGGCGCCCGTCGGCGCAAATCCCGCGGCTCCGGCGATCACTCCGCCGGGCGCGCCTGCCGGTTTCTCAGGAACCCCTCCGACTCCCGAGGAGTTGGTGCGCGCCGTGCACGCTCAAAATTTTAGCGACGACGAGTTTCCGCTTTAGCGCTTGATTGCGAAAGTTCGCGTATACCGCTCCCTAGCGGTCGCGGCTCAGCTTTGCCTCCGGTGGGACAACCTGTGACGTCGCTCGGCGTTTTTCCTCACGACCGGGGTGCCCGCTCGGCCCAGCGGAGGTTCGGTCATTCGTCGCAGGAACCCGCTCCCTCCGGTCGCGGCTCTGTCTAGCCACAGATCAGAAGCCCTTGCAGAGCCGCGCGCGCCAGCAAGCGGTTTTTGCGCTTTCCAGCATTCGTCTACGGTCCGGTCACCTCAATCTGGATCAGCTTGGGCCAGTATTTGCCGGTGACGAAAATCCGCTTGCGCGCCGCATCGTAGGCGATGCCGTTGAGCACGTCGCAACTTTCGCCGCAGCCGGCCAGCTTGCGCAGTCCACCCAAATCCACCCAGGAGTTGACCTGCCCGTTGCGCGGATCGATACGCGCGACCATTTCCTGGGTCCAGATATTGGCCCAGATTTCGCCCTCGATCCACTCCAGCTCATTCAGATTGGTGATGGGACGCGTTCCCTCGCGCACCACCAGCCGGCCCTGTTCCTGAAAACTGGACGGGTCGAGAAAGCGCAGAGCGGAGCTGCCGTCGCTCATAATCAGGCGCTTCGCATCATGCGTAAGCGCCCAGCCTTCGCCGGAATAGTGGAAGGACTGAAGTTGCTTGAAGGTTTTCGCATCGTACTCAAAGGCGACCCCGTTCATGTAGGTGAGCTGGAACAGACGCTCGCCGAAGAACGTGATTCCTTCGCCGAAGTAGAGCAGGGAGAGCGGATGATCTTCGAGCGGCTTGCCGGTCTCCAGATCCACTCTGCGGATGGAGCTGGCGCCGTTCTCTCCGGTGCTTTCCCACAAGGCGCCATTGTGAAATTCGAGGCCTTCGGTGAACGCTTTGGTGTCGTGCGGGTACATCTTGACGACCTTGTAAGAATACACCCGCGCGCTTTGACCCCAAACACAAGGACCCCAACCGCAGGCAGCCAGCAGTGCGGCAGCGCAAAAAAGGCGGAAAGAGCTGACGCGACCGGGCATTCTTCATTTTATCTCCGTGCCGTGCGTTACCGAGCCGCGACTGGAAGGAGCCTTTTTTGCCTACGGCAGAAGTCCAAAAACACGGGCTTGCTGCGCGCGCGGCTCAGTCAGAGTTGAGAGGCGCTACGATAATCTGGTGGGAAAATCAAGCGCGGAACTGTTATACGAGGCGAGAACGGGAATGGCTCGCCTGAGGGAACTCCCGGTGAAACCCGGATCGATGGAACAAGCTTACGCCTGCCAAGAGGATCTGGTGCAGCAGCTTACCCGGCATTACGGCGGGCACGGAATCGGATACAAGATCGCCTGCACCAACGTCACGGCGCAGCGGCAACTGAACGTGGATGGGCCATTCTATGGGCGGATGACGTCGGCCTTCTGCTTCGACAGTCCTGCCAAGATCGACGCGGGCCAATTCTTCATGCGCGTGGTAGAAGCGGAATTTGCGTTCCTGATGGCTCGCGATCTTCCGTCGCGCGCGGCGGCTTACACGGCGCAGGACATCGCGGAAGCGGTGGAAGGCGTGCTCGGCGGCATCGAGATCGTGGACAGCCGCTTCGAGGATTGGACCAGCATCGGAGCTCTATCCCTGATCGCGGATAACGCCTGCCATGGGGCGTGGGTGAAAGGCCGGCTGGTCACGGATTGGCGCGGAATCGACCTGGCAGCACAGACGGTACATCTTCTTGTCAAAGGCCCACAGGGAGAGATCAAACTGGAGCGGGAGGGCAGCGGGCGCGCCGTGCTCGGTCATCCGTTGAATGCGATGGCGTGGCTCGCCAACCGGCTTTCCGCGCAGGGGCGGGGGCTGAAGGCAGGCGAGTTCGTCACCACCGGCGTCACCATGGAGGTTTATATGGGCGAGCGGGGAGACCGCATCCAAGCAGACTTCGGCGCAGACTTCGGCCCGCTGGGCAGCGTGGGCCTTGAGTTCACATAAAGATTTCCGTAAATTCAACCGAAACAATGTGATGAGAGGGTGTTTCGGTGGTAGAACTTATCCACGTCGAAAGTCAAGCCCGCGTCGATGACCAGGCTCTACTCCAGCACAGGCTCCGTGATGCTGAGCTGCGCTACGACCAGCTTTTCGCGGACGCGCCGGTAGCCTGCCACGAAATCGATATCCACGGAAACGTGGTCCGCGTCAACCCGATGGAGTGCGCGCTGCTCGGCTTCCGGGCCGAGGAGATGCTCGGCCGGCCCATCTGGGAATTCATGGCGCTGGAAGAGCAGGAGAAGAGTGCGGCCGCCTTGCGCTCCAAGCTCTCCGAAGAGGAAGCGCTGACGCGCGTGGAACGCGAATACAAGCGGCAGGACGGCACGGCGGTGTTCCTGGAGATTCACCCCAAGCTGATTCGCAACGCCGCCGGAGAGGTCACCGGCATCCGCTCTTTCATGGTGGACATCACCGAGCGCCGGCTGGCGGAGCTGGCGCTGCAGAAGCAAGCCAAGGAACTGGCGCGTTCCAATGCCGAGCTGGAACAATTCGCCTATGTGGCTTCGCACGATCTGCAGGAGCCCTTGCGCAAGATCCAGGCTTTCGGCGACCGGCTCAAAGTGAAATGCGCGGATTCGCTCAGCGAAGACGGCCGGGACTACCTGGCGCGCATGCAGAACGCGGCCTCGCGCATGCAGACGCTGATCCACGATCTGCTGGCGCTGTCGCGCGTGGCCACGCACCCGCGCCCATTCGGGGCCGTGGATCTGCACGCGGTCGCCTTCGACGTGGTATCGGACCTGGAATCGCGCATCGAACAACTGGGCGGACGCGTAGAGATCGGCGCGCTTCCGGCGGTGATGGCGGACCGGCTGCAGATGTCGCAATTACTGCAAAACCTGATCGGCAATGCGTTGAAATTTCACAAACAGGGGCACCGGCCGGTGGTCGAGGTGCACGCCGAGTCCGCCGCCGAAGAACACTCGACACCGATGTGCCGATTGATTGTCCAGGACAACGGCATCGGCTTTGACGCGAAATACCAGGACCGCATTTTCCAGGTATTCCAGAGATTGCACGGCAGGAACGAGTATGAAGGTTCAGGCATCGGCCTGGCCATCTGCCGCAAAATTGCCGAGCGTCACGGCGGCTCGATTCGAGCCGAAAGCGCACCCGGCGCTGGGGCGAAATTCATCGTCACGCTGCCGTGCATCCCCAGGCCCGACCCAAATTTCACAGGAGAACCTTTCACAGGAAAACCTGTCACAGGAGAACCAGTCCATGAGTAAAAACGCACGGCCCATCACGGTGCTCTACGCCGACGACGATCCGGAAGACCGGATGCTGGTAAAAGAGGCCTGGCTGGAGAGCCGATTGGCCAACGAGCTGCATTTCGTGGAGGACGGCGAGGAACTGCTCGACTATCTCCACCGCCGCGGTAAGTACACAGGATTGGCGGACGCTCCTCTGCCGGGCATGATTCTGCTGGACCTCAACATGCCCCGCATGGACGGCCGCGAGGCCTTACAGCACCTGAAGGCTGATCCGCGCCTGCGCCTGATCCCCACCGTGGTGCTGACCACCTCCAAGGCGGAGGAAGATATTCTTCGCGCCTACGACCTGGGCGTGAATTCCTTCATCGTCAAGCCGGTGACCTTCCAGTCCCTGGTCGATTTGACGCTGGCCTTCGGACGCTATTGGTTCGAGATCGTGGAGCTTCCTCCGCGAGAACAAGCGGCCTGAAGCTTCAGGCGAAAAGTTGGAATTGGAATGAACAGGGGTACGCTGCGAGTCTTCCTGGCCGATGACGACCAGGATGACTACGTCCTGACGCGGGAACTGCTGGGCAGCATCGAGCGGCACAAGGTCGAGCTGGATTGGGCGCCCACCTACCAGGAAGCTCTGCAGGCCGTGGAGCGCAATGAGCACGACCTGTACCTGTTCGATTACCACTTGGGCGAAGCCGACGGACTGGAGTTGCTGCGCGAAGCTCTAGCGAAAGGCTGCAAGGCGCCGATCATTTTGTTGACCGGTCAGGAAGACTGGGAAATCGACGTCCAGGCGATGAAAGCCGGCGCCGCCGACTACCTGGTCAAAGGCGACCTTCACGCTAAGCTGCTGGAGCGTTCCATCCGCTATGCGCTGGAGCGTAAGCAGGCCGAGGAAAAACTCAAATCCTACGCGGCGGAAATCGAGCAGAAGAACCTGGAGCTGGCCGAAGCCGTGCGCGTGGCCCGCGAGGCAACGGAATTGAAGAACCAGTTCCTGGCCAACGTGAGCCACGAAATCCGCACCCCGATGAACGGGGTGCTGGGCATGACCGGCCTGATTCTCGACAGCGATCTCGACGCCGAGCAACGGGACTGGGCGGAAATGGCGTATCGCTCGGCCGAAGGACTGCTGGCGATCATCGACAGCATACTGGACATTTCCCGGATCGAAGCCGGCAAGCTGGAACTGGAACAACGCGAGCTGCAGCCGGCGGCGATCGCCGAGGATGTGTTGAAGCTGCTCTCGGCTCGCGCACGCGCCAAGGGGCTGGCGCTGCAGTGCTCGACCTGCCCGGAGGCCTGGCATCCGCTCACCGGAGACGCGCTGCGTCTGCGGCAGGTGCTGGTGAACCTGGTGGGAAACGCGATCAAGTTCACCGAGCGCGGCAGCGTCTCGATTTCCGTCAGCGCCTGCACCACCCGGTTTTCGGCGCCCGGCGATCCGGTCAAGCTATTGTTCGAGGTAAACGATACCGGCATCGGCCTGACCGAGGAAGCCAGGGCGCGCCTGTTCCAACCTTTCGTGCAAGCCGACGGATCGATCACGCGGAGGTACGGAGGAACCGGGCTCGGGCTGGCGATTTCACGCCAACTGGTGGAGTTGATGGGCGGCGAGATTGGAATCGAGAGCCAGCCGGGCGTGGGATCGCGATTCTGGTTTACCGCGGTGTTTCCTCGAACTGTCGCCGTCTCCGGCTTCTAAGGAACAGCCCGCAAAACGGAGCCTGGGTCGCGGCCAGACCGGCTCTTACCCCCGCACATCGAGGACCGCAACCGGCCCTTTGCGGGCTAGCCGGTCTACTCGAAGAACTCGGAGACGCGAACGGAGAAGCCGGGAAGCTGCTCGGGAGCTTCCAGGGTATCTTCGGCGTGCAGCAAACGGTCCGTGCCCGAGGCTTCCAGGATCTGCAGCTCGCGATTTTCCGGATAGACGATCCACACCGTGTGGCAGCCGGCCGCAAAGTATTGCTTCACCTTGCGCATTAACTGGCGGACCGAGTCGGAAGGGGAGAAGATCTCGACGGCGAGATCGGGCGCGCCCTTGGCGAGACCGGCGCCCCCGAGTTCTTCCACCCGCGTCTGGCGGACGAAGGCAACATCGGGAGCCCGTACGGTATCATCGCCAAGACGGAATCCGGTGTCGGCGCTGTACACCCTCCCCAGGCGGTGTTTCTTGACGTAGTGCCGGAGTATTGAGGTGATCTCCGCACCAACATCGCCATGATCCATCCCGGCTGGAGGCATGGTGATCAGTTCCCCTTCGTCGAGTTCGATTTGCACCGAATCGTCGTCGGGCATTCGTTCCAGCTCGTCGGCTGTCAGAAGCGTTCCGCGGCTCATGCTGCTGATTCCGAAGATGACATATAATCAGCCAGAGGACAATACCCCCCATGTTGGCAAAGTCGAAAATGGCCGGCCTGCTCCCGGCGTTGTTGCTTGCACTCCCGGCCGTGGCGCAGTACGGAACGTCGAACGGAGAATGGCGCGTGAATGGCGGCGATACTGGCAGCACGCGATACTCCCCGCTGGACCAGATCAATGCGAGCAACGTAAAGAATCTGCAAGTGGCGTGGCGCTGGAAGGCGCAGAACATGGGACCCGCGCCGCAAGCGGCGTGGGAAGTGACGCCGCTGATGGTGGGCGGCATGCTGTACGTCACCGCGGGAACCAGCCGCACGGTGGTGGCGATCGATGCGGCCACCGGCGAGACCAAGTGGCTGTATAACGGCGACGATACCAAGGAGCGCGGCGCGGTCCGGCCGGTCAATCGCGGCTTGAGTTATTGGAGCGACGGCAAGGGCGACGACCGCATCCTGTTCGTTACGCCCGGCTATCAACTGATTGCGCTGAATGCGCACACCGGGGTACCGATCGCGAGCTTCGGCACGGACGCGCACGTGGATTTATGGGTCGGGCTCGATCGCGCCGAGGTGAAGAAGGAATCCATCGGCGCGACCTCGCCGCCGATTATCGTGCGCGACGTCGCGGTGGTGGGCGCGTCGGAGAAAGTGGGCGTGGCCCTGCCGACTAAGCTGAACACCCCCGGCTACGTGCGCGGCTACGATGTCCGCACCGGCAAGCTGCTGTGGACCTTCCATACGGTTCCGCAAGCGGGTGAGCCGGGCGTCGAGACGTGGCTGCCCGATCCGCAAACCGGGAAGCCTTCCTGGCAGTTCACCGGCAACACGGGCGCATGGGGACCGCTGACCGGCGATGAAGAGCTCGGTTACGTGTACATCCCGGTGGAGGCGCCCAGCGGCGATACCTACGGCGGGCAGAGGCCGGGGGCGAATCTGTACTCGGACAGCCTGGTATGTCTGGACGCGAAGACCGGCAAGAAGATCTGGCACTTCCAGTTGATCCACCACGACATGTGGGATTATGACATTCCCTCCGCGCCGGTGCTGGTGGACGTGACGGTGAACGGCAAAAAGATCAAAGCTGTTGCGCAGGTGAACAAGTCCGCGTACATTTTCGTATTCGACCGCACCAACGGCACGCCGGTGTGGCCGATTGAAGAGCGGCCTGCGCCGCAAGGCAAGGCCCCCGGCGAATGGTATTCTCCCACGCAGCCTTTTCCAACAAAGCCTGCGGCTTTCGATAGACAAGGCGTGACGCTGGCTGATCTGGCCGACTACACGCCGGAGATCAAGGAAGCCGCGTTGAAGGCGGCGCAGTCGTTCAAGCTGGGCCCGATCTATACTCCGCCGATCGTGCGCGACGAAGAGGGCAAAGTGGGAACGCTGCAACTGCCGGGCGCGGGCGGCGGAGCCAACTGGATGAGCGCCTCGGTCGATCCGGAAACGGGGATGATCTATATCCCCTCCACCACCAGCCCCTACGTGTCGACGCTGCAACCGGGGTCGACCCCGGGACCGGACGGCAAGCCCCGTTCAGAGATGCCGTACATCGCGGGCGGAGGGGGCGGAGCGCCGACCAACGTGCTGGGCGGTATCCCGCTAATCAAGGGTCCGTACGGCCGCATCACGGCGATCGATCTGAACACCGGCGACCACGCCTGGATGATTCCCAACGGCAAGCCGGCAGAGAATCTGGTCGACAATCCAGCGCTAAAGGCGGGCAATATCGACGCCAGCAATTGGGGCGGCGGACAGCGCTCGCCGATTCTGGTGACCAAGACGATGTTGATCGAGGGCAGCGCGGACCTGCGGTTCATCGACAAAAAGACCGGAGCCGAGATTTACGCTATGCCGCTAGGCAACTCGATGACCGGTGGCACCATGACCTACACGGTAAACGGCCGCCAATTCCTGGTGGCGGTGGTGAACGGTTCTCAAGGCAATGCCGCAGAGTTGGTGGCGGTGGCGATTCCGATACCGGGTCAAGGCCGCGGAGGTCGCGGTGGTCGTGGCGGTGGTCGCGGAGGAGCAGGTGGTGGGGGACGCGGCGGAGCTGGCGGTGGAGCGCCCGCGCCTCAGCCGGAGCAATAGGTGTCGGGGTGGTTTCGGTCTCGCCGCGCGGACAACGCCGCGGTGGGCTACGGCGAACTCGCCGGCGTGATCGAGCGCTTTCTGGACGGGACCTCACCCGACTGGGAGTGGGACGACTACTTCCTGGGAACGACCTACGGGGATCCGTTTTTTGCGCCACGTTCGAGAACGGATGCTCTCGGTATCCTTCGAGTTTCCGCCGGGACCCGAGGGCGGATTCTGCGGCCCGGAAGGGCTCGCGGCCCTGAAGGAGCTCGCTAGCGAACTGAGATCACGGGCCGCCCAGAAGGGCAAACCTAGCGGCCACCACCGATTTCGAGAATGCTTCCGGTCACGTACGACGACGCCGGCGAGAGCAGCCAGAGCACTCCCGCGGCGGCTTCCTCGGGTGTGCCGGGACGCTGCATCGGAACCGTGGGGCGCAGGCGTTCGAGGCGGCCGGGTTCGCCATTGGCCGCGTGCAGACCGGTTTCGATTAACCCGGGTGAGACGGCATTGACTCGAATGCCCTCGGCTGCGACCTCGCGTGCGAGGCCGATGGTGAAGGTGTTGACGGCTCCCTTGGACGCCGCGTAAGGCACCCACTCGCCGGACCCGCCGGTTCGTGCGGCGAGGGAAGAAATGTTGACGATGGATCCGCCTTGACCGCCGCGGCGTATCGACATCCGCCGCACCGCTTCGCGCGAGCACAGGATGGCGCCCGTGACGTTCACCGCCAGCATGCGGGCGACGGTATCGGCGGCGACATCCTCGACGCGGGCGAAGCCTCCGGTGATGGCGGCGTTATTGACCAGGGCTCGGATGGGCCCGAGTTCACGCTCGGCCGTTTCAAACAATTCCAGAACATCGCGTTCTTGCGAAACATCGCCTTGGATGGCGACGGCTTGCGCTCCAGCCGCATGCAAGCCTTCGACGACCTCATTTGCTCCGGAGGCGTCCTGGGAATAGTTGACTGCGACGCTGTATCCGTTGGCTCCGAGCAGCGCGGCGATGGCCGCTCCGATGCCTCGTGACGCTCCGGTAATCAAAGCTACTTGTGAGATTCTGCCTCCCGTTCGGCTTCTTTGGCCTCCTCGGCGCGGGCGCCGGAGAGGAGGTGCAGGAGGTCCTGATTGTTTTCCTGGCAGGCGTATTCATCCAAGGGGCCTGGCGCAGGGTGCATCGGAATCTCGGCGGTCCAGGGCACGGCGAACGCAGCCGGATCGTCGACGGTGAACTGGTACAGGATGGTGTCCGGAGCAGTGCGCGTGAAGCGCTCGGTCAGATGCATGTCCTGGCTGGATCCTTCGAGCGTAGTCTTGCCGGTGAAGTTGGTGGTGTCCACCACCAGCGTGTTCCCCTCCCAGTGGCCGCGCGAATCTCCCATCCATAGGCGAACGTTGGAAGGCAGGTGCGGGCGGCCGTCCAAAGGAATCACGCGGGCGTCATGGAACATCTCCGAGACGATCATAATGTAGTCCGCGGATTGAACGATCTGGTACTTGTTATAGCCCGGCAGCATGGGCGGGCCGGCCGCGGGCCACAGGATGCAGCGCTCCGGCAAAGACCGGTTTTCCGGTCCGTCGGTAAGATGCCCGCGCCGTGCCGCGCGCATTTCGCCGGCTCTGCGCAGGGCGGCCTGGGTCGACCGGGGAAGCTTGCCATCCGGAGGATCGATGATCAGCGAGGTTCGCAGCGTGGAGACGACTTTCGCGTCTTTGCCCCAGACTTCACCGAAGATAGACGGGTGCAATCGGCTGTTCGCCAGGATCGATTTCGCGTAATCATCCGCTTCCTGAGGAGTGAAGAAAGGCTTGCCGGCGAATTGAGAGGGCCGCTGGAGAGGCGTCAGGGTGACGTTAGTCCAAATGCCGGAGAGGTCCGGAGTTTGTCCGGCCGCAGTTTGTCCGAGTAGGTTTGCTCGGAATAGGCCTGCGAGGATAGAGGCCGCCGCCAAAAACATTTGACGGCGGCGACGCATTACTTGGTGGGGCCGTCGCCCTCGCCGGCGGGCTTGAGGAACAGGCTCTTGCCATCCATGTAGGTAAGCTTCGCGCCGACGCCGCGATTGGCGCCGTCCTTGGCCTGATACCCTTCGACGATGATCTCGGTGCCCGGAGGCAGGGAGTTCTTAGTGAATCCGAGGCGGAACAGCGCGTTCGGGCTGCCTCCTTCAATGGTCCAGGCGGTGGTGGTGCCGTCCGGATTCTTCACGTCCATGTGGATCCAGGAGTGGGGATTGACCAGCTCCCATTGGGTTACGACGCCATGCAGTTTGATGGGTTTCTTGTCGTCGAACTCTGCGGCAAAAGCGTGATGCGCCCACGTGGGCGCGGCACACATTAGGAAGCCAACGCTGGCAACCAGGACAGCGAACGTTTTTTTCATCGAATTGACTCCTTACTTCTCTTCTGCGGCGAAATGGCCGCTGAGGATGTTCGGCATGCCATAGTTTCCCTCATGGCACGCATATTCGTAAAGCGGACTGTTGATCTTAGTCATGGTATATTCACCCGACCACGGCTTGGTCCAAGTCCCAGGATCGTCCACGGTAAATTGATACAGAACGTTATCGGCGTCCAGGCGGGTAAACCGCTCGGTTACCTTCAGTTTCTCTGAGGTGGGCGCGCCCTGGATCGAAGTCCGGGTGGTGAAGTTGGTGGTTTCCACCACCAGCGTGTCGCCTTCCCAATGTCCCCGCGGGTCGCCGAGCAACTGGTGAACGCTGGCAGGAAGGTGCGGCCGGCCATCGGTGGGCACCATGCGGGCGTCGTGGATGGTCTCCAGATCGACCACCACGTAGCCTTCGCCCTGGGCGATCTGAAGGTCGCTATCGTAGCCGGTGGGGAAGAACGGCGGACCTTCGTTGCCCCACATGATGCAGCGTTCGCTCAACGAGCGGTATTCCGGTCCATCCCACTGGTGCTGGGCGTTGAAGGCGCGTAGATCTTTCTGCCTCTGCTGCGCTTCCGGAGTTAACGGCGGAACGCGGCCTTCGGGACCGGTGATGATGGACGTCCGCAGACTCTTGGCGCGAACGGTGTGAGCGGCATCGAGGCCGAACTGCGCCATGTCATAGTGGACTTGATCGGCGACGGCGGGCCCGCCGCGGCCACCTGCCGCACCCGCGCCGCGGCCACCTCCGCCCCGGGCACCACCCCGTGCAGCTCCGCCTCGACCCGCTCCCCCACAGTCGCGAGCGCCGGCAGCGGCTTCTTCAGCGGTGTAGAATTCCCTCTCGCCGCAATTGGCTGGACGCGCGACGGGCACGGCAGTCGCGTTGGAATAGACACCCGAGAGATCCGGATGGCCATCGGCGGTACGAGGAATCGACGAAGACTCCGCAGGTTTGGTCTTAACGGCTGCCGGGGTCTGGGCACAGACCGAGGCAGTCAGAAACGCCGCGGCCACTGTGGCCCTCAGCGCGGCACTGAAAGAACAAACGACTCGAAGATTCATCAATTCCCCCCTCATTGGATTTTACTTTTGTTGGGCAGCCTTCGCTTCCGTGGCGCGCTGGCCGCTCAGGTTATTGGCCATGCCGTAGTTTCCTTCATGGCAGGCGTATTCATAAATAGGACTGTCGATCTTGGCCCAGACCACTTCACCGCTCCACGGGGCGACCCAGGTATCCGGATCGTCGACGGTGAACTCATACAACACGTGGCCGGCGTCGATGCGCGAGAACTTCTCGGTCACCTTAGCCTTGGTGCTGATGGGGGTGTTCTGGATCTGAGTCTTGTCGGTGTAGTTGGTGGTTACGATGACAAGCTTGTCGCCTTCCCAGTGCCCCCGCGAATTGCCGAACCACTGGTGGACGTTGCTGGCCAGCGGATCAGGGCCGGAGCCGGTGGTGGAGATCATGCGCGCATCGTGAATCATCTCCTGGAGGATGCCGACGGAGCCTTCGCCTTGGACGATCTGAACGTCGCTGTTGTAACCTTCGCCCAGCATGGGAGGCCCTTCGGAGGGCCAGGTGATGCAGCGCTCGCCCAGTGGGCGGGTCTCGGGACCATCCCACTGATGGGCGCGTGCGGCGGCGATCAACTGGCGCCGCTGGGCCAGCGCCGGAACGGTGGCGGGAAGCTTGCCGGTGGGACCGGTGATAACCGAGGTCCGCATGCTGGAGGTGCGGGGGATGGTGTTACCGGAGAGCCCGAACTGGTTGCCGTCGTAGTGCACCGCTAGAGCCGGTCCTTCGCCGTCGTTGGCCGCAGCCGCAGCCGCACCGCGTCCGGCTGCGCCCCGGCCAGCTCCGCCCCGGCCTCCGCCACGCCCGCCTCGACCGTTAGCCGCATCCGCCGCGGTAGCACAGCCGCGAGCTCCGCCCATTCCGGCGGCGAGGTCTTCCTGGGTATAAAACTCCTTGGCGCCGCAGTTGTCCGGCCGCTGCATGGGCACCGTGGTTTGGTTGGTATAAACCCCGGACAGATCGGGATGGCCATCCCCGGTCCGGGGAATCGCCGAGGATGATTTGACGGCGGCAACATCTTTGGACCGTGCCCCTGCCGGGGCCTTACTGGAACTCGGAGCCTGCGCAAACATAGGCGCGGCCAACAGAGCCGCTGACGCAGCGGCGGTCAACAGGGAACGATTGGTCAACAGGGAACCTAGAGTCCTCATCTGCAATCTCCTTCTCACGTCTTACTCCCTACTTCGTCGGCTGTTTGCGATATTTTCCGTACAAAACATCTTCCGCAAATTCCTGGCACTTGTATTCCATCAACTGCGCGTTCTTTTCGACGTGCCGGTACAACGGCAGGCTGATTTTCCACGGCCGGGAGAACGTCTTGGGGTCCTCAATGGTCGCTTCATACATCATTGTATCCGCGCTACGCGGGGTGTACCGCTCCGTAACTTTGAGTGAGTCGCTATGGAAATCCCCGGCGCGATCGAACCAGGTTTTGTCGATCTGATCCGTCACAGTGACCACCAGGGTGTCGCCTTCCCAGTGCCCGCTGGACCAACCCATCCAGCTATCGGCGGGAGCCTCCGTCGGCTTGCCCATATTGATGGATCGAACGCCGCCGGCAAATTCGTAGGCGATCATGATGGTGCTGGGCGACTGCACGATCTGGAACGGATACGGCATGTAAACGGAACGCGGAATTCCCGCCATGTAACACTTGATTTCGGGATCGAGATTTAGCCGGTCCGCGAAGTTCTTCTTCTGCTGTTCAGCAGCGGCGGGAAGGTAGGGAATCTGGCCGTCGCCTTCGACGAACCCCGGCGACGGAGGAGCTGAGAACGCGGCCCCCAGCGACAGCACCGGACCTTGATACGCCGCGTGTGCCCGGAGGTCCCAGTTGGCGTTGCCCATCGCCTCCCAAATCCCGTTCAAATTCGGCTGGCCGTCTTTGGTGCGGGGAGCCTTATAAGCCGGGGCCTGGGCGGAGGCGGGAATCGCCGCGGCAAAGAAATACCCGGCGGCACATAAATAACCCGCGGCCGTCACCAGCAACCCTCCGATCGCTATTCGTTTCGAATCCACTCGCACGATGCTCCTGTTCAACACCCGCCAGCTCCTCTCCAAGGTCCCCTCATTTGTTTTCCGCATCGGGGCGTAGGGACTCCATTCCCACATCACGCGCGAGCCGCGACCGCCGCAGCCCGCACATTCTGCGGGAATATACCGCTTAAGATGCTACATACAAATAGACTCAGTGTCAATCAATAGGGTGGGGGTGGTTCTGGGCTGCCGGAAGGCACACTTCGGCGTAGGGGAGGGGATGACGTTGCGGCGGCCAAGGGCTTTGGGTTGATGGCCCTGCGTGCCTGGCCGCCAATGATATTGAATCGCCTCTCACGTGGGCCCACAGGCGCTTGAGCGCCGGATTGTCACGCTTCGAGGTTAGGCTCTTCGGATAGCTCTGCTTCTTCCAAGCTGCGTTCTCTGATATCGGGCTCCGAGGAACCCGGTGTTATGGGATCGATCCACAAGGTCTTCCGCCGAGCACAAACCACATGACTGCGGAAGTTCAGGCATCATTATTCAAGCCGCACAGGCGGCCTGTTTACGCAACGCTTCACGGCCGTGAAGACTAACTGGCCTGAGCTTAGGCGGACGTTTGCCGTGAGCGTGCGGGAGTGAAACGCGAAGCCGGTGAAAGGGAAGAAGAAAAAACCGGACGCGACTGGTAAAATGAAGGTCTCCCCCCTTACAAAAACGTGAGCCAGCTTACCGATTCGGAACTCGCCAAAGTCCGGTCCATTCTGGGCCGGGAGCCGAACCAGACCGAGGAAGGCATCTTTACGGTCATGTGGAGCGAGCACTGCTCCTACAAGAGCTCGCGGCTGCATCTGAAGAAGCTGCCGACCAAGGGGCCGAATGTGCTGGTGGGTCCGGGCGAGAATGCCGGCATCATCGACATTGGCAAAGATGCGCAAGGCAACGGCTACGCCATCGCGTTCAAGATCGAGTCGCACAACCATCCCAGCTTCATTGAGCCGTTCCAGGGTGCGGCGACCGGCGTCGGCGGCATCCTGCGCGACATTTTCACCATGGGCGCTCGGCCGATCGCGGTGCTGGACGCGATCCGCTTCGGGCCGCCTACCGACCCGACTTGCGGCGATCGGAACAAGCGGATCTTAGAAGGGGTGGTGGGCGGAATCGCGCACTACGGAAATTGTTTCGGGGTTCCGACCGTGGGCGGGGAGTGCGTCTTCGAAGCCTGCTACAACGGCAACCCGCTGGTGAACGTTTTCGCTCTGGGCGTGTTCCGCCACGACGAGATTTTCTTCGGCCGGGCCACCGGCATCGGCAACCCGGTGATCTATGTCGGCGCCAAAACCGGCCGCGACGGGATCCACGGGGCCTCCATGGCCTCGGCCGTGTTCACGGAGGAATCGAAGGAAAAACGGCCCAACGTCCAGGTGGGCGATCCGTTCATGGAAAAGCTGCTGCTGGAGGCGTGCCTTGAGGCGATGCACACGGGTGCGGTGGTGGGCATTCAGGATATGGGCGCAGCCGGGCTGACCTGCTCCACCTGCGAGATGGGCAGCCGCGCCGAAACCGGCATCGAGTTCGACTTGAGCCTGGTGCCGCAGCGCGAAACCGGCATGACGCCGTACGAGATCATGCTCTCCGAATCGCAGGAGCGCATGTTGCTGGTGGCCGAGGCTGGACGCGAAGAGGAAGTCTTCGCGGTGTTCCGGAAGTGGGGTCTGGATGCGGTGACCATTGGAAGGGTTACCGCAGATGGGATGTTGCGGGTGAAGGATCACGGGGTGGTGGTTGCCGAGATTCCGAACCGGCAGTTGGCGGATGAGGCTCCACTGTATGACCGCCCGCACAACGCAGCGCCCTATCGGACGGCGCCTATGGAGGCTCCGGAGATTCCGGTGTCGCGCGATCTGACGGCGGATTTGCTGAAGATTCTGGCCTCGCCGGACGTGTGTTCCAAGCGTTGGATCTGGCAGCAATACGACCAGAGCGTGCGCACCAATACGCTGGAGGGGCCGGGAGGCGACGCGGCCATCGTCAGAATCAAGGAAACCGGAACCAGCGTGGCGATGGTGGTGGACGGCAACTCGCGGTACTGTTCGTTGTCCCCGCGCGAGGGCGCCAAGCTGCTGGTGGCTGAGTGCTGCCGCAATCTGTCGACGGTTGGCGCGATGCCGGTGGCCGCGACCAACAACCTCAACTTCGGCAATCCGGAGCGCCCGGAGATCATGGCGCAACTGGTGGAAGCGATCGAAGGGATCTCCGAAGCGTGCACTTTCTTCGAGACTCCGATCACCGGCGGCAACGTCAGCCTGTACAACGAGACGCTGGGTGAATCGATCTGGCCAACGCCGGTGATGGGAATCGTGGGGCTGATGAAGACGGGTCCGCCGGTGACGATTCCGTTTAAGAAAGAGGGGCGAACCGTAATGGTCCTGGGAAGCGTGGGCCACACGGACGCAGTTCATTTTGGAGGGACGCAGTACGCGAAGGTCGTTCTAAATAACATGTGGGGGCTGCCTCCGGCACTCGATATGGATGAAGAAAAACGCGTTCAGGCTGCTATCCGGGAGATCGTCAATGGCGGACTCGTCGAATCGGCCCACGACCTGAGCGATGGCGGAATCGCCGTGGCGCTGGCCGAGTGCAGCATGGCGGGAATCGGAGCGCATATCAAGCTGCCGTCCGCGCTACGGCCTGAATTCGCCTTATTCAACGAAGCGCCTTCGCGCATCCTGATTTCCACAGACCAACCAGCGGCGGTGAAAAAAATCGCGATCGACCATAACGTTGGCTGCGTCGAGATCGGCGCTACAATGAAAGAGCGGTTACGAATCGATCACCACTCGGCTACATGGGTGGATTCCCCCGTCGATCGGATCCGCGAGGTTTGGGAGAACGCTCTAGAGGAGTTGCTGACACCGGCCTATGCTTGACACCAACGCGGGTGACGTCGAAGAGTCTTTGCCTTTCGACAAATTCCGGGAGGAGTGCGGCGTCTTCGCCGTGTGCGGCCACCCGGAAGCGGCCAACATCGCTTACCTGGGCCTGTATGCGCTGCAGCATCGCGGGCAGGAAAGCGCCGGCATCGCCTCCAGCGACGGCCGGAAGATTTACAACTACCGGGCCATGGGCCGGGTCGCCGACATCTTTACGCCGGAGGTGCTGGGCAGCCTGCCGGGTGAAATCGCCATCGGCCACACGCGCTATTCCACCGCCGGCGACACGGTCCTGCTGAACGCGCAGCCGTTTTCGGTGGCCTGCAACAAAGGCCGCATCGCGGTGGCGCACAATGGCAACATCACTAATGCGGCGGAGTTGCGCCGCGACCTGGAACGCGAAGGCTCGATTTTCCAGGCCTCCAGCGATTCCGAAGTGATTCTGCACCTGGTGGCACGCTCGCGGGAACGGACGCTGGCCGGAGCGTTGCGCGAGGCTCTGCTACAACTGGAGGGCGCATTTTCCCTGGTTTTTATGGCCGAGGACCGGGTTCTGGTGGCGCGCGATCCGCACGGGTTCCGTCCGCTGGCGCTGGGGCAAATGGAGCTTTCCGGCGGCTCCTCGTGTTACGCGTTCGCCTCGGAAACCTGCGCCTTCGATCTGATCAACGCGGCGTATCTGGGCGAGGTGGAACCGGGCGAGATGGTGATTGTGGGTCCCGGCGGCATGACGCGCGAACGCTACGCCCCGATACGCGATCATGCGCAGTGCGTGTTCGAGCACGTGTATTTCTCCCGCCCGGATTCGATCGTGTTCGGCCGCCCGGTGCAGGAATCGCGCGAGAACCTGGGCCGGCTGCTGGCCCGCGAGCATCCGGTGGATGCCGATATCGTGGTCCCGGTGCCGGACTCGGGAACCGCCGCGGCGATCGGCTACGCGTCCGAGGCGCGCATTCCCTTTCGCCAGGCTTTGATCCGTAATCATTATGTTGGCCGCACGTTCATTGAACCCTCCCAGGCGATTCGCGATTTCGGAGTTAAGTTGAAGCTGAACCCGATTCGCCATCTGCTGGAGGGCCGCCGCGTGGTGCTGGTGGATGATTCCATCGTGCGCGGGACCACTTCGCGCAAGATCGTCCGCATGGTGCGCAGCGCGGGCGCGCGCGAGATTCACCTGCGCATCGCCGGCCCGCCAACCGTTTCCCCGTGCTTCTATGGAGTCGACACGCCGGTTCCGGCCGAGCTGATCGCGGCCAATCACACCACCGAGGAAATTCGCCGCTTCGTCGAGGCCGATTCGGTGGCGTACCTTTCCCTCGGCGGCCTGCGCGAGGCGGTCTCGGATTACAACCAGGATTACTGCTACGCCTGCTACACCGGCAACTACCCGACGGAGCTGATCAACATCGAGGAGTTGATGGCGGCGAAGGATCGGCGGGGGTAGGGCGGTGGTTGCGATCGGTGGCGCTTTCCGCGCCGCGCAACACGTTTCAGACGTCGCTACGCGCCCCGCGCCATGTGCTAAAAATTGAAGGCCGTGGACGACACTCCAATCACGTTACGCAAATACACCGACTTCGACGAGATGAAGGCGGACGAGTACCGCTACTGGCAAAGCCGGCCCGCGCATGAACGGCTGGACGCGGTTGAGGAAATGATCGAAACCGCCTACGCGCTTAAGCAATGGAAGATCGAACCCGATGTACCAAGACTACAAAGACCTTTTGTCCGCCTTCCGGTCCCATGGCGTTAAGTACCTCGTTGTGGGCGGCTTTGCGGTGATCTATCACTCGCAGCCGCGCTTTACAGGGACCGTTCTGTCGCTACAACCCGTCAGCCAAGCCACTCGTCGCGCAGCGGACATCCCAGACCAGCGACAGGTCAACTCAGGAAATCGCCGCGTCGGCTTTTATGGAAAGAGCATATTCGGATGAGTGTTCTTGAGCCTGAAATAGCTCTGCTTTAGGATAGCCTTCCGCCAGGGTTCGCAGACAATCCCGAAGCTCTGGCGAGCACCTAAGTCCGGCTATTATCTCGACGACGGCGTCTGCAGGAAAGCTGAAAAGGCATACGGGAAGCGACACGCCCTCTAGCCGAGATTCGGCACCCTCCAATACCCGCAGCATGCGCCACTCCTTCTCGTAGGCCCACTCGTCGGATTTTGTCTCAAACCATTCCGTGCCCGTTGTGTTAGCCATGGTGACTCTCGGCCGGTCGCGGCAGTACTTGACCCGCCGCAAAAAGCCAAAGTCGTCTTCGGGTCCTCGTCGAACCGAGAAAAATGGATGGCCCTCTCGTCAAACCCGATCACAAACCCTTCGTGGTTGCCTGTGTAGTGCCCCCACATCGGAAGTGAGTCGCGAATCTCGCTAAGACAAAGCACCCCGACGTTTGCGTTGAACGCTGAGTTGATCGCCGCAGACACGCCAGGCAGGAGGTGGGGCTCCAGAAGCTGAAAGAGGCCGGGAATGGAGGATTTGAATGTACGCAGCAGATCGACAGCGCTCTCTCCGGGCAGGAGTCTGCTCAATATCGGATACTCTTTCAACTCCCTCCGTAGAATCTCATCAAAGTTCTGTTCTACGTACTCGCGGAGATGCTCCTGCGGGGCAGCGGATTCGATATATGGCTTGAATTCGAACGGGTCGTTGAATGCGGCCGGTTGAGTGAACCGGATCCTGCGGCGTTCGAGGACATCGACGCGCGCGGGAGTGAGATATTTATATAAAATCATTTCACCGCCATGGCCTCTGCGACTGAGGGTATCAGACTATAACAGGCTGGCACGCAGAGTTTCGAGGCGACCTAAATCGAAACCCGCAAGAGACCCCCATGTTCGGCGTTCTGCGAGACCGCTCCCGTGAGGTCGCCGTCACGTCAGCAGCGTCCTATCCGCCGATCTGCCTCCGACTCGGGTGGGAGGCTGCTATCGAGATTGTCCTCTAGGTCAGGGCGTCAGGTCGTTCACTTGAGCTTCTCGGCGATCCCGATTTCGCCTTCGGGGCGGAGGAGCGGGAACAGGATCACGTCGCGGATGGACTTGGAATCCGTCAGCAGCCATGCCCGGCCGGTCGATGCCGATTCCTTCGCCGCCGGTCGGCGGCTAAAACGTAAGCTGGTCACCAAACGAGCGGTATACAAAGTAGCCTACAATTTTGTAGAGTTGTGAGTATGGGCGTTAGGGCTACAGCCGAGAGTCCAAATATTCGCATCACGGCCCGGTCGAAGGCGATGCTGCGGGATTTGGCGAAGCGCGAGGGAAGACCGATGCAAGCCGTACTCGACGCCGCCATTCAGAAGTACGAGCGGGATAAGTTTCTCGACGCAGCCAACGAGGCCTTCGCCGCTCTTCGGAAGAGCCCAGCCGAATGGAGGAAAGAGCAGGCTGAGCGCGCGATTTGGGACAAAGCACTGGCCGATGGGCTCGATGACGAGTGAGCCTGCACGAACCAACCCGCGGCGACATTTGGTTGGTCGTTCTTGATCCTACTCGTGGCCGGGAGCAGGCAGGAACGAGGCCGGCCTTGATCGTTTCGGTAGACAAATTCAACTACGGCCCAGCCGACCTCATCATCGTCCTTCCGATTACGTCCCATAACAAACGGCAGCCTCTCCATGTGGAGGTGAAGCCGCCGGAAGGCGGACTGTCGTTGGTAAGCTACATCAAATGCGAGGATGTACGCTCTGTTTCGAAGGAGCGGACGAAGAAGTTTTGTGGCCGCGTCTCCGCTGTTACCATGGCGGAGGTCGAGAGGCGTCTGCGAATTCTTCTCAGTCTGTGACGGAGGCTCTTACTTCAGCTTGTCTGCGATCCCGATTTCGCCTTCGGGGCGGAGCAGCGGGAACAGGATCACGTCGCGGATGGATTTGGAGTCGGTCAGCAGCATCGTCAGCCGGTCGATGCCGATGCCTTCGCCGCCGGTGGGCGGCATGCCGTAGGACATGGCGCGGAGGTAATCCTCGTCCATCGGCTGGGCTTCTTCGTCGCCGGTGGCGCGGAGCTCCACCTGCATCTTGAAGCGGCGGTACTGCTCCTGCGGATCGTTCAACTCGGTGTAGGCGTTGCCGATCTCGATGCCGCCGGCGTAGATTTCGAAGCGCTCGACGAAGGCCGGATCGCTGGCCTTGTTTTTCGAGAGCGGGGAAACCTCCACCGGGTAATCATAGATGATGGTGGGCTGCACCAGGTTCGGCTCCACGCGAGCCTCGAAAGCCTCCATCAAGGCGTGGCCCTTGAGCGTCGCATCGCCAACAGCCTCCTGCATCGACAGCCGCTGCATGTTGCCGAAGTCGAGCTCCATACCCTGGTAATTGATCACGCTGGAGCCGGTGACGTCGATCGCGGTTTGCTTCAACAGCTCCACGGTGAAGTCCATCAGGCCGTGATAGTCGGTGTAGGCTTGATAAAACTCGAGCATGGTGAACTCGGGGTTGTGCCGCACGGAGATGCCTTCGTTGCGGAAGTTGCGGTTGATTTCATAGACCCGCTCCATGCCGCCGACGATCAGCCGCTTCAGATACAACTCCGGCGCGATGCGCATGTACAGATCCATGTCGAGCGTGTTGTGATGCGTGACGAACGGCCGAGCGGCGGCGCCGCCATAGAGCGGCTGCATCATGGGCGTCTCGACCTCAATGAAACCTCGCTCTTCCAACTGCCTTCGAAGAGACGAGATCATGCGCGCGCGGGCGCGGAAGACGCGCTGGGAATCGGGATTGGCGATGAGATCGAGATAGCGCTGGCGGTAGCGCATCTCGACATCTTCGAGGCCGTGCCATTTCTCGGGCATGGAAAGCAGGGTCTTCGAAAGGAAGAAAAGTTCTTCGGCGTGGACACTCAGCTCGCCGGTGCGGGTTCGGAACAGGTAGCCTTCGACGCCGATGATGTCGCCCAGATCGAGAATTTCGTACAGCTTGTATTCCGCTTCGGGAACCGCGTCCTTGCGCACATACACCTGGAGCTTCTCGCCCGACTGCGACAAGTGCAGAAAGCCGGCTTTGCCCATGCGGCGCACGGTCTGGATGCGGCCGGCGATGGATACGCGCGGCTTGACTTGTTCTAAGGTCGCGGCCTCTTCGGTTCCATACTTCGCGATAATCGCGGGAATCGTATGAGTAAATTCGAATCGCTGGCCGTAGGGGCGGAATCCGAGCGCCTCAATCTGGGAGGCTCGGGCAATACGCTGCTCAAACAGGTTGTCTTCGAGGGACATCTTTCTAGAGTAACGGGTGCAGCGAGGCCGGAGGGCGATCAGCAGCCAGTCGGGGCTCTGTAGCGCATGGCATCTACCGCGGTGTTTTGTTGCTACCGTCGAACGATGACTTCGCGCAGGTGGTCCCGGGTCAGGAAGAATTTCACGGATTGGAAGTCCTGAAACAACCGTTCCAGGCTGCGGTTATTGAAAAACTGGGCGGGCTGGCGGCGGCCGCGGGTGTAGAGCTGGATGGTGCGATGGTCGTGGATGCGAAAGGAATAGGATGGGACGGTCTCGGCTCGCTCGTCGTTATGGAACATCGCAAGCAGGTAAGCGCCGGGCCTCAGCATGGTTCTCAGCCGGTCCACGACGAGACTGAGAAGCGGCGGAGCCAGATATTCGAGAACGTCCCAAACCAGAGCACCGTCGAAAGCGGCCTCCGGAAAGTTCAGCGTCGCGTGGAGAAACGCGTCCACGGCACGGGGGTTGGCTTGATTCTCGTAGAAATCAGCGTGGCCGAAGCACTGGTCAAGCTGGCGCAGGAAATCGTCAGAGTAGAGCCTGTGACCGTAGTTGGTGATGAAGCTGACGGTGCCTTGATTGGCGCCGGCCAGATCGAGAATGGACATGCCGGAGCGGTCTTGGAGTGTTGAGCAGAACTGGTCTAGTCCGTTACTGTTCCGTGTCTCCAATACTTGCGGCGTCACATCCCCCCCTCCCAAACGGCCGGGACGGTTAGTGTTTCTTGTCGCCGGCGGTAGCGGCTACCGCGGGAGCGGGCGAAGGCGTTGCCGCGGCTGTGGCGTTGATCGCGACGGCCTGCGGCTTGGGCGGCGGCGCGGCTGTTGGGCGGGCGGCTTGGGTGGGCACGATGTCGATATTGCCCTTGAAGTAGGCGCCGTCTTCGATCACGATGCGCGCCGTCTTGATGTCTCCCACCAGCTTGGCGTCCTTGCGGATGTCGATCTTATCGGTAGTCTCCACGTCCCCGTGCACGGTTCCCAAAACCACCAGTTCGCGAGCCTTGACGCTGGCGCGCACTTTGCCGTTGGGGCCGATGGTCAGCCGGTGCTCCTGGAGCTCGACCGTGCCTTCCACTTCGCCGTCGATGGTAAGATCCTCGCGGCTGAAAATTTGTCCCTTTACAATGACGGACTTGCCGAGAACCGCGGTGCGGGCAACATCATGGTGCGGGTCGCTCGCGCGGCCCGGAAGCGTGGACATGGGAATTCCCTCCTTGGCTAGCTCGGACGGGGCGGGCGGACCAGACGTTGGCCGAACGGTGAACTCTTCCTCTTTGCGGCGGTTCCAGACGGACATCGGAGCGCCTCCTTCGTAAAATAGTGCCGAACTTTACTATCCTACTATTTTTTGGAGATACAGGGTTTTTGGGATACGGTGGTGCTTGCGTGGGGAGGTCAGAGCCCTTCGAAGAAGCTGGATACCGGTTGGGAGAAACCGGGGAGGGTTGGGTCCTGGATGGGCTGGGCGCCGGAGAACTCAACCGTTCCCGCCTTGGTGTGAAGCTCGACTGACTGGTCGTCCGGATGAATCACCCACACGGATTCAGAACCGTTCGCAAGATAAGTCCGGATCTTGTGTCTCAACTCAGCCACCTTATCGGTTGGGGACACGACCTCGATTGCAATTTCGGGTGCGCGGGTGAGGACACGCGTTTTGAGGTCGCGCAGGCGGGCCTTCTTGATGACGCACACGTCGGGCTCAAAGGTATCGCGTTCCGAGACCGCGAAGGTGATTTCGATCAGGGCCTTCGAATCGAGCTCCCGGTGAGCCGAGAGAAAAACCATGAGGCATTCGCCGATCTGGTTCTTGATCAAGTCGTGGAGGGCGGATGCAGAAGCCACAGAGACAATCTCCCCGGCAATCAGCTCCTGCTTGATCCGGTTGCCCCATTGGTCGTACTCATCCGGAAGGGCGAGGAATTGTTCGGTCGTTATGAGCCGGGCGGTAGGAGCGGTCATCGCTTCATTTTAGTTCCACACCGCCGTTCGCCGAGGTCTGGCGGCCACTCGCCGGTAAGCGCTAAGGGCGGCAGAGCCGCCTCCCGTACAATGAAAATATGTTCCGGTACGTCCCACTCATGTGGAAGAACGCGATCCGCAACCGGCGCAGAAGCGCGCTGACCATCATCAGCATGGCGTTTTCGCTGTGCCTGCTGGGCGTGCTGTTCGCACTGTACCGGGGCTTGTTTCTGGCTCCGCCGGCTCCCGGACAGGAGCTGCGGCTGGTGACGCATCATAAAGTCTCGATCACGCAGAGCATGCCGCTATCGTACGAAGACCGCATCCGGCGCGTGCCCGGCGTGCGCGACACCAGCGTGTGGCAGTGGTTCGGAGGCACGTACAAGGATGCGCGCGACAGCAAGAATTTCTTCGCGCGCTTTTCGGTGGAACCCGATCACTTCTTCAACGTGTTTCAGGAGATCGAAATGCCGGAGGATCAGAAGCAGGCGTTCATGCACCTGCGCACCGGGGCCATCGCCAGCCAGGATCTGGCGGAGGGCCTGGGCTGGAAGGTGGGCGACAAGATCTTCCTGATCGGCGATATCTTTCCGGTGAATCCGGAGCTGACGCTGGTGGGCATCTTCAAAGACCCCGACGCCACGCAGACCATGTTCTTCAGCCAGGAGTATCTGCGCGAGATGCTGGGCGCGAACAGCGGCCGGCAGGACCAGATAGGCGCGTTCGAGGTGCAGGCCGAGAGCGCCTCCGCCGCGAGCGCAGTGGGCAAAACCATCGACGAGATGTTTGAGAATTCGACCGCGCCCACCAAGACCGAATCCGAGCAGGCCTTCGGGCTGCAGTTCATTTCCTTCCTGGGCAACGTGAAAGTGTTTTTGATGAGCGTGTGCGCGGCGATCACCTTCACCATTCTGCTGGTCTCCGCCAACACGGTGGCGATGTCGGTGCGGGAACGCGTGCGGGAAACCGGAATCCTGAAGACGCTGGGCTACACGCCGCGCGCAATCCTGCTGATGATTCTGGGCGAGGCGGGTGTGATCTCACTGGTGGGAGCGGCGCTGGGACTGGTGATCGCGTCGCGGCTCACGGCGTTTGTGGCGAAAGCGGGCGGGATGCTTTCCTTCCTGAACGATCTGTCGATCACGCCGGACGTGGCGGCGCTGTGTATGGGGATCGCGCTGTTCATCGGGCTGTCGAGCTCACTGGTGCCAGCGTGGAATGCGTCGCGGATTCC
Source organism: Bryobacterales bacterium (assembly GCA_963838455.1). Classification (GTDB taxonomy): domain Bacteria; phylum Acidobacteriota; class Terriglobia; order Bryobacterales; family Bryobacteraceae; genus Palsa-187. Next base: position 104,400 of record CAWISY010000231.1, read on the forward strand.
GATTCTCGATGCATTGAGGAATTCGGGTTAGGACGGCTCTCCCTATAAACCCTTATGGCCATCCCACTTTCTTACAATCTGCGCAACCTGGCGGTGCGCAAGACTACGACCCTGATGACCGCGCTGGGCATTGCGCTGACGGTCGCGGTGCTGGTGGCCGTGCTGGCGCTGGTGGGCGGATTACAAACGGCGTTCGAATCGACGGGAAATCCGCTGAATGTTCTGGTGATGCGCAAGGGCGCCACCGGCGAAGTGAGCGGGGGCCTATCGCGCGAGGTGTTCGAAGAATTGAAGCCCATGGCCGGCATCGCTCGCGCCGCGGACGGGCATCCTTTGGCTTCGGTGGAGCTGGTCACGGTAATCACTCTGCCCAGCGCCGAAAATCCCGAAGGGGCCAACGTCACTCTGCGCGGACTCACCCCCGTGGGCCTGGAGCTGCGCGAAGAGGTCCACTTGAGCGACGGCCGCTGGTTCCGGCAGGGGCAGCGCGAAGTGGTGGTGGGCAAGTCCGTGGCCAAGCAATATCCGGATGCGCAGATCGGCAAGAAGCTGCACTTCGGCAAGGGCGATTGGGAAGTGGTTGGCGTGATGGATGCCGGGCAGGGCTCGACCAACAGCGAGATCTTCTGCGATCTGAATCAGGCCAGCGGCGACTTCAACCGCTTCGACGGCTTGAGCTCCGCGCTGGTGCGGGCCGAAGACGCCGTGACCGCGGACGCGCTGATCAATTCCATCAACGATGATCGCAAACTGAACGCGAGCGCGCAGACCGAAAAAGCGTACATGGAAGCGCAGACCAGCTCCGCCGCGCCGATTCAGTATCTGGGGATTTTCGTCTCCATCGTGATGGCGGTGGGGTCGAGCTTTGCGGCGATGAATACGATGTACGCGGCGGTGTCGCGGAGGGCTCGCGAGATCGGAACGTTGCGTGTGCTGGGATTTTCGCGGCCCAGCATCCTGACCAGCTTCTTTGTCGAATCGGTGCTGCTGTCGCTGCTGGGCGGAGCGCTGGGATGCCTGCTGGTGCTGCCGCTGAATAACGTTACCACCGGCATCTTGAGCCAGAGCAGCTTCAGCGAGATCGCGTTCAATTTCCGCGTGAGTCCGGAAGCGATGTCGATTGGAGTCGCTTTCGCGCTGCTGATGGGCGCGGTGGGAGGGTTGTTACCGGCGCGCATGGCGGCTCGCAAAGAGATTTTGAATGCGCTGAGAGATTTATAAAATGGACGCCGAGCTGAAGAGCCTGCGGATTGACCGCAGCAAGAAACGAAAAGACGGGTCGCGCTGGGCGACGGTTTGGATCGTGACCGGCATCGTGCTGATGCTCTTGCTGGGCGCGGGACGGTACGCCTACGGAATCCTGAACAAGGAGACGGAAGTGGAGGTGATGCGCGTGCGCGCCTCGCAGCCGGGCGATGCCGCGCAAGATCCGGGCTCCGTGATTCTGAACGCCACAGGATACATTGTTGCGGCGCACCGGATCGAGCTCGCATCCAAAGTGGTCGGCAAAGTGGCGTGGATCGGCGTCGACAAAGGCGATCATGTCGAGAAAGGGCAGGTGCTGGTGCGCCTGGAAGACGAGGAATACCGCGCGCAGGTGCAGGAGACCGAAGGCAATCTCGCCAATTTGCAGGCCCATCTCGATGAGTTGCAAAACGGGTCGCGGCCGGAGGAGATCGAGAAGGCCAAGGCGGATCTGGATAGCGCGCAAGCGGACCTGGTGAACGCCAAGGCCAATCTGGATCGTACGCAGCAACTGGTGCAGGATAAAGTTTCCTCGCGGCAGAGCCTGGAGGACGCGGTGGCCAAGTACGACGGCCAGGTGGCGAAGGTGGCGTCGCTGGAGCGCAGTTATACGCTCGAAAAACTGGGGCCGCGGCGCGAAGAGATCGACGCGGCGCGCGGGCAGATCGTGCAGGCGAAGGGGCAGCTTGCTTACTCGCAGACGCAGCTTGATAACACGGTGATTAAGGCTCCGGTGACCGGGACCATTCTCGACCGCAACGTGGAGATCGGCGAATTTGTGACCACGGGGATGGCCGGCGACAAGGGCGCGAAGGGATATGTGGTCGCGCTGGCGGATTTGAACGATTTGAAAGTGGAACTGGACATCAACCAGAACGATTTCGCGCGGCTAGGTCCGCATCAGAAGGCCAGCATCACCACCGACGCGTTTCCGGACCGGCGCTACGACGGCATCATTGATGAGGTGTCACCGGAAGCCAACCGGCAAAAGGCCACCGTGCAAGTGAAGGTGAAGGTGCTGCGGCCCGACAACTTCCTGCGGCCGGAGATGAACGCGAGCGTGGCTTTTCTGGCCGAGCCGAAGCCGAAGGAAAAGAGCGCGGAGCCGGAGAAGCCGTCGATCGCGATTCCTTCTTCAGCCGTGCGCAGCGGCGCGGTGTTTGTGCTGAGCGGCGGCCGAGCCCTGAGACGGCCGGTGAAGACCGGACCGACGGTGACTCTCAACGGCGGGAAATCCGGAGTGCGCATCGAGCAGGGATTGATCGGCGGCGAGGATCTGATCCTGAGCCCGCCCGAGGACTTGAAGGATGGAGACCGCGTGAAGGCGAAGGGGTCGGCATGAGCAACGTCGTTATCCAGACTCGCGATCTGACTAAGGAGTACGTGCGCGACGAATTTCACGTGATCGCGCTCAAAGATGCGAGCATCGAGATTCACTCCGGCGAATTCGTCGCCCTGATGGGACCTTCGGGGTCCGGCAAATCCACGCTGCTGCATCTGATCGCGGCCATGGACCGGCCCAGCGACGGCGAGATCCAGGTGCTGGGCCAGAATCTGCGCACGCTTTCCGATCGCGAGATCGCGCATTGGCGCAACGCGCACGTGGGGTTCGTGTTCCAGAGCTTCAACCTGATTCCGGTGTTGACCGCGATCGAAAACGTGGAGCTGCCGCTGAAGCTGACCTCGCTCAAGAAGAAGGAGCGGATGGAGCACGCTGAAACCGCGCTAAAACTGGTGGGGCTCGGCGACCGCTTGAAGCATTTTCCGCGGCAGCTCTCGGGCGGGCAGGAGCAGCGCGTCGCGATCGCTCGTGCGATTGTGACGGACCCGGATCTGATTCTGGCGGATGAGCCGACGGGCAACCTGGACGCCGCGTCGGCGACCGAAATCCTGACGCTGCTGGTCCGGTTGAACAAGGAGTTCGGCAAGACCATCGTGATGGTGACGCACGATCCGCACGCGGCGCAGTATGCGAGCGTGGTGCGGCATTTGGAAAAAGGCGAGTTGTTGCCGCTGGCCGCGGGGGAATCGGTGCGGTAGGGCGGGACGGCAGGGGAGCGAAGGATGGGCCCCGTTGCTATCCTCCGCGCCAGAGTCAGCGTCTAAAATCAAGATTATGATGCGGACGCTCGGATTCGTAGGCCCTGTACGGCTTGCGGCGCGCCCGTTTTCCTTCGCCGTGGGCTTGTGTCCGATTTACCTCGCGCTAGTTTTGGCAATACCAGGATGGTGTGGCTCCGTTGAAGGCCGCGTGGTCGACGAGACGACGGGGCTTGGGCTTGGGGCTGTACAGGTGAGGCTGGAGGCGCTACTGGAGGCGCTACCGCCTGATCCGGGAGCGCCACAGATTCCAAGCATGGTCACACCGGATGTGGTCACTGAAGACTCCGGGGCGTTTCACTTCGCCGAAGTGCCGAATGGCAGCTACCTGTTCCAGCTTCAGAAAGCGGGCTACGAGCCGATCAGATATTCCACCGCCACCGCCGCCGCTTTCCACGTGTCGGGCGAGACACATGTGGACTTGAAGATGAGGCGCCTGCTGAGCTTGCGGGGGCGCGTGGTGGATTCGGACAAGAAGCCGGTTCCGAGCGTGACGGTGATTGCTGAAGGCGGATCGCCGAGAGTGCCGGGTGCCGTGCCGGGCGCCGTAACAGACGCGGATGGCGCGTTTGTCCTGGAGGGTCTGAGTCCGGGAGCGTATGTGCTGTCGGTCCCCTTGAAGATTCCCTCCGATGCGGCCGAAGGCGAGCGGATGGTCACGACTTTTTATCCAGCGAGCACCGACCGGGAGCGGGCGCAGACGATAGAGGTGCGGGGAACCGATTTATCGGGCTACGGGATCCAGATGCAGACGGCGGCGGTGCGAAAAATTCGCGGGGTGGTCATCGACGTGAATGGCGAGCCGATCGCGCAAGCGACCGTGGTATTGACACGTCCGGGTGCGGGGAGCCGCGCAGCGGAAGACGTCGAGCAGGTACTTTCGGATGAGGATGGGAAGTTCGAGTTTGCTCCCGCGATGGCGGGTACGTATCGAGTGCAGGAGGACTATTCGCTCGATTACGATTACGATCTGCATCGGCCGCTGACGCGGAGCGGGTCGAGAAACGTGCGAATTTCGAAGGGTGAAATGGACCCGGTGGAGATATGGCTGGCTCCGGCATTTTCGATTCAGGTGACGGTGGATTGGGGAGACGGAGGCGATGCGGCGGCGAAGCATCCCGATCTGCGAGTTAAGGCCACGCCTATGGATCGGGAGCCGACTCCTTCTACCGCCTTGGGTGACAACGGAAGCATCTACGGGTTGTTTCCAGGACGGTATCATTTCGAGGAGCCCTCGCGTTTTGCGAGGTTAACTGGATATTACGTCGCGGCAATGACGCTCGACGGGCGTGATGTGCTGGATCAGGACGTGGAGTTATCGGGGCCGGGTTTGCTGAGGGTGGTGCTTCGCAAGGACGGCGGAAGTGTGCGCGGGCGCGTGGCGGATGGCCGCGGAGCCACGGTCTGGCTGATGGGCGATTCTGGCCGATTGTTCTCGGCGGTGTGCACTGGCGATAGCGAGTTCACCATCAGCGATGTGCCTCCGGGCGAGTACCTCGTGACGGCATACTCGGGGCAGTTCCTCGGCGGGGTGGATATAAAGGGCGTGGTCCAGGCGTCGGGCGAGCGGGTGAAAGTGGAGGCGGGAGCGACGGCGACACTTGCGCTCAAGGCGAAGTGAACAAGGCGCTGCGTTTCGGCTGCGCCTCGTGCCACTGAGGGAAGCGTCCAATCGAAGGCGTGTGGCGAACTCAGAGCCTCGCTAAGCGCATCGATCTCAGCCCCACCGTATCGCGCCACATAAAGACGTTATGTTGCACTATCCGAAGACGTCCGGTGAGCGCTCATGTTAGTGCGGATTTATACTGATTCGGAGAGGCAACTGGCTTAGTTAGTAAGAGGTTACACGAGAGTTATGCCCCGCGTCCTTTCCGTGCTTGCTTGTTTTTCTATCACTCCGGCCGGCGTGGCACTTGCGCAGACTTCAGCGAACCTCAACCTGAGGATGGTTCAGCCGCTGCACTTCTTCGTGGAAGATGCACTCATCCAGCACGCTCCCTTGACGCGATGGAATGACGAGCTGTCGCGCGTGGTTGCCGCCGCGGATCAACTGCTATGCGAGGAGATGATGCGAGCCGAGAAGGCGCTCGCTTGTGACCTCAGCTTGCGGGGGGCGGTGAGCGTTACCGGATTCGACAGGACCTTCGAGGAGGGCTTGCATCGAACCGCGGATGGGAATACGCGATCGCACTCTCTGCCACCAGGTGCTGTCAATCAGGATGGCGTGAATTACTTGCTCGATCAGACGGAGGCTTCTGAGCGGCGGATCTTCGTGGTTCGGCGGATACTCTCGTGCGGCGGGAACCAGGTGGAGTCGGAAGCTTGCACCAGACTGCATGACCCAGCCACGGTAATCGCTTTAAATGACCCTTCTACGGCGTATGTCGGGGTGGTGACGCTGCTGCACGAATTGGGGCATCAAGTGGGTTTGCACGATGTACCCGATCCGCGTTCGCTGATGTACGCTGGCCGCCCGGTCCCTCGCGCCGGCACAAAACTGAGCGCGGTCGAGGCTGGAGCCTTCTATCGGCTGCTACCCCCTTCGTAACGAGACGGAGATCAGGACGCCCCGGCTGAGGCTGCATGGTTACCCAGTCCCTCAGAGTCCGGCGCTCCGTCAGTCTTTACGCTCGTTATTCCATCCGCGACTAATGCCCTTCGATGCCGCGGTCGCAGGCGGCGATCTCGGATTCGGCCAGCTTGAAGCGGCGGTCGGCTTCCGGCGTCCGCGGTTTCCAGTTCTTCCAGCGCGAGCGATTCTTCTGGAAGAACATCTGCGCCCAGCCGTAGTTGCGGTTGGCCATGAGCATCCGGCCGTAGAGATCGTCCACATCGGAAGCCGCTTCGACCGCGGGCAGGCTGGGCTCGCGGACGGTGAGGAGGCGGTCGGCGATGGGTTGCGCTTGCTTGATCTTGGCGGCGGCGGCGTCCTGGCGTCCGCGCGTGAAGTCGTCCTCGGCTTCCCGATTCAAGGTGGTGAGCTGGTCGAGCGCGGGGGCGTACCAGGAGGGTAAAGCGGTGTCGATGCTCGACGTCGGAGGGGGAGCACTGCAACCCGCGAGCAGCAGCATCCCGGCGAATACGAAGCGCATTTTCAATCTCCATCATCGCCCAACAGGGTGCTGAGACAGTGCAAAAACCGCTTGCTGGCGCGCGCGGCTCGGAAAGACATCGAGGTGCAGCTCTGCCTCCCGGTTCATGGCCTAGAATGAAACTGTGCTGATTCGCCGCGTTTTGGCTACTTTGGCTGTTGCGTCTGTTGCGGGAGCCGCGCCGGAAATCTATCCGCTCCGCGACGTGAAAATCGGCCAGCATGGAGTGGGGCGTACGGTCTTTAATGGAACGCGCATCGATGAGTTTCAGGTCGAGGTGCTGGGCGTTCTCGAAAATATCGGCCCCAAACAATCCATCATTCTGGCGAAGTTGAGCGGAGGGCCGCTGCAGGAAACGGGCGTGCTGGAGGGGATGAGCGGATCGCCGGTGTACATCGACGGGAAGCTGGTGGGAGCGGTTGCCCTCGGGTTCACGCAGGCCAAAGAGGCGATTGCGGGCATCCGGCCGATTGAGGAGATGCTGCGCATTGAACCGCGCACATTGTCTTCAGATCGGGCGCAGTTGGCGTCGAATCCGAAAAACTTGCCGGAGCGGACGCATTTGGTGAACGGCGGAATGAAGCTGGAGGAGATCGCGACTCCCTTATCGTTCTCCGGGTTCACCGCGGCGACGCTGGAACATTTCGCGCCGCAATTGCGCGCGCTCGGGATGGACCCGCAGCAGGGAGTTTCCGGGGCCGGCAATCTGGGCGACAAGCTGGGAGATCCCAAGACGCTGGAGCCGGGCTCGATGATCAGCGTCCATCTGATGTCGGGCGACATGAACGTCAGCGCGGACGGAACCATCACGGCCGTGGATGGAGACAAGGTCTACGCCTTCGGGCATCGCTTCATGGCGATGGGTCCCACGGATCTGCCGTTCGCGAAAGCGGAGGTGCTGGCGCTGCTGCCGAATCTGGCCAACTCCTTCAAAATTTCGCAAGGAACGGAGTGGATGGGCTCGATCACCTCGGACCGCGATACCGCGATCTCCGGAATCGCGGGGCGGAGGGCGTCGGTGGCTCCGATGGAGATTCGGGTGGGCAACAACGATTTCAAGATGAGCTTGGCGCGCGATCCCGTGCTGACACCTCTGGTAGCGCAGATGGCGGTGTTTTCCGCCATCGATACCACGCAGCGCAGCCAGGGTGCGGCGACATACTCACTCAAAGGCCACGCGGATTTCGACGGCGGAACGGTGCGGCTGGATAACGTTTATAGCGGAGACAACGCGACGGCCGCGGTCGCGGCTCTGAGCGTCGCCACTCCACTCTCGTACGCGATGACCAGCGGCTTCGATGCTCTGCGATTGAAGAGTATCTCACTCGACATTGCACCGGCCGAAATCCACAAGCAGTTGCAGATCGCCGATGTGGAAGCGCCGCGAGAGGCTCGGCCGGGTCAGGACGTCGAGATCGCCGTCACGTTGGAAGGAGAGAACGGCGCGGAGACGGTGAAGAAGGTTCGCTATCGCGTGCCGGTGGGCTCTCCGGCGGGGACCTTATATATGACGGTGACCGACGCGTCCAGCGCTAATCTGCTGGAGTTCCAAAACGTGCTGAGCGTGCAGCCGCGGTCCGCGCAACAGGTTCTGTCGGTGCTGAACGGGCTGCGTCCCAACACCAGCGCCTACCTGCGGGTGTGGCGCGCGGATCCGGTGTACTCGGTGGAAGGGCGCGACCTGCTCAACCCTCCGGCATCGATCGCCGCGATTCTGGGACGCTCCCAACCCAATGCGAGCACGCTCGGCAGCACGCGCGGGACAACGGTGACCGAGATCGAAATCCCCGGGGGCGACAATCTGGTCAGCGGCACGCGCACGATTCAAATTGAGGTGAAGGAGTGAAGCGGGCTCTTCTCCTGCTATCAGGAATCGCCGTTGCCATTCTGCTCGAGGCCGCGACCACGCAGGTTTGGGAGATGAACGGCTACCTCGATTTCGCGCGGGGCCGGTCTTCCGGAATTTCCATCACCTACAACGGACAGGTGTCTTTGGCGCGCGCCTTGACCACGGTCTTCGACACCGGGCAGGCCGAGGTGTGGAGCATCGCCGCGGCGCCGGACGGCTCGGTTTATCTGGGCACCGGCAATCGCGGACGATTGTTTCGCGTCAATCCCGCGGGGCAGAGCTCGCTGGTATGGACCAGCGATCAGCCCGAAATCTTTGCCGTAACGGTGGACTCGAAGGGCGTGGTCTATGCCGGATCGTCGCCGGACGGTCGCGTCTATCGCATCGAAAATGGGAAGGCGGCGGAATACTTCGCGCCGGGCGAGCATTATATTTGGGCGCTGGCGGTGGCTCCGGATGGGGCGCTGATGGTGGCTACGGGTGACCAGGGCAAGATCTATCGAGTGACGTCTTCTGGACAAGGCAGCGTGTACTATGAGACCGGCCAGGCGCACGTGACCTCGCTGGCGTTCGATCGCCAGGGGCGGCTGCTGGCCGGCTCCGAGCCCAACGGGATTCTGTATCGCGTCACGGGACAGGGCAAGGCGTTTGCGTTGTACAAGTCCAGCCTGCCAGAGATTCATTCGATTGTTCCGGCACCGGATGGCAGCATCTACGTGGCGGCGATGGGCGGGGGTGTAGCGAAAAAGACGGGAGCCGCATCCGGCGCGGTCACTACCTCAGTGGGCGGCGGCGCGGGCGGCGCCGTGGTCAGCACCACCGTCACCGTCACCGAGCAGGAAAACGGAATCAACCCGGCTCCCAAGCCCGAGGCCGCGGCGAGGCCGGTAGTGTCCGGGACCGCGCCGGTGGTGGTCGCCGCAACCAGCACCACGCCAGCAGATACGTCCAGCGACAAATCGGCGCTATACCGGATCTCGGCTGACAATTCGGTCGAGACGCTGTGGACTTCGAAAGAAGAGAATATCTACGACGTCGCGCTCGATGGTCCGGCGGTCATTTTCCTCACCGACGCGCAGGGCAAGCTGTATCAACTCGAAGGGACCAATCGAGCGACTCTGCTGGCGCAGACCAACGAGGGCGACTCCACGCGACTGGTGGCTTCGAATCGCGGATTGTTGATCGGCACGGGGAATCTGGGAAAGCTGCTGCGGCTGGAGCCGGGCACGGCAAACAGCGGCTGGTATGAATCGCCGGTGCGCGACGCGGGTATGAATTCCAAGTGGGGCAGATTGACCTGGCACGGCGACGCTCGCGGCGTGGGGATGCGCACGCGCAGCGGAAACTCGGCGCGGCCGGATGAGACCTGGAGCGATTGGTCGCAGCCGGTCACTGACCCGGCGAAGGCGGCCATCACCAGTCCCAACGCCCGCTATGTGCAATGGCGCGCGGAACTCTCGGCTGGCGCGGGCTCTGCTCCGGCACTCGATGACGTCACGCTGGCGTATTTGCCGCAGAATTCGGCTCCGGTCGTGCGGGCATTGCTGGTGACCGGCTCCGCAGGCAGCGGATCGAAGGCGCCGGCCACCGATGCGCAGACCATCGGCCACAACGCGGGCGAGCAGGTGCAAGTGGTCTGGCAGGCGGACGACGCCGACGGAGACAAATTGGTCTACAGCCTGTATTTCCGCGGCGAGGACGAAAAACAGTGGAAGCTGCTGCGCGCCAATACCTCCGACAGCACGTATTCGATGGATGGAGAGGCGCTGGCCGACGGGCGCTACCTGTTCCGCGTGGTGGCCAGCGATGCGCCCTCCAATCCTCCGGAGACCGCGAAGGAAGCCGAGCTGGTGAGCGCGGCCGTGAAGATCGATAACACTCCTCCCTCGGTGACCTTGAGCGGCGCGGCGCGAAACGGCGCCGGGTTCGAGCTGTACGCCGACGCGGCCGATCAAGGCTCGGCATTGCGGCGCTGCGAATACTCGGTCGACGGCGGCGCGTGGTCGCCGGTGGAAGCCGAAGAAGGAATCACCGATGCTCCGCGCGAGCAGTTCCGCATCCGCATCGCGAACCTGCCTGCGGGCGAGCACCTGATCACGGTGCGAGTCTACGATGGTGCGGGAAACGCCGGAGTGGCGAAAGTGGTCGCGGAGTAGGTGGACGCACGTCATCAGGCGAGGTTCGTGTGATGGTGTGATGCTCAACCAGACCACGGTCGCGCCTCCTTCGACTCAATCTGGACCGGATCATTCGTCCGTAGGCGATCCTACACCTAGATCCTTCGGGCTATGAGAAGCCGGGTCCGACAAATTCAAGGAGACGGGCACGTATGCCCATGCTCGCCACTCCGCCAGGCGGACCAGAAGGTAGTCTCCGCTCCAGATTGTCATGCTGCCGACGAGAAGTTGTACCCATACCGCCGGGTGGAGGGTCTGATTCAAGAGCCCGAGCAGGAGTCCAACGACGAGCAGGGCGGGAAAATTAAGCAGGCTGAACACAAAGAGGACAGCATCAAAGGCCCACCCCCAGCGCTCGTTACGAGCAAGCATCGCGACCAGCGCCAACCCCCAAACAAGCATCGCGGTTGGCCACAGGATCCGGAGTTTGGCCCAGTTTACTGCCTCCCGCCTGCTTTCCAAGAGCCACGTGAGGAGTCTCCACAGACCACAGCACGCCAGCGCCAGCAGTAGACCGATCAGCACGGTCTTCCAGTTGAACGTCAATTCGCCCGTCTCACGTGGATCAAACCTGACAGCCCCGCCCTCTTGTCCGAGCAGTCCGCGACTCGATGAGGCCAGAAGGCCCAGGGTTCTGACCAACAGCATGGCCCCCGAGGTCCTGTGAAAGCGGCGCATCATCTAGCGTAGACACCGGCGGACGCACAAAAGAGCCCGCCTGCGTCCTACACTGCGGTCAGAGAACTACCGGGCCTGCGAGCTCAGCCACAGGAACATCTGGACGAAGGAGAAGGCCGTAAGGGCTAGCGCGATGCCGGCGGCGGCGCGCCAAAAGGTCTCGATCGCGGGACGCTGCGGGCGGGGAATCCCAGCCACATAGCCGACGGCGAATCCGGTGGCGATGCCTCCCAGGTGCGCCGCATTATCCATCACCGAGATGCCGATGAGCGAAGGCAGAATTCCGAAAGCCAGGCCGTAGATGGCCCAGCGCACATACATGCTGCGGATCAAGGCTCCATAGGCGGAACGGTCGCGCACGCCCAGCGCGATCATGGCGCCGATCAGGCCGAAGATTCCCGCCGAAGCGCCGATCGACAGAACGTTGGGCGCCCATAACGCGCTCGCCAAAAATCCGCCCACGGTGGTCAGGAAGTAGAATACGATGTAGCGCGCGGTGCCGTAGGCCTCTTCTACTTGGACCCCGACGTAGAAGAGTCCCAGCATGTTCATCCCAATGTGCAGCAGACCGCCGTGGAGGAACCCCGCGACGACCAGGCGCCAATACTGGCCCATGACAAAGATGTCGTAGCCGTCTTTGCCCCCGAAGTCGCGCAAGGTATTCAGATCGAGATCGGCGAAGCCCCCTCCCTGTCCGGCGCGCATGGCGTAAAGTACAGTCGCAATGTACAGGCCGCAATTCACCAGCATGAACAGCATGGTGGTGAAGTTATGGTGCGGGATCAATCCGCCTATGGCGTCGGGAGCGCGCCGCTCGATGGCGCGGGGGCCCAGTTGCAACTCGCAGTACGGACAGACCCGGTCGTCCGTGGTGATGAAGGCCCGGCAGTTCGGGCACATACGGCGTTTATCCACTTTCTTTAATTGTAATGGTCCGCACGGAAGGAACGCCCGCGGACCACTCAAGACCGGAGACCCCAAGTCGGCTGGATGGCGCGGATGCCCGACGATTGCTACAATCTAAGGACTCTATTGAAGCAGGTCTCCGATGCCGCACACCGAACAACAGCTACGCCAGGAAATGGTCCGCATCGGCCGGATGATGTCAGAAAGAGGATGGATCGCCGCCTGTGACGGCAATCTGTCCACTCGCTTGCCCGGCGGCCGGATCCTGGTGACCCCGGCGGGTGCATGCAAGGGGTTGCTCCAAGAGGACGATCCGATTGTATGCAATCTGGACGGGAAGAAGATCGAAGGCACGGGCAAACCCAGCTCCGAAATCCATATGCATCTGACCATTTACCAGATGCGGGAGGACGTGAGCGCCGTGGTGCACGCGCATCCGCCCACCGCCACCGGGTTTGCGGCTGCAGGTAAAGATCTGAACCTGGGTCTGCTGCCGGAGGTGATCGTGGGGCTCGGGTCGGTGCCGCTGGCGCCGTATGGTACGCCTGGCACGCCGGCTTTGGGAGAAAGCCTCCTGCCCTACGTCGAGCGCCACGATGCCGCGCTGCTTGCCAATCACGGCGCGGTGGCCTGGGGCGAAGACTTGATGCAGGCCTTCTTCCGCATGGACAAAGTGGAACACTTCGCCCGCATCACGCTGGTGGCGGAGCTGCTGGGCGGAGGCCGGGCGCTGCCGCGGCGTGAGATCGAGAAGCTGTTCGCGGCGCGGGAACGTTACGGGATCAAGTCGCGCACGCGTTTCGAGCCGGGCAGTCCCCTGGCCGCGGAGGATCTGCCGGAGCCCGCCGAGAAGATCCAGATGACGCGGGAACAGTTGCTGGCGCTGATCGAGGAAGCGCTGAAGGTTCGGGGGGTTTACTAGGCAGCCCGCGGCAAGAACCGCTCCTTCCAGTCGCGGCTCAGTAGCAGGCTGCGTCTACGGAGCCACGCGCTACCGATCCAGAGAACGGATCGCGGGCGAGTGCGGCTGATCCACCAAATCCGTCGATCTCCTGTTGCGCCGCGGGCGGAAGATAAACAAGTATCCGGACAGGATCACGCCCAACACCAGCTTGAAACCCTCCACCCACGCGAACACCTGGCCCATGGCGTACATCCGCACCAGCGAATCGGCCGAATTGTTGCCGGGGGGAAAATCGGTGAGGCGTCCGCGATAGGCCAGCTCCGGCGTGACGCCGATATGCTCGAACGCCAGCATGAGCAGCATCAGCGCGCACACGATCATGGGGAAAATGCGCCGCTGCGTTCCCAGAAACAAAGTCGCGGCCAGAATCAGGCCCAGGCCGAACTGGACATCCTCCCAGACGTCGGCGTAACGCCGGTTTTGTTCGGCAGCCTGGTACCGCATCATGAGGGCGTAGTCCTGCTGCGACCCGGTCTTCTTCACGAATGCCGCCGCCTGATCAGAGGGGGTCGACAAAAGCGAGTTGGTAAAACGCAGATTTGCGACTTGCAGGACAAGGATCATGAGGCATCCGCCCAGCCATGCTCCTAGCAGAAAGGTCGCTAAACGGCGAGTATGCACAGAGTCCAGTGTGCCACAGACCGAACGGCAGGCGAGTCCGCCTCGCGCGAAAACCGGCTCCCTGAAAAGGGAAAAGGGAACGGTCGAGTAACCGTCCCCTTCGCCGCGTCGATCCGGATTGACTCTGGAATCGTGACTTCTTGGTCCCCTTCGAATCGGGGTTTTTTCATTGTACCGCAACGGGTCCTTGATAGAGTAGCAAGATGGACAGCGTAGCAATATGCGGAGACTAATTCTCGCCCTCGCTGTGCCTGTGCTGCTCACCACACCGGGGCTCAAGGCGCAGATGCTATCGGCGGCGTGGGTGGAACTGGGCGAAGGCGGGCAAGCCATCGCGCGCGTGGTCGTGAACACGGTGTCGGATTGCCCCAGCGTAGACGCCGGCCGAACCAGTCTGCCGATGACGCCGCGGATCCCTGTTCCGCAGGGATTTCGTCCGGTATGCGAGGCTCTAATCCCCGCGGGAACGCAGGCGGCGCGTGTGAAGGGACAGGCACTCGCGCTGCCGCACGGCGAGCCCTCGCGCATCGCCGTGATCGGCGACACCGGCTGCCGCATCAAGGGCGAAGAGATTCAGAACTGCAATTCGGAGTGGCCCTTTGACGCGGTTTCAAAGGCCGCCGCGTCCGCGCAGCCGCAGTTGGTGATCCACGTGGGCGACTATCTGTATCGCGAAGATCCTTGCCCGGCGAAGGAAGTCAAGAAATGCGGAAACAGCCCCCACGGGGATAACTGGGAAACCTGGAACGAGGATTTTTTCAAGCCTGCGGCCAAGTTGCTGGCGGCCGCTCCCTGGGCGCTGTCGCGCGGCAACCATGAAGATTGCACTCGCGCTTGGCGCGGCTGGTTCTACTATCTCGATTCGCGGCCCTGGCAACCAGGCGCGTGCCAGCCGATGCCGCCTCCGGTCTCGATTCAAATGGGCGGATTTCAGTTGATCGAATTCGACTCCTCGGCAGTCAAGGCCGCCACCGATCCGGAGCAGGTGAAGATCTACGCCTCAGAACTCGAGTCGCTTCACGCGCAGAACGCGTGGCTGGTGGATCATCACCCCTTCTTTGCGGTGAGGCCGGGTAAGAATGGAGCGGCTCCGCTGGCAGAAACTGAGGCGCTGCAGCGCGCCTGGGACCAAGCTTCGCCCCGGGGAATCGACATGCTGCTTTCCGGGCACACCCACGTGTTCGAACTGCTGGCTTACGGCGCGCAGCGGCCGCTCCAGATTGTCGCCGGCGACGCCGGCACCAAGCTCGACAAGGGAGTCCCGCACCAGGTTAACGGCGCCGATATCTACGGCATCATGGTGGAACAGAGCGAAGACTCCGATGAGTTCGGCTACAGTCTGCTGACCAAGACCTCGGACGGCTGGACGCTGAGCCTGCGCAATCCGCGGAGCAAGGAACTGCTCAACTGCCACATCCACGGCCGCACGGCTCAGTGTAAATGAACCCGCCCGGCGCTACTTCTCCTTCGGCAAGTTTGTCTGCAAGGTCTCCAGGTAACGCGCCAGGTTGTCGGTGCGGACGCGGCCCAGGTCCATGTCCCAGGAAACCTGGGAGAAGATGGGTCCCCAGATCGGCATTTCGCGCGTTCCATGGCCTCCCAGAGAAGGGGTCTCGCCGGAGATGATTCCGTCCATCTGAGCGCGCGGGAACTTGCCGCCATGGCGCTCGGCGATGCGGGTGAGGTCCGGAGTTTTCACCACCAGCATTTTGGACATGGGACCGTCGCCCTTGGCAGCGGGTCCGTGGCAGACCGCGCAATACGCGCCGTACAGCGTGGCGCCGTCCAGGGAGTTGATGACCCGGGTCTGCTCCATTGTCGGTGGCTGCGCCGCTAGGGTCGGTGGCTGCGCCGCTAGATGCTCCTCTGTGGCGCCATGCCAGCCCGCCAGCAATACACCGCAGGCCAGAACCGCACCCCAAGTTGCCGCTTTCATATTGTGCCTCCCGTATAACGTCAACTCGCATCCCGATGACCAACGCGGATCTCGACTGTTTCCGCGAGTTTTCGCTCGATGAGCCGGAGCGGTTGCGCGCTTTAGCGCAGGACTTCGGGCAATCCCAGGGCAATCCCCCCTGGATTCAGCAAGCCTGTGGTGGACATCAGCGTGCGTCACAAGTCATCGGAGGACGTGGTCATGCTCACCATCAAAGAAATTCTCTTCCCCGTCGATTTTTCGGAGCGCACTTGCGGCGCGGCGCCTTTCGTCGCAGCGCTGGCCCGCCGTTTCGGAGCGCACATCACCCTGATGAGCGTGGCTCCTCCGCTGTGGTACGCCGCGATGGGCGACGCCGGCACGCCGGTCTATATCGATCCGGACGAGCTGCGCGCCGATCTCGAATCGCGCCTTGGAAAAGTCCTGGTGAAGGAGTTTGAGGGATTGCCGGTGGAGCGCGTCGCCGACGTGGGCGACCCGGCGGAAGTGATCACGCGCTGGGCCCACACTCAGGGCGCCGACCTGATCACGATGCCGACGCACGGCTACGGGCCGTTTCGCAGCCTGCTGCTGGGATCGGTGACCGCCAAGGTGCTGCACGATTCGCAGTGCCCGGTGTGGACCGGGGCGCACATCGAGGGTGCGCCGGAAAAAGAGCACGTGACGACGCGCAATATCTTGTGCGCGGTGGATGGAACCCCGGCCAGCGCCCCGATCATGGAGTGGGCCGCGGACTTTTCGAAACAAACCGGAGCCGCCTTGCGGCTGGTGACCGTGGTGCCGACGCTGGAGGGCTGGCCGGAGCAGCAGCTCGACCGCGAGCTTGCCGCCGATGCCGTGAAACAGGCTCGGGAGCGGATTACAACGATGCAACGGGAAACCGGGGTCAACGCTCCTCTATGCGTGACCTTGGGCAATATTCCCGCAGCCGTTCGCGACGAGGCCGGGCGGCACGCTTCGGATTTGGTCGTCATCGGGCGCGGCCTGCTGCACGAGACCTTCGGCCGCTTGCGCACCCATGCCTACGGGATCATCCGGCAAGCGCCGTGCCCGGTGGTCAGCGTATAACTAGCCCGCAAAGGCGTGGGGACGGTCCGCTGAGCGCGAGCTCGGCTGGACCGGCTTTTGGTTTGGCCGTTTTGCGGGCTGTTGCTTAAGCTAGC
>CAWISY010000232.1:0-39304 GCA_963838455.1 Bryobacterales bacterium
TCAGCCCGATCGTCAATCAACAGGCCGTGAGCTTGCTGTTTGGTGACAGCTTTGATGCCAGCCCAATAAAAATTGCGGTTCCCGGCCAGAAAGTTTTTCCAGCCTTTCGTACCGTCGCCGGGATCGCCGCAAGCATTTCCCAGCCCCACCTTCTGTGAGGTCGCGGTGGAAACGCCCTTCCAGCCGGTGTGCCAGCTTTCGAGCGGCTTGAGATTCTTCTGTAGGGCTGAATTGGGATTGTCATATCCGTAGCTGTTCGAAGCGCCATCAAGGTCCAGGTTGAGGCGGCACATAAGCCAGGGCGGCGAAATTGTTCGGTCCTCCAAAAATCTCAAATACGTGAACCTTGGTGAAACGGTCCTCAAAGTGACCCGCGGTTTTGTTTACGGTCAGTGTGTCAAGTATTGATGCGGTTGGCATGGTTCCTCTTTGCTGATCCGGGATTTGCTTTGTGGCTCTCCTTAGCGAGTAAGTATACAACCGCTCCCCTCTGCTCGCGCCGGTCTGCAAGCTGGGTCTGCGACCAGTTCTCGACCTTCTTCGGATTACTTGGGTCGGAACCCGCAGGGGATAAAAGGCGCCGTCTACGCTCGGGTAGGGAAAGCCAGCCCGTTGTCCCACAAACGCGGCGGGACTGAACAAGTCTACCTTCCAAATCTCGCGAAAGGCTCTGGTCCAAACAGAAGTGATTTCGCGCGAGGAGGCAACACGTATGCACTACCCGCGATTTGAAGGCGGTCTTCGGCTTGCATTTGTCTGCGGGCGCCGCGGCAGTCAGGCGGGCTTGCCGTCGGCTCCGATATGGATCGTACGCTCCTCGGGCTTACCCTTGTTGGTTGGCCCCAGCAGCCAGTGCACTCGTAAAGTTCTGGAGTCGCCGTCCCATTCCAACCCGGGATCGGTGAGCTCGATGCCATCGCGGCAGCTCGCGAGCTTCAGGCGCAACTCTTCGCGGGCCCGCCCGTCCGCGAGCGTAATGACGCGCAGAAATCGTTCCTCGCCGGCCTGGCAATAGGACAGCCCGAGGGGGACCGAAGGGTACGTGTCGGTCAGGATCAGCGCCTTGCCTGCAACCTCCCCCACCAACTGGGCCGTAGACGGCTGCGCCTTGGGCGATACCATGGAATCGCGCTCGACGTTCACCTCATAGCGACGCCCGTTCTTGGTTCGAATCTCAAACCGCGTCTTCGACCCGGCGGCCGAGTAGCTGACTGAGCCGCCGGAGGGGAGCGCAAGTTCACGCTGGGGCGCCACGGCAAACAACCCGGCGGCCGCCAGAGCACTAACCCAGAATCGCATCCGCATAACAGACACCCGAATATTTCCAGTGCGCTCCCGACTGGGGAGGCTTGGAATACGTGCCACTATCGCGCTTGTGGAGTTCAGCCTCGGTTTTGCCCTTGTTCTCAGCGTCGTCCATGTTCCAGCCGATGTTGCCGGTTGCGGAATCGCACAGTATGTTTGAAGGGCGCGCCCACGCCTTGGACTTATCATCCCATACATGATATGAGCCGCCGTTCCAACGGCAAACCGCCTCGTGGTTGAGCTGATCGTCAGTATACGTTCGACCGCTTTGAGACAGGTACTTAATGGCGTCGCCGCGCTTTCCTGAAAACAGAGCCAGACCGCCATTGACGTTCAGCTTCCAGTTCCATACCTGGTCGGCGGTCGGAGGCGGAGTCGTCAACTGGCACATGCCGTAGCCGTTATCGAAAGACTTCACTGGCATGCCCTGCGCGTTGAAGTTCCTGCAATGAGATTCATGATCGAGGAGCTTGTCGAAGCCCGCCGCGCCCTGCTGCGTGGCAAGATACGCTGTCACCTCGGCAGCGCTGGGGTTGGTGCCCTTGACATTGACCGTGATCGAGGCAGTGTCCTTTCCTGCCGTAACGCTGACCGTCAGCGTTCCGCCGGAGTTGGCGATAACAGTTTGTGCGTCCCAAGTGTTGGCGGAAGTTTTCTCCGTACCGGACTTCCTAAACGAACCCCACTGAATCGTCCACGTCCAGGTGTGCGCTCCGGTGGCGTCGGTTTCGAACGGGACGCTCGGCCAAACCGGCGCGGAGGTGATGGTAAATGTATCATTCGCCTTCGGGCTTTTGAATTTCATGCGAGTTCTTTCCTCCTAACTCATTCTCGCTAGCATCGAGAGACCATCTGAGATCCAGTCTTCATTTCCACCCCGACTTCGGATCTGGGCGTAGTATACAGCAATTGCCTGAATTGCAACGAGCCTTTTATATGCAACTCTACTGCACTCTCTTACTGCAGTAACAGCACTCCGCCGGAAACCAGCGGCACCAGGAGGCGCGGGCGGCGAGTTGGGTTAGTACTGTGCCCAGCCCGGATCGGTCGTGTCGATCTGCTGCCGCGCGTCGGGGCGGAGATTCAGCATAGCCCGGTACTTCCCCGCGACCATCTTCTTCCACGCATCCGCTTCCTGTATCGTTTTGCGTTTTGGGTGAGGCGACGCTGCGCTCTTACTCCAGTACCAGCGCTCCGCCGGAAACCAGCGCGATCAGCATTCGCGCGAATTCCGGGGCGGGAGCCTGCGGTGGAATTTTGCCCTCTGCAACCAAAGCCGCGTAGCGGTCGCCCCAGCTCGACTTGCCGTCGCACCCGAAGATCGCCTCCACCAGCCAGAGCGGGCTCTTGAAGCGCGTGCGCAGCGGTCCGGTCACGTGAAACTGGGCCTCATAAGGAGTCAACCGGCCCTCCGCCAAGCGGTAAAGCACCTGCAATTCGCAACTCGGCGCAATTTTCGGACGGCATTCCAGCAGCATCTGTTCGGCTCCTGGTTCCCGCACCCGAATCTCCCAGTCCAGCAGTCCATCGAGATGCCGCCAGTGGAAGCCCTCGCCGGATTGCGCCCGCGCATTGATCCGTGCCCGCTCACCGGCGTGGCGCGCGATCAACACCGACCCGTAAAACAGCGATTCCGTCTGGTTCTGCTCCCAGAGCGAGCGTAAAAACGGAGCGTCGCGCTCGTTCTTGGCGAGGGCGTCGGGCAACGCCTCGTGCTGGTCGGTGACAATTACCACGTCGAAACTCGCTTCCTCCGGCCCCAGCCACTTGCGAATACGCTGCTCCAGCGTCTCTCCGCGGCGATCGGAGGCCATCAACACCGAGTAGAATCGCCCGTGGGGGCCAAGAAAGCGCGGCAAACCTTCCACCGCGCGACGAAAAATCTGCTCGCCGTCCGCACCGCCGTCCCGGTAGATGTACTTGGTGTCCCGCGAGGGCATGTAGGGCGGATGGATCGCGATCCGGTCGAAGGTCAAGCCTTCCACCGGCGCGTACATATCGCCCTCCAGCACGGTGACATTCTGGAGGCCCGCCAGCCCCACGTTGAAAGCCGCAAACCTGGCGCTGCGGGGCGCTACGTCCGTGGCCCAGACATGGCCGGCGAAGCGCGCCGAACGGATCGCCGCGAAGCCGGTTCCGGTGCCGAGTTCCAGCATGGTTTCACACGGGGTTTCCGGCAGCCGGTCCACAAACGCCAGCGTATTGGCGAAAAACGCAGGGTACACGCCATCCGGCGCCCGGCCGGCCGCCGCGCCGTCGGGGGAGCAGACGCGGTCGCTCGCGGTCAGCGCGCCGGGAACCGGCACCAGGGCAACCGTGCCGAACACCGCCGCCGGTCTGTCCGGATCCGGCGCCAGCAGGTTCAGCGCCTTTAGCGCACCCACTCCTTCCGGGGTGAGAAGCTTTTCCGCGGCGTCACACTCCAAATACAGGCCGAACGCGAACAGGCGGATGAGGGCATCGAGCGGGGTCGTCACCCGATCGCCGATGCCCAGGCCGGGCGGCGGCGCCTCGAACTGGTATAGCTGCTCGATTCCCAGCCGCGCGCAAACGCCCGGATAGGTGAACCCGCAGGATTCAAACAGGCGGCGTACGGCCAGATACTCCTCCGCCGTCCCCAGTTTCGGCAACATGTCGTGCCAGAAGCCTTGCGTCGCGGCCTCGCTCATCATGGTGAGAATATCACAGCTCCCCGGTATTTCCGCTCCAAATGCGGCTGGGTCGGGTGCCGGCGGTCCCACCCCAACACGGCTTCAAGACCGGCTATCTCTCACCTCTAACAGGTTGCGGAAAAACTCGAAAACACCGCTTCCTTTGGTCGCGGCTCAGAATCGGCGCTACCTGTACACAGTCACTTACAGAGCCGCGACCAGAGCGGGGAGCGGAACGGGCGCCGGGTTTTTTCCGCAACCTGCTAAGTCCTGGAGGAAATAAATCCCGAAAGGCTGATCCACATCGCCGGGAAACCACGCGTATAGCTTCGAAGAGATGAGCGCCGGGAGATCCAGCACGCCGAAAGTTGGCCGCGATTGTGTCTAGGGCAATAATGTTGGCCGCGATTGGATTGAACCTTCCGCGACCTGTGATATAATCCACTGGACGTTTAACCAAAGGAGGTCCCCGTGGCACGAGAAAGCACTCAGAAAAAACTCGAGCGTGTACGCCCGCCCCGAGTTCAGATCAGCTATGACGTAGAGATAGGCAACGCCATTGAACTGAAAGAGATCCCGTTTGTTATGGGCGTTCTGGCGGACTTGACCGGTCAGCCGAAAGAGGCCTTGCCGCGCTTGAAGGACCGCCGCTTTGTCGAGATCACCCCCGACAATTTCGATGCGGTGCTCGATAGTATGAAACCGCACCTGGCGTTCAGCGTGGAAAACAAGCTCAGCGAAGATTCCAGCGCCGGGCAGATCAAAGTCGACCTGAACTTCAAGAGCATGGACGATTTTGAGCCCGACAATGTCGCCAAGCAGGTCAAGCCCCTCAAGGATCTTCTGGACCTGCGGACCAAGCTTTCCGATCTTCGCGGCAACCTGCAAACTAACGAGAAGCTGGATGAGCTCTTGTTGGACGCGGTTTCCAACACGGACAAGCTGAACAAACTCAAGGGCGAGTTGGGTTTCGAGCCAAAGAAGGAGGCCTAGTTTATGGCTGATAAAAAGGCGGCAGCGGCAGGAGCGTCGGAGAAGGCGGCGCAGACCGTCGAGACGGAAGTCAGTCTTCTGGACCAAATCGTGCAGACCGCGAGCAGCGGCTCGGCGCCCGATCAGAAGGAGCGCGGCAGGGACATGGTAAGGGAGTTCGTGTCCCAGGTATTGGCGGGCGAGATGACGGTCTCGCGCGACACCGAAGCGATGATCAATGGGCGCATCGCGCAACTGGATCATCTGATCTCGATTCAGCTCGCGGAGGTGATGCATAACGCCGAGTTTCAAAAGCTGGAGGCATCCTGGCGCGGATTGCAGTACCTGATCAAGAACTCCGAATGTACGCCGATGCTGAAAATCCGGGTGCTGAACGTCTCCAAACGGGAACTGGGGCGGGACTTGCAGCGCGCGGCGGAATTCGATCAGAGCGCGATTTTCAAGAAGGTGTACGAAGAGGAGTACGGTGTGTTTGGCGGCGAGCCGTTCGCGGCGCTGCTGGGCGACTACGAATTCAGCAAGAGCTTTGAGGATCTGGAGCTGCTCGACAATATGTCGCATGTGGCGGCAGCCGCGCACGCGCCGTTCCTGACCGCGGCGAACGCGAATCTGCTCAGTCTGGACAGCTTCACCAACCTGGGCCAGCCGCGGGATCTGGCCAAGGTCTTCGACACCACGGAATACGCCAAGTGGAAGGGGTTCCGGATGAGCGACGATTCGCGCTACGTGGGAATGTGCGTGCCGCACATCCTGATGCGCGTGCCTTACGGCAAGGACACCCGGACGATCGAGGCGTTCAACTACGAAGAAGGAGTGGACGGTTCGGATCATTCCAAATATCTGTGGGGCAACGCGGCATATGCGCTGGCGACGAGGCTGACGAATGCCTTCGCCCTGTATGGCTGGTGTGCGGCCATACGCGGCGTGGAGGGCGGCGGTCTGGTGGAAGGTTTGCCGACGCATGCGTTCCATACCGACGACGGCGATATCGCGCTGAAGTGCCCGACCGAGATCGCCATCACCGACCGCCGCGAAAAGGAACTGGCCGATCTCGGTTTCGTTCCGCTGGTGCACTGCAAAGGCACCGACTACGCGGCTTTCTTCAGCGTGCAATCGGCGCAGAAGTCGCGCATCTACGATCAGGAATCGGCCAATGCGAACGCGCGGCTCTCGACGCAATTGCCTTACATCTTCGCGGTCTCCCGCTTTGCGCATTACCTGAAGTCGATGATGCGCGACAAGATCGGCAGCTTCATGTCGCGCAGCGAATGCGAGTCTTTCCTGAACCGCTGGATCATGAAATACGTGGCCGGCAGCGATGACGTTTCCGCGACCATCAAGGCCCAGCGTCCCCTGCGCGACGCCCGGGTAGACGTCGTGGATGTGCCGGGCAAGCCGGGCGTTTACCGCGCGGTGGCTTTCCTGCGGCCGCATTTCCAACTGGATGAATTGTCTGTATCCTTGCGGCTGGTCGCGGATTTGCCGCAGGCCGCGAAGTAGCGCACGACTAACCGCCCGCGCTCCTGGAGGGGCGCGGGCGCCAAAAACATACATCAGAGGAGAAAACCAAGCATGGCCGTAGCAATGTATCTGACTATTCAAGGAGTCAACGGAGAGTGTCAGGCAAAGGGCTTTACCAACTGGATCGACGTCTATAGCTATAGCCTAGGAGCGTCGAACCCGACCACGGTAGGCACGGGCACCGGCTCCGGCGCGGGGAAAGTGGACCTGTCTTCGATATCGATTCAGAAGAGTATCGATACCGCAACGCCTCCGTTGTTTCTGAATTGCGCTGCCGGCAAGCACTTCCCCAAGGCGCAACTGAAAGTGCTCGAAGCGGGCGGCGACGCGCCGGTTGAATTTCTGGTGATCGATTTCACCCAGGTTTTTATCGACAGCGTCAGTTGGGGAGGCTCCTCCGGCGGCGGCAAGCCCTCCGAGAGCGTTACCTTCAGCGTGGCGACGATCCAGTTCACGTACACGCCGCAGCTAGCGACGGGCGGAGCGGGAACGCCGATACCGTTCGGCTGGGACATGCTGCAGAACGCCAAGCTGTGATAGCCGCACGAATGGACGGGACGGGGCTGGCGACGCCAGCCCCATCTGCCTTTCGGTTTGGCCAAATGAGCGCAGCGCGATGACTCCCAAAGAACTCTATCAGGCCGGCAAGCTGGATGAGGCGATTCAAGCCCTCAATCAAGAGTTGCGCAACAATCCTACCGACGCGCCGCAGCGGACCTTCCTGTTCGAATTGCTGTGCTTCGCCGGTGAGTTTGAGCGCGCGGAGAAGCAACTCGACCTGCTGGGGGATCAGAACAAGGACGCGATGCTGGCGAGCCTGCTGTACCGGGGCGCCCTCAACGCGGAGCGCACCCGGCAGAATATGGTTCAGGAAGGCAAGCTGACGCCTCCGGTGCTCGACGCGCCCAAAGTGGGCGGATTGCTGAACGGCAAACCGTTCCAATCGATTTGCGACGCCGATCCGCGCTTGGGCGCCCGGCTGGAAGTGTTCGCGGCTGGAGATTATCTGTGGATCGGCTTCGAGCATATCGCCTACCTGAACATAGAGGCTCCCAAGCGGCTGCGCGATATGCTGTGGGCGACGGGCCGGCTGCGCACGGGTCCGTCATTCAAGGGGCAGGACCTCGGCGACGTATTGCTCCCGGCCCTGGCTCCGGGCTCGGTCGCAAGCGACGACCCGGATATCCGCCTGGGGCGGGTTACCGAGTGGTTTCGCGACGAGAGCGGTCTTGAGTTTCCACTGGGCCGGAAGGTTCTGCTGGTGGATGGCGAGGAAGTCCCGCTGCTGGAAGTGCGTACGCTCGAAATTCAAGCAGCGGACGGCGCTTCGCAATAGGCCATGCCCGTCGCCGACGAACTTCTCCTCCCCATTCCCGGAGATAACCCGAGCGGCGTAAACCTGTACTCCACCGCACTCTTTGAAGAGGTGCGCGAAGCTCGTCGGCAAGATGACGTCGGTCCGCAGGGTCTGTGGGAACACGAGATCAAGCTGGCGGATTACGACGCGGTGCTCCGCCTGACCAGCAACGCGCTGGCTACCCAGACCAAAGATCTGTTTTTGGCGTGCTGGCTGGCCGAAGCGCTCTTGAATAAGCAGAGTTTCGCGGGGTTGAATGACGGCATCAATCTTATCCGCGGTTTGATCGAGAAGTTCTGGGACACGCTCTATCCGGAACTGGAGGACGGCGATGCCGAGTTCCGCGCCTCGCCGCTGGAATGGTTAGGGAATTATCTCGAGCCCGCCAAAGGGTCGTCGCCCGCCCTGGCCGTAAAGACCATGCCGATCGCGGCGGACAAACTGAATTGGCTGCGATACTCGGAATCGCGGAAGATTCCCACCCAGGATGAAGCCGGCGCGAGCGAGGGCAAACAAAAGGAGCGGGATCAGGCGCTCAAGGAAGGCAAACTCGCGCCCGAACTGGCCGATAGTTCGATTGATCAGACACCCAAAGCGTTTTACGCCCAGCTCCACAAGGATATTTCGAACTCCCTTCAAAGCTTGAAAGCGCTGGAGACGCTGGCGAACGAGAAATTCGGAGACGCGGCGCCGAGCTTCCGAAATTTGCGGACGGGGCTTACCGAGGTCTCAACCACGGTCGGGATTATTCTAAAGAAAAAGCGGGAGCTGGAGCCCGATGCAGAGCCGGAGGCCGGCGCCGCGGAGTCCTCCGAGATCGTGGAGACGGCGGACGCAGCGGCCGCTCCCTCGGGACTCGGAGAGATCCGCAATCGCGACGACGCCGTGGCCCACGTCGTAGCCGGCGTGCAGTTCCTGCGGGGCAAGGAACCGCTGAATCCGGCAGGCTATCTGGCTGCCCGCGGGCTGCGCTGGGGGGAGCTTCGCGCGGCGGGATTGAAGCCCGACCCGAAAACTCTGGTTGCCGCGCCAGCCGATCTCAGAACCCAGATTAAGAGCCTCGCGCTTGAAGGAAAATGGCCAGAGCTGCTGGAAGCCTGCGAGCGGGGCTCCTCCATGGCTTGCGGGCGCGGATGGCTGGATATGCAGCGCTATGCGATCCGCGCCTGCGAAGAGCTCGGCGAAGCCTATCAGCCCCTGGCGCGCGCGCTCAGGTCGGAACTCCGCGCGCTTCTGCTCGATTATCCCCAGCTCCCGGAGATGTTCCTTATGGACGATACGCCGACCGCCAATCTCGAGACGCAGAAGTGGCTTCGGACCCACGTGCTGAACTCCGAGCGCTTGCTGGAGCCGCTGCTCAACGGGAACAACAGCGATGGCCCGGGAGTCTACGAGCGGGCTTTGGCGGCCGCCAACGCCGGAAATACGGGCGAAGCCATCGAAATGTTGAGCCGCGAGCGGGCACAGAGCGATTCGGGCCGGAGCCGGTTCATCAATAAAGTGGAGCTGGCGCAACTGCTCATGGCCATCGGGAAACACGCGGTGGCTTATCCCATCCTCAAGGAATTGACGAAGGAACTCCTGGATCGAAAACTGGAAGAATGGGAGGCCCCCAGTCTGGTCGCCCGGCCGCTGGCGCTGCAATACAAATGCATGGCCAAGCTCCAGGTGGATACGGGGCAAATGGAGGAGCTGCACATGCGGATCTGCAAGCTGGACGTCGCTCAGGCGCTCAGCTGTCTGGAGTAGCGGATGGCCCGCAAGCCCGCGGACAGTCCGGTATCGATTTCGGTGTTCGATCGGTTGATCGATCAAGACCCCAAGGTGCGGACCGAAGCCGCGCCGACGCGTCTTCAGTCCATGCGCACCTTGAAGGCGGCGCTCCGGCGCGATCTCGAATGGCTGCTGAACACGCGACAGCTCCTGGATGCGCCGCCGGAAGGCGCCACGGAATTGACGCATTCCTTGTATACGTACGGCCTCCCCGACATCACTTCCATGAGCGTATCTTCGCTGGACGACCAAAAAAGGCTGGCACGCCTCATGGAGACAGCGCTGCTGAATTTCGAGCCCCGGCTGGCCAACCCGAAAGTCAAGTTCGTT
Organism: Bryobacterales bacterium; assembly: GCA_963838455.1. Taxonomy (GTDB): domain Bacteria; phylum Acidobacteriota; class Terriglobia; order Bryobacterales; family Bryobacteraceae; genus Palsa-187. The sequence goes on from CAWISY010000232.1 coordinate 9,931, forward strand.
CAGACCGGGGAAGGCAAGACCCACATGCTGCACTTCGTGATCGAAGGCCTCTTGAGAATCGACCCCGCGCCGGAGTACGTCACATTTGATACAGTGCTAGAAACAGTGGTCGGTACCTACGAGGTAAAGGGAGACGCGGGTGCGAGATGAACTGCTCGCCTACTACGAACGCGAGCTGACATTTCTGCGTCAGTTCGGCGCCGATTTCGCCGAAAAGTATCCCAAGGTCGCGAGCCGCCTGGTGCTGGAGGCCGACCGCTGCGAAGATCCGCATGTCGAGCGCCTGCTGGAAGGGTTCGCGTTCCTTGCCGCGCGCGTGCACCTGCGCATCGATGACGATTATCCGGAAATCTCCGAATCGCTGTTGAGCATTCTGTATCCGCACTACATCCGGCCGATTCCGTCGATGAGCGTTGCCGAGTTTCATCTCGATCCCAACGAAGGCAAGATGACCACCGGATTCAAGGTCGAAGCGGGTTCGATGCTGTATTCGCGGCCGGTGGCCGGGATTCCGTGCAAGTTTCGAACCTCGCACGAGCTGACCATGTGGCCGCTCACGGTCTCCGAAGCGCAATGGCGCCCGCCCGACCAGCTTCGTCCGGAAGTGCATGCCCCGGATGCCGTCGCGGTGTGCCGGCTGAAGCTATCCTGTTTGCCGGACGTCCAGTTCAAGGCGCTGCCGCTTTCGAGCCTGCGATTTTATCTGAACGGCGAAAGCACTCTGGTGCACACCCTTTACGAGCTGCTGTTCAACAACTGTACCCGGATCATTCTCCGCGATCCCAGGCCACATTCGGGCATCCCGCCCGTGCACTTGCCGGCCAGCGCGCTTCAGCCGGTGGGATTCCGCGAGGAAGAGGCGCTGCTGCCGTCACCGCGGCGGTCGTTTTCCGGATACCGGCTGCTGCAGGAATATTTCGCGCTGCCGGAGCGGTTCTTTTTCATCGAGCTCAGCGGACTGGAGCCGCTGGCGGCGTTCGAATCCGAAGTGGAGCTTCTGTTTCTGATCTCGCCTTTCGAACGCAACGACCGGTATCAGCAGCTCGAGCTGGGCGTCAAAGCCAAGACCTTCCGGTTGAACTGCTCGCCGATCGTGAATCTTTTTCCGCAGACCGCGGAGCCGGTGCTGCTGGACCAGACCCGCTACGAATATCCTGTAGTCCCGGACCTGCGGCGCCGCGGAAGCCTGGAGGTGTTTTCGATCGACAGGGTCTTCAGCTCCAATCCGAATACCCGCGAGATCACCGATTACGAGCCGTTTTATTCGCTGCGCCACCTGCGTCCGCAGGAGGCGGGGCACACTTTCTGGCACTCGACGCGGCATGCCGCCACCAAAAAGGGCGACGGTGGCAGCGAGGTCATGATCAGTCTTATGGATTTGTCGGGACGCCACGTGCGCCCGGACTCGGACGCATTGAGCGTGAAATGCACCTGCACCAATCGCGATTTGCCCTCGCAGTTGCCGTTCGGCGATGAGCGCGGCGATTTCGAGCTGGAGGGATCGTCGATGATCAAGCGCATCGTGTCCCTCCGCAAGCCCACGCCTTCGCTGCGCCCGGCCTTCGATCGCAGTCTGCTGTGGCGCAAGATCTCGCATTTCTCGCTGAACTATCTGTCCCTGGTCGAAGAAGGCCGGGAAGCGCTGCAGGAGATCCTGCGGCTGTATAATTACTCGGGATCGCCGTATCTGGAGCGGCAGATCGACGGTATTCTTGCGGTGAAGAGCCGGCGGCACTTCGCGCGCGTGGTGTCCGAATTAAGCGTGTCGTTCGTGCGCGGAATGCGCGTCGAGATAGAGATCGATGAGGACCAGTTCGTGGGCGGAGGCGTGTATCTGTTTGCCTCGGTTCTGGAATATTTTCTGGGCCTATACGTTTCCATGAACAGCTTCAGCCAGTTGGTGGTGCGAACGCCGCAGCGAAAGGAGGTGCTCCGGGAATGGCAACCGCGTGCGGGCCGGAAAATTCTGTTGTAAATTATTCGGAGCTGGCGGCGATGCTGCGCTCCACGCCCTGGAATTTCGAGTTTTTCCAGGCGGTGCGGGTGCTGGAGCGCCTGCACCCGGAGCGCGAACCGGTGGGATATTTTTCGGTCCCTGCGGCGGAAGCCATGAGGTTTCGCGCGCATGCGTCCACGGTGTTTCCGGCCAGCGAAATTCAGTCGTTGCACGATGCCGATGGCGAGCGCGCCGACATGGAAGTCAATTTCATGGGTCTGTTCGGGCCGCTGGGAGTTCTCCCGCTGTACTACACCGAGCTGATCGCCGAGCGCGCGCGGCTGCGGGATCCCGCCCTGATCGATTTTCTCAACATCTTCAACCACCGGATGATTTCGCTGTTTTACCGGGCGTGGGAGAAATACCGGTTCCCGGTCGCCTATGAGCGCGGCGATCTGGACCAGGTGGGCCGCCGGCTTCTGGATTTCATCGGACTCGGCACGCCCGGACTGCAGAACCGGCAGAAGATCACCGACAATGCGCTGATCTTTTATTCGGGACTGCTCTCGCAGCAACCGCGCTGCGCCGGGAATCTGGAGAATCTGCTGGCCGATTACTTCGACGTGCCGGCGGAGGTTGAGCAGTTCGTCGGCTCGTGGTATAAGCTCGATGAAGCAACCCAGTTTTGCATGCAGGACGGCACGGACGTGTCCGAGCAGCTCGGTGTCGGCGCCGTTGTCGGCGACGAAATCTGGGACACGCAGGGGCGCGTGCGGGTGCGGATCGGGCCGCTGCGGATGGAGCGTTATCTGGACTTCTTGCCCAGCGGTTCGGCGTATGCCCCGTTGCGCGCGCTGGCGGAATTTTGCGCGGGCGGCGAGATCGATTTCGAAGTGCAACTGATTCTTGACCGAAGAGATGTTCCGGTCTGCGAGCTAGGCGCGGAAGGGGAGGCGGGCCCCCGCCTGGGATGGATCACCTGGGCTCGGACCCAGCCCATGGACCGGGATCCGGGCGAAACGATTCTGCCGCTTTGACCGCAACAGGAGGAAACCAATGGCCATCAATCTGAAGTCTTTGATCGGCAAGCTCGACGACGTTACGCGCAATAGCGTGGAAGCCGCCGCGGGCCTGTGCCTTTCCCGAACTCACTACTCGATCGAGATCGAGCATTACCTGCTGAAGCTGCTGGATGTTCCGGACGGCGATTTTCTGCCCATTCTGCGCCGCTTCGAAGTCGATCGCAGCCGCTTGTCCGCCGATTTGAACCGCAGCCTCGACCGGCTCAAGGCCGGCAATGCGCGCACGCCGTCGCTCAGCCCGTCCCTGGTGAAGATGCTCACCGAGGCCTGGACCGTGGGCTCGCTCAGCTTGGGAGCCGCGCGAATCCGCACCGGTCACACCATCCTCGCATTGGCCGGAAACGATGAGCTGGCGCGGCAAATCCACGAGACCAGCCGGGAGTTGCAGAAGATCGACGCCGCGGCGCTGGAGAAGGAATTCGCGAATATCACCGCCGGGTCGCACGAGGAAACAACTTCGGCGGAAGACGCCGGCGCCGCGCCCGGCGCACCTAAGGCGGGCGGCAAGACGCAAAACCTCGATCAGTTCACGGTCAATCTGACGGATCGCGCCAAGCAGGGTAAAATCGATCCGGTTCTGGGCCGCGACTTCGAGATCCGCCAACTGGTCGATATCCTCCTGCGGCGCCGGCAGAATAACCCCATCCTGACGGGCGAAGCGGGCGTCGGCAAAACCGCTGTGGTCGAAGGTTTCGCGCTGCGCGTTGCGCTCGGCGATGTTCCGCCGCCATTGAAGAACGTCAGCGTGCGCACGCTCGACCTCGCTCTGCTCCAGGCCGGCGCGGGGATCAAAGGCGAATTCGAGAACCGCCTCAAAGGCCTCATTGAGGAAGTGAAGTCGTCGCCTACGCCGATTATTCTTTTTATCGACGAGGCGCACACCATGATCGGCGCGGGCGGGCAAGCCGGGCAGGGCGATGCCGCCAACCTGTTGAAGCCGGCTCTGGCGCGCGGCGAACTGCGCACCATCGCCGCGACCACCTGGTCGGAGTACAAGAAATACTTCGAGAAGGATCCCGCGCTGACGCGCCGTTTCCAGGTGGTTAAGGTCGAGGAACCGGACGAGCCCCAGTGCGTCGTGATGCTGCGCGGCATCACCGCAGCGCTCGAAAAGCATCACAACGTCCGCATTCTGGACGAAGCCGTCTCCGCCGCGGTGCATCTTTCCAATCGCTATCTGGCGGAGCGCCAGCTTCCGGACAAGGCCGTGAGCGTGCTCGACACCGCTTGCGCCCGCCTTTCCTTGAGCCAGGAGGCGACGCCGGCGCCGATCGAAGACGCGACGCGCCACCTCGACTCGCTCGAGGTCCAGGAGCGGGTGCTCACGCGAGAGGCGGCCGCCGGCGCGGATCATGCGGAACGTCTGGCTGAGATCGCCAAGCGTAAAGCGGAAGTGCAGGCGCAGCTCGCGTCGCTGCAGGAGAAGTGGAAAGCGATCCACGCCCTGGTGGTGAAGATTCGCGAGCTTCGAACCAAGCTCGAAGCAACCGCTCTGGCCGCCGGAGCGGCCGCCGCGCAGTCGCCCTCCGGCTCGGCCGAAGCCACCCCGGCGCGCGAGGAAATGGCGAGCCTTCAAAGTGAACTCGACCGGATCCAGGGCGAAAATCCGCTGATGCGCGTGTGTGTCGATGCTCAGATTATCGGGGAAGTGATTTCGGGTTGGACCGGGATCCCGGTGGGACGGCTGCTCAAGGACGAAATCGCCATGGTGCTCGAACTCGAAACCCATCTGGGCCGGCGGCTGATCGGGCAGAATTACGCGCTGCAACTCATCGCCGAGCGGGTCCGGACCTCGCGCAGCAGTCTTGACGATCCCGGCAAGCCCATCGGCGTGTTCATGCTGGTGGGGCCCAGCGGAGTCGGAAAAACCGAGACGGCTCTCTCGCTGGCCGATCTGCTCTACGGCGGCGAGCGCAACGTGATCACGATCAATATGTCGGAGTTTCAGGAAGCACATACGGTTTCGACGTTGAAGGGATCGCCTCCCGGCTATGTCGGCTACGGCGAAGGCGGCGTGCTCACGGAAGCGGTCCGCCGGCGGCCGTATTCGGTGGTGCTGCTGGACGAGGTGGAAAAAGCGCATCCCGACGTCCTCGAGTTGTTCTATCAGGTATTCGACAAAGGCACGATGGAGGACGGAGAAGGCCGCGAAATCAATTTTAAGAATACGATCATTCTTCTCACCACCAATGCCTGCACGGATCAAATCGCGAAGCTCACCGCCGATCCGGAGACCTCGCCTGGTCCGGAAGGCTTGGTCAGAGCCATCAAGCCGGAGCTGAACAAAATATTCAAACCAGCGTTTCTCGGGCGCATGGTGATTATCCCGTATTACCCGGTTCGCGACGAAGTGCTGAAGCAGATCATTCGCCTGAAGCTCGGAAAAATCAAGCGCCGGCTCCAGGAAAATCACAGGATCGAACTGGTGCACGACGAGTCGCTGATCGCCGAAGTGGCCAACCGCTGCACCGAGGTGGAGAGCGGGGCGCGCAACGTCGATAATATTCTGACCAACACCCTTCTGCCCGACATTTCGCGCCGCATTCTGGCGGGCCTGGCGGAGGGCCAGAGGCTGGCATCGATCCAGGTGTCGATCGGCGAGAACGGTCAGTTCGTGTACGCTTAGGATACGCACGTGGGAGACCTTACACAATCGGGTCGATTGATCCGCATCTACACCACGCTGGGCGACGATGTCCTGGTCCCTCGAAGCTTCGACGGTTCCGAAGGGATTTCACGCCTCTACGAATATCGAGTCGACCTTGCATCCGAAAGCGCCACAATCAATGCGACGGACATCGTCGGAAAACGCGCGACTCTGTCGATCCTCCAATCCGACATGGAGACCGAGCGCTACTTCGACGGGTTCGTGTCGCATTTCACGAAGCTGCCGAGGCGTCCTCCGCACCACGCTTTTTACGAGTACGAGCTCACGCTCGTCCCATGGACGTGGTTTCTTACGCGCACCACCAATTGCCGCATCTTTCAGGAGATGAGCGTCCCGCAGGTGATCGAGCAGATCTTTCAGGATTTGGGATTCACTGATTTTCAGACTCAGCTTTCCGGGACTCACAATCCCTGGACGTACTGCGTGCAATATCGCGAGACGGCCTTCAATTTCATCTCACGGCTGATGGAACAAGAAGGGATTTATTACTTCTTCAAGCACGAAAAAGGGAAGCACACGATGGTGCTGATCGACAAGAATTCGGCGCACCAGAATTGCGACTTTCAGGCCACCATGCGAATGGAGCCGTCGACGGGGTCGTATGCCCGCGACGAGGATACCGTCCAGCTCTGGGAGCGCCATTATCATTACCGGTCCGGAAAGTGGGCGCAGACCGATTACAACTTCGAGACGCCGACCACCAGTCTGCTGACCAACGAAGCCACCGTGCTCCAGATCGAAAAAAACACGAACTACGAGTTTTTTGAGTATCCGGGCGAGTACGACAGCAAAGGCGACGGCGAGCCGCTCACCAAGCTTCGCATGGAAGAAGAGGAGATTGGCTTTGATACCGCTCGCGGGGAGGGCGATTGCCGGTCCTTCCTTTCCGGGTACAAATTCACGCTCCAGGATCACGATCAGAAGGATCAGAACCAAACTTATGTTTTACAATCGGTGACTCACAAGGGCCACCAGGGCGGGTTATACGCAGGCGAGACCGAGCCGGCCAGCTACCGGAACAGTTTCGAATGCTTCCCCGCCTCGGTCCAGTTTCGCCCCCCTCGGATTACGCCGAGTTCCATCGTGCACGGAACCCAGACGGCGGTTGTCGTTGGGCCGTCGGGCGAAGAGATTTATACGGATCAATACGGCCGCGTGAAAGTGCAGTTTTTCTGGGACCGTTTAGGCCAGAAGAATGAAAAGAGCTCGTGCTGGATCCGCGTCTCGCAGCCTTGGGCCGGCAAGAACTGGGGCGGGATCTGGATTCCGCGCATCGGACAGGAGGTGGTCGTCGATTTCCTCGAAGGCGATCCGGATCGGCCCTTGATTGTCGGACGCGTGTACAACGAACAGCAAGGAGTGCCCTACACGCTCCCTGACAACTCCACGCAGAGCGGGTTCCTGAGCCGGAGTTCGAAAAACGGCGGGACCGCCAATTTCAATGAGTTGCGCTTTGAGGATAAGATGGGCAGCGAAGAGATCTTCCTGCAAGCCGAGAAAGATCTAAATATTATAGTGGAGCATGATCAGAGCCGCACCGTGCAGCACGATGAGACCGTCACGATCTCCAATGACCGGACGGAACAGGTTGGGAATAACGAAACCGGAAGCATCGGCAGCAACCGCCAGTGGACCATCAGCAGCAACGATCAGCTTACCGTTAGCGGCAATCAAACCGTCACGATAAGCGGCAATCAATCGATCACGGTGTCTGGGTCGATCAGCATCACCGCCAACGCGCAGATCACCCTTACGTGCGGCGCGAACACCATCACCATGGGCCCGTCGGGAATCTCCATCCAGGGCTCACCGATCGTCGAGATCAACTGATCGCGGCCAACGTCCGGCGAGCGCGGCCAGGGGTTCGGCGATGGATTGAAATCGCATCAGCATCACCACATCCCGGTTTTTCATCGATGCCAGCGCCATCACGCCCTGCTCTTGAATAAATTCGATCTGGTGATCGGTCAGCAGAACTTCCGCGCAAGGTTGGGACCGCATTTCTCCTTCGGCTTGGTAGGAATAGTAGGGCAACCCCCCGATCTGACGCACGACTCCCGGACGGAACCTCCATCCGTACTCGTTAAAGGCGCGGCCCAGCAGCCACGCGCACGCAAATGCCGGATTGGCCCACAGAAAGTTGCTGTGCTCGGGAAGGCCCGGGATTTCCTCGAAGGGAAAACTCTCGATGGCGCAGGTCGCGCCTCCGTAGGGCATGCGCGCGAGGAATCGCGGGAGCGCGAGCCCAATCCAGCGCGCATCGGGCGAGCCTCGCAAAGCGCGCCATTCCAGACTTTCGTGTTCCTCATCCGGCGGCGCCGATTCGGCGATCCAGGGCGCTCCCGCGCGCCGGGCGAGTGCGCCGAGCCGCTGCAGCAACGCGGCGTCCTCCGCCGAATTGTCAAAGGAGTAGTTCGCGGCGATCGCGGCCCACGGCTCGGGCGGCGTTAGCTGTGGGCCCGGCGTTAGCTGTGAGCCCGGCGTTAGCTGTGAGCCTAGATCGTCCATGCCGCGCGCGAGCTCGTCCCTGGTCACATCCAGGACGTGCAGGCTGAGGGCGCCGTCGGTATCCAGACCCCGCGTGAGCCAATCGAGTGCACGCCAGGCCGCTTCGAGCGCCTGAAATTTCGGGTGATGCAGCAGCGCCCGCATCAGAAGGGAGTGCGCGTGGTCGCGCGCCGCACGTTCGTCGCTTCTGTCACGGACCAGGTGCGGCGCGACCACCCGCTCGATGACCGCTTGCAGTCCGCCCCTCAAATCCGCGGGCTGGAGGACCTCCGCCTGCTCCACGATCTCGTCCAGCAGGCTTCCCGAGGCGAGCTGGGCGGCATCCGCCGCCAACGACGAGCTCGGGGATGGCGGCACGCTTTCCGTTTGCGCACTCGCGCCGCGATCGCTTCCGGCCCGCTCGTTTCCGGCAGGCTGGACGGGAGCGGGGCCGTGGAATAGCTCGCAGCGCTTGAAGATCGAATCCGGCTCGAAGTCGGAAAGCGCGGTGAAATTCAGGTTCACTGTCCCGGCCGCGCCTAATGGCAGAGTCGCCTGTACATGCATGCTGGCGAGGACATCGTCGAAGTTGTCGCGGTCGATCCGTTGTGGGCGGCGGAGGTTCAGCGCTGGACGGCTCTCGCGGCCACTAAAATCGCCCAGAAGGAGGATGCGAAAGGGATCCTGGGGTGCGGCCTCGACGGCCGCTGGCTCGGGCTGTTTTTCCGGATCGCCCACATTCACGTCCAACCTGACGGAGCTTGAAGGGTTCGTCGGCATATTCGACCTCGCTCCAATAGCTTACCCTTTTGTAGCGGGTGTGTCGTGAGCCGGACTGCGGTGAGATATCTTAGAGGGGATATGAAGCGATTACAGCCGGTGATCTGGGCCAAGGGCACGTTTCTCACCCCGCAGCATTTGCAGTGCCAGGACCGCTTCATCGAAGACACGCTGCAATTTCACACCGAGGCTTTGAACTTCCGCCCGTGGGGATTTCAGCGGCTGGAAATTGATCATGCGGCGCTCGCGTCCGGCACCATGGCCCTGACCCGAGCCTCCGGCATCTTTGCCGATGGCCTGTTGTTCGATGCCCCGGATTCCGACGCGTCTCCGCCGCCGAAATCGCTGGTCGACTGTTACGACCCGGATCAGGACATCGTCGATGTTTTTCTGGCCGTGCCGCATCACCGCGATCGCGGATTGAATGTTTCCGGCGTTCAACTCAGCGCCGAGACGCGCTATCGCGCCGAGGTAACTCTGATGCGCGACGAGAACACCGGACAATCCGAGAAGCCGATACAGGTGGCGCGCAAGAATCTGCGCTTGATGGTGAAAAGCGAGCTTCGGGACGGAACTTCCGCTCTGCGCGTTGCGCGGGTACAACGGACCGAGGCGGGGTCGTATCAATTGGTTCGGACGTTCATTGCACCGCTGGTGGATTTCCAGGCCAGCGAACACCTGGTCTCGATCGTGCGGCGTCTGGTGGAAATTCTGGCGGCCAAAGGCAGCGAGCTGGCCGGCAACCGCCGTCAGAAGAATCAGGCGCTGGCGAACTTCACGGCCTCCGACATCGCCAGCTTCTGGCTGCTGTACACCATCAACTCGAACTTCCCGCTGCTGAATCACTTCTTCCAAGCCGGCAAGGGGCATCCCGAGCGCGTTTTCCATACGATGCTTGGACTGGCTGGAGCGCTCACAACGTTTTCAGCGGAAATTCAGCCGCGCGATCTCCCCAAGTACGACCACGATAACCTTTCGTTCTGCTTTTCGGAGTTGGACGAAAAAATCCGGCTGCTGCTGGAGACTGTGGTGCCGAGCAATTTTGCGGCGCTGGCTTTGAAGCTGGTGCAGCCCTCGATTTACGCCACCGCGCTGGCCGAGGATAAGTATGTCAACAACACGCGCATGTTTCTGGCGGTCAACGCCGAGATGAAGCAGGCGGAGCTGATCGATAAAGCTCCCAAGCTGTTGAAGGTCGCTTCGGCGACGCACATCGAACTGCTGGTCCGGCAGGCCCTTAAAGGCGTGCCGCTGACCTATGTGCCCTCACCGCCCAATTCGATCCCGGTGAAAATGAACTACCAGTATTTTAGCCTGAGCCAATCGGGTGGTGCGTGGGAGTCGATCGTGAGGGCCCGGAATTTCGCCGCATATATTCCGGGGGATTTCCCGAATCCCCAAGTCGAGCTGATCGTGTTGTTCCCGCAGGCGCAGTGAAGTCCCGCGCAATTTCATTTGCGGATGAAGAAGAACACCAGAATCAGCGCCAGCACGGCCAGCACCGCCAGGATCAGGATCAACAGCAGAATCGGTTTCGGCTTCGCCGCCGGAGGTTCGGGTGCGGGAGCCGGAGCGGGTGCCGGAGTCTCGGGCTGCGATTGCGTGGCGAACATGCGGGTGTATTCGCTGGGTCCGGGTGCGGGCTGCGGCGCACGAGGAGCGTTAAAAATCCCCGTCGCCTCTTTTTGCTGGGGCGGCTCCAATGAGGCGCCGGGTTTGCCGAAAACCCGCGTGAACTCTCCCACCTCCGGTGGCGCGGGCGCCGCCGCGGGCTTGGAGAAATAATCGTCGGAAGGACTCGCCGGCGTCGGTGTCGCCAGTGGCGACCGAAAGAGCTTGGTGAACTCACCTCCGTCGGATTGCTGCGGCGGCGCCGGCGCAGCCGGAGGTTGAGGCGCGGACGTCTTCTGGAAGATTCTGGTAAATTCCCCCGGCTCGTTCTTCGGCGGCGCCGACCCGGCCGGCGATCCCGATACGGACGAAGATCCTGAGAGAAAAACCCGAGTGAACTCACCCGGCTCCGGCGCTTGCGGGGCCGGCGGCGCTGGGGGAGTGGGCCGCGCGAACATGCGCGTGAATTCTCCCGCGCCTGGCGATGGTTGGACGGGAGCATTGGGAGCTGGCGCAGGAGGAACTGGCGCAGGAGCAGCCGGCACAGGAGCAGCCGGCGGAGGAGGAGCCGGCACGGCGGAAGCCGGCGCGGTAGGGGCGATGAACAGCCTCGTGAATTCGCCCGGCTCTGCCCCGGTCGGGGAGTTGGCCGGAGAAGGCGGGGGCGCAGCGCTCGGCGCCTGGCCGGGCGACGCGGCGGGTTGGACCGCCGGCTCCGCTGAAGCCGCCTGAGCCCGCCACTGCCCCTGGTGTTGTAGCGGATCAGTTACGTCCGCCGTTTGCCAGCGGGCCACGCTGGTCACCCAATCTCTCAGCTCCAGGAGGCGAGCCGGATTCCCGGTAATAAGATACATCCAGCTCTCGCGAACGCCCGATTCGAGAATCAACCCGCGGTCCGCTGGAGGAAGGCTGCCCAGCAGCTCCGGAAAAGGGCGGATTTCCGTGCGGACGCCGAGCGGCATCCAGTGCACCAGCACGTTGCGGCCGCGCTGTGGATCGCGGGCGAGATAGGTCTTTGCCTCCCCGTCATCCACCAGTTCGAGAAGCTCCAAACCGTCGAGTAAGTCCATCCTTATAATCTATTCCAACACATGCACGAGTGGAGCTTGTGTAGTGCTAATATTGTTAACCGGTGATCGGAGTGGCCACGAAGAATCTATCACGAGTGGTGTGGGCCGAGGGGATGTATCTCGGGCCCCATCATTTTCAGGCCCAAAGTCGCTATTTCGAAGACTCGATTCGCTTCATGACAGAGGCCCTTTGCGTCGGCACCCACGGCCTGACCGGGTGCGCGCTGGATGAAGAGGCCTTGAGTAACGGTACCGTTGCGATCGTTCACGCGCGCGGGATTATGCCGGACGGCACCGCGTTTCACATGCCGGAATCGGATCCGCTGCCGCCGCCGCGCAACGACGTGGGCTCCGTCATTTCGCCCGCCAGCAACGGTTTGACGGTCCTGCTTGCGCTTCCTTGGCGTAAGAACAACGGGGTGAACTGCGCGCTGGTTCCAGCGGCGCCCAACGGCACCCGCTATATCGCCGAGATCCAGACGCTGCACGATGAAACCACTGGTCAGGATGAGAAACCAATCCGGATCGGGCGCAAGAATCTCCGGATCGTGTTTGAAACCGAGGGGAGCGATGATTGGGCCATGCTTCCCATCGCGCGAGTGATGCGTTCCGGATCGGGAAAGTTCGTTTTCGATCCAGCCTTCATCGGCCCCACCCTTCAAATCGGCGCGAGCCGCCGGCTGATGAGCTTGCTGGGACCGCTGATCGAGTTGATGGAGGAGAAAATCGCGGGGCTTAACCGCGTCGCGGAGGCGGCGGGCGCGATCGGCTTCTCCACTCGGGAGATCGCTAGCTTCTGGTTCCTGCACACCGTGAATGCGAGCCTGTCGCCGCTCCGGCATTTCTATTTCTCCAAGCGTGGCCATCCCCAGGAACTCTATCTGGAGATGTCGCGGCTGGCCGGAGCGCTGTGCACCTTCGCGCTGAATTCGCATCCCCGGACGCTTCCGGCCTACGATCACGACCACCCGGACGTATGCTTTGAGGCCCTGGACCGCCACATCCGGGAGCATCTGGAACTGATTATTCCGGCGAATTGTCTGTCGATCCCGTTGCACTCGACCGCGGATTATTTCTATGCTGGCGAAGTGACCGATCAAAGATGCTTGGGACGTTCAACCTGGTACCTGGCTGTGCGGTCGGACTTGGGAGAGGTGGAGTTGGCGACGCAGGTGCCGCAACTGGTAAAGATTTGTTCGGAACGATTCATTGCGGAAATGGTGAGGCGGGCGCTGCCGGGCTTGGCGCTGGCGCACACGCCGGTTCCACCCCCGGCCATCGCGGCTAAGGTGGCTACCCAGTATTTTCTAGTCAATAAGAACGGCCCGTTCTGGGATCACATCGCCACCACCAAGCACGTCGGGATCTATGTCCCGGGCGACATTCCGAAACCCGAGATTCAACTGTTCGCGGTTCTGGAGTCCTGACATCGCCTATGCAACCCGGCAGACAATACGACAATTTGGCGCTGGTGTTCCAGGAAGCCTTGACCGCCATTGAGCGCATCCGGTTCGCCCGCGAAAAGGTTACGGACGCGGAGACCTTTCGCGCGGAGATCCGCCAGCAGTTCATCTTTGCGAACGAGGAGGGCGCCAAGCGCGGCTACTCGCGTGAAGATATCCGTCTGGCTATGTTTGCGGTTATCGCGCTGCTTGATGAGTCGATCCTGAATTCGAGCAATCCCGTTTTTGCGGACTGGCCTCGCCGGCCTTTGCAGCAGGAGATTTTCGGCGGGCACCAGGCCGGCGAGGTCTTCTTTCAGAATATTGACAGCCTGCTGGCGCAGCCGGATTCGAGTGTCCTTGCCGATATCCTCGAGCTGTATCTGTTGTGCATCCTGCTCGGCTATGTCGGGAAATACAGCGTGCTCGGAAAGGGAGAGTTGCGCGCGATTGCCGATTCGATCGCCGCCAGAATCCGGCGCATTCGGGGCTCCGGTCCTCTCTCGCCGGATTGGGCTCCCCAGGGAGCGGTGGCGCTCGCCGCCAAAAGCGACCCCTGGGGCCGGTGGCTGACTATCGCGGCCTCGGCGCTGCTGGTTGTGGCGCTGCTGCTCTTCGTGACTTTTAAGTTGACTCTAGGGTGGGGAATATAGCGATGTCGAAACAGGTCAAAATTGCGGCCGGCGGGTTGCTGATCTACCTGGTGATCGCGCTCCTGGTTCCCAAGCTTCTGAACGTGAGCGGAAGCAGTTTCTGGATGCTTTTCGGGGGATTGGCGTTAATCGGCATTATCGCCGCGGCGGCTTACCTGTGGGTCGAAGCGCGCACCGCGGCGGAGGCGGCCAAGGCGCTTGCGGGACCGGAGGCGGGCGGATCAGCCGATGAGTTTTCGCAATTGCTGAATGAAGCCGAAGAACGGCTGCGCTCCTCCAATTTGGGCAAAAGCGCCCGATTCGCGAGTCTTCCGGCGCTGTTCGTGATCGGTCCGCGGGGCTCCACCAAGACCACCACCATCACGCAGTCCGGGCTCAATCCGGAATTGCTCGCCGGACAGGTGTATCAGGAAGGGAACGTCGTCGCCCCCACCCGGTTCATCAACACCTGGTTTGCGCAGCAGTGGATCTTCGTCGAAGCCGGCGCGGCGACGCTGGCGGATGCAGGCCACTGGTCGAAACTGATCCAGCGGATGCGACCGGGGAAGTTGCAGGGGACCGATCGCAAGGACGCGCAGTCGCCCCGGGCCGCGCTGGTGTGCTTCGATTGCGAAGAGTTCCTGAAGGCCCGCGGCGCGGAATCGGTAGCCGCGTCGGCGCGGGATCTCCGCGACAAACTCGCCGCCATCTCGCAATCCCTCGGCATCAGCCTGCCGGTCTACGTGCTCTTCACGAAGTCCGATCGCATCCCCTATTTTCATGACTATTTCCAGACGCTGACCAACGATGAATCGGCCCAGGTGCTGGGTGCGACGCTGCCCTCCGGAGCCGCGCAAGGCGCCTACGACCAGGAGCAGTCGGCCCGCTTGAACGCGGCCATCGATCAGCTCTATTTTTCGCTCGCCGAACACCGGATCGATTTTCTGGCGCGTGAGGGCGATGCGCAGCGCGTGGCCGGCGCCTACGAATTTCCGCGCGAATTTCGCAAGATCCGCAATCTGGTGGTGCAGTTTCTGCTGGATGTGTGCCGCCCCAGCCAATTGAATGCGACGCCGTTCTTGCGCGGATTTTATTTCTCCGGCGTGCGTCCAATTCTGGTTCGCGACGCTGCGCCGGCTCCGGTCGTCGCCAAGCCGCGAGGCCTCGCCGATACCGGCGCGACGGGCGTTTTCAGAGTGGGGCCCGATCCGGGAGGGCTCCCGGCGGAAGGCTCGGCCGTTCGCAGAGTCCCGCAGTGGATTTTCTTGAGACAGCTTTTCGGCCAGGTTATGCTCGCCGACGAAGCGGCTCTGGGCGCCAGCGCGGTGAGCGTGAAAATCAGCACGCTGAAACGCGCGCTGCTGGCGTCCGCGGCTGCGCTGGGCGTCCTGTTGTCGGTGGCATGGATCGTCTCCTACAGCCAAAATAGCGGGCTGGAGGCGGCTGCGCGGGACGCAGCGGCGGCCATCAAGATGGATAATGCAGCCGCTCCGCCGGTTCCTTCTCTCGACGATCTCACCAAGCTGGATGCTCTGCGCCAATCGGTGGAAACCATCGGGCGTTATAACCGGGAGGGCGCTCCGCTCAGCTATCGCTGGGGATTGTACATTGGCGACGAGCTTTATCCCAAAGTGCGCAGCCTGTATTTCCGGCGATTCAATCAACTGCTGTTCGCCTCCACCCAAGCGGGTCTGGTCTCGAACCTCCGGATGCTGGCGGCGAGTCCCGGCCCCGGGGACTCGTATCAGTATCCTTACGACAGCCTGAAAGCCTACCTGATCACGACCTCGAATCACGATAAGAGCACGAAGCAGTATCTGTCTCCGTTGCTGTACTCGCGGTGGGAAGGACAGAAAAGCGTCGATCCCGCGGCGGCCCAACTGGTGCGAAAGCAGTTCGATTATTACAGCGACGAGTTGACCTACGAAAATCCGTTTTCTGCGCAAAACGATTCCGCGGCGATCGACCATGCCCGCAAGTATCTTGCGCAGTTTGCCGGAGCCGAACGTGTCTACCGTTCCATGCTGGCCGACGGCAATAAGAACCCATCACTGAACTTCAACCAGAAGTTCCCGGGTTCGAAGGAGACGGTGGTGAACAATCGCGATGTCAGCGGTGCGTTCACCAAGGCCGGTTGGCCGGTCATGCAGGATGCCATCAAGCACGCGGACCGGTACTTCGCGGGCGAACAGTGGGTGTTAGGCGATCAGTCGGTCAACATCGGCGATCGCGCCAAACTGGAAGACGACCTGCGCATGCGTTACGCCTCCGACTTCGCCGATCAATGGCGGGACTATCTGAAGAAGTCGGTGGTGGTCTCCTACAACGACATCCCGGATGCGGCCAAGAAGCTGGCCACTACGTCTAGTTCGCAGTCGCCTCTGCTGGAGATGTTCTGCATGGCCTCGCAAAACGTGGGCGTCGACCCGGATCTCGCCAAATCGTTCAAGGCGGTGTTGACGGTGGTTCCGGCCTCCTGTGGCGATCAATACGTCGGGGGGGCGAACCAGGACTATATGAAGGCGCTTTCCACGCTCCAGGTTTCCCTGGGACAGATCGCAAGTCCAAATCCCGATCCCAACGATCCGAACGTGACGGCGGCCGCGAACAACGCCACCTTGGCGAGAACTTCCGCCCTGCAGATGGCTCAGGGCTTCGGCGCGGACCCCCTGGCGCCCACCGTGCAAAAGCTGATTGAGGATCCGATCGCGAATGTGGAACCGAAGTTGAAGGGCCTGGGAGCGGCGGCGCTGAACAATGGCGGCAAGAGTCTCTGTTCCGACTTTAAGGGCTTAATGAACAAGTACCCCTTCAACCCGCAGAGCACGAATGAGGCAACCATCGGCGACGTCAACATGATTTTCAAGCCCGGGGAAGGCTCGATGTGGAGGTTTTACGATCAAGGTCTCCAAAAGTTGCTGCCCAAGCAGGGCAACCAATACGTGCCCGCGCCCGGCGGAACCGTCATGTTGCTCCCACCCTTCGTCACCTTCTTTAACCGGGTCGCGGCGTTTTCGACCGCTTTGTATGCGGGCGGGCCCGATCCGCACTTCACCTATTCCCTTCAGCCGGTGCGGTCCGAAGGCATTCAAAGCGTAGCGCTCAACATCGACGGAACCACCCTGACCTCTAACGGCGGCAACGGCGAGGCGAAGCAGTTTACTTGGCCGGGAACCCAGTCGGGCGCGCAGCCCACGGTGAACCTGGGAGGCAACACGAATATTGGCTGGGAGACACATCCTGGCCTGTGGGGCGTGTTCAAGTTCCTGTGGAGAGCCGAGACCCCGGCCGGGCCGAACAAACTTGAGTGGGTGATTCGTACCGGCGATCAGCCCATGCGGTTGCCGGACGGCAAGCCGCTAACGGTCCGATTCGATCTCAATATGGGCGCGTCGCCTACAGTATTTCAAAAGGGCTATTTTTCGAGCCTGACCTGCGTGGCTACCGTCGCGAAGTGAAATGGACCTCCCCGCCCGGCTCGGCAAATATGAATTGATCGAGTTTCTCGGCGGCGGGATGTCGCAGGTCTATCGGGCCACCGATACGGTGATCGGCAGAACCGTCGCCGTGAAGATCCTGACGCCGGAAGGCACCGGCGACCCGGAAGTGAAGGACCGTTTTCTCCAAGAAGCGCGCATGGCCGGAAACCTCAGCCATGAGAACGTGATCAGCATCTTCGATTTTGGGGAAATCAACGGGCTGCCGTTCATGGTCATGGAGTTTCTCCAGGGCGACAGCCTTCGCAACCTGATCCGCGACGGCGCCACCGGCGATCTCCAGCAGAAATTGCGGATCGCCGTTCAGGCCGCCCGCGCGCTCGAATTCATTCATTCGCATCAGATGATCCACCGGGATATCAAGCCCGACAACATTCACGTCAACCCCAAGGGCGTGGTGAAGCTGATCGATTTCGGGATTGCGAAGATGCAGGATCTCCAGCGCACCCGCGCCGGTTATGTCCTCGGCACGCCCTATTACATGGCGCCGGAGCAGGTCCGTGGCGACAAAATCACGCCTCTGGTGGACGTATACGCATTCGGAGTGGTGCTGTTCGAGCTGATGGCCGGGGTGAAGCCGTTCAAGGCAGATACCGTGGAGGCAATCTTTCATCGGATTCTAGCGGAGCCCTTCGATTTCGCTCCGCTGCGCCAGGCGAACCTTCCTGAGCCGCTGTATCAGTTGATCGTGCAGTGCGTCGCCAAGAATGCCACGGAGCGGCCTTCGGGACTTAAAGAAGTTCGTGAGCGCCTGGAGGCAATTCTCGCGCCCGCGCCGCAGCCAACGGGCATCCAAACCCCGGGCGCCCGGCCCCTGGGTGCCCAAACGCTGGGTGCCCAAACGGGGCCGGCTCCCAACAAACTGGCTTTCAAGTGGATCGCGGTAAGTCTTGCGCTGGTGGCCGCGGCAGCGCTGATCCTGGCGTTCTTTGTCTTGAAAACGAAGCCGCCACCGCCGCTAGCCGCGACCATCGAAACTCCCACGGGAACGATGATCCTCATTCCGGGCGGTCCGTTCGCGTCCGGCCCCGATAAACAACAAGTGCCGGTTCCGGATTACTACATGGACAAGACCGAAGTGACGAACGCGGCCTATGAGCAGTACTCGAAGGCGCGCGGCCGGCCGCTTCCCGAGGGATTCGCCGAGGACCGGGGCGCCTACCCGGTCACTGACATCACCATCGACGAGGCCCGTGATTTCGCGAGTTGGGCGGGCAAACGGCTCCCCACGATGCTCGAATGGGAGAAGGCGGCGCGAGGCGTAGATGGCCGTCTCTATCCCTGGGGAAATGACGCCGACGTGCGGAATGCCAACCTTTCGGGAGAGAAACCTGGCGGACAGCTCCAGCCCGCGGATCAGGCCGGGAAGGATATCAGTCCCTGGGGCATCCTGAATATGGGCGGAAACGCCTCCGAATTCGTCGACCAGTTGCGGACGCCGAGCCCGAATGCCGTACTTGCATTCACGAATTTGATGAAACCGCCACCCGCCGGTAACGAGGCGTGGTACACGTTTTGCGGCGGCTCCTATCTCTCGCCGTTGGAGAACGCCCTCACCTATGAATGGGGCGCGGTTCCGGCGCGGTTCCACGACAAGGATCTCGGATTCCGCTGCGTGCGGGACGCGCATCCCGCCAAGCCTGCGGCTGCACACTAAGAGGGAGGCGCGATAGAATGAGGAACGCGATTCGAAAAGGAGGGTACAGATGCCGTTGCAGGTCTGTTTGGGGGCGACGATGCAATGCACCATGGGTTTAGCGCCAAGCTCGCTGGTGGTGCTGCCCGTGAACCGGGTCCTGACTCAGGAAGTGCCTGACGCCAACATCATGGATCACATCCCGATGGTGAACATCATGCCGTTCGGAGCCTGCATATCGCCGGCGTTTCCAGCCACCGCCGCCGCGACCACCGCCGCGATGGGCGTTCTTACGCCGGCGCCGTGTGTCCCCGCGACCCCCGCTCCCTGGGTCACCGGAGCGCCGACTGTTCTGCTCGCCGAAATGCCCACACTCGACAACGTGTCGACACTCACGTGCATCTTCGGTGGAGTGATTCAATTCATCGACGCCGGCGAGGAAACGGTGATGGTGCCGTAGTGAATACGGGCCGTAACCCAAATACTTAGGATGCGTTGGTTTTCCAAAACACCGTCCCCGCCGCCGCAGCCATCGGCGCCGTCTCCGCCATCGCCCCCTCCGCCGCCCCCTCCGCTCAGCGCTCAATTCCAGAGCACCTTCGCGCCGCCACAGCTCCCCGGCGCACCAACATTGCCCGCGGTGCAGCCACCTGCCGCGCCAGCACCGGGCGCACAGCCGCCTGCCGCGCCATCGACTCCAGCCCTGCCGGCGCCGCCGCAAACCCATGGATGGAGCATATTCCGGTCCTCCTCAGGGCAAACGCGTATGGATCTAGGCAGTCAGTCGATGATCACCAATCCCCAGGCCGGCCAGACCATTCGCCTGGATCATCTGAAACAGGAAGCCCAAATCATCCCCACGACCCCGGCGCCGGCGATGCCCGCCGTGCCCGGAGGCGCTCCCTCGCTGACGCCGCCCACGGCTCCGCTGAATGTGAAGGATCTTGGACCGCAAATGATCGCGGGGCACCCGGTGCTCGGCAAGTCGTACACGTTTCAGCCGCCGAAGCTGCCGAGCGCGCCGGGTATGCCGCAAGCGCCGTCCGCGCCGCAGGCCCCTGGCATGCCGCCGGCGCCGTCCGCGCCGCAGGCCCCTGGCATGCCGCAGGCGCCGTCCGCGCCACAGGCCCCTGGCATGCCGCAGGCGCCGTCCCTACCCAAGGCGCCGTCCCTGCCGCAGGCACCGTCCGTGCCGCAACTGCACACCGTGGAGGTGTGGACCAGCCCCCAACT
The DNA here is from genome assembly GCA_963838455.1 of Bryobacterales bacterium. Lineage (GTDB taxonomy): Bacteria > Acidobacteriota > Terriglobia > Bryobacterales > Bryobacteraceae > Palsa-187. The sequence goes on from CAWISY010000232.1 coordinate 30,005, forward strand.
CCAGATGCCGCTGGCGAGCCGGGTTACCACCCCGACGGGTAGTTCAACCACCGTTGCCCAACAGGTCACGCCCGGCGAGCCGCCTGCCTCTCAGTTCCAGATTCCGCCGAACTATAAGCTGGTGCCGCCGCCCCAGCCTTCCATTCCGTCACTCCCGAAACGGCCGAGGCTGCCGAAACCGCCGAGCGTGCCCCAACCGCCGAAACCGCCGAGCCTGCCGAGCGTGCCCAAACCGCCGAGCCTGCCCTGATCAGTTACCGGCCCAGGAACTTCTCGATTGTTTCCACGGCGCTTTGCGCATACCGCAGGTTGCGGCGCGCGCCCTCCATATCACCATTCTGGAGCGACGACATGGCCGCCGGAAGTTGATAATCCAATCTGGTTTGCGCCTCGCGTATATCGGCGCGCAGTCCAAGGCCCTGGCGGGATTGTTGCTGCACGAAGGAATTCAAGCCCGCGCGCGCGGTGTTGGCGCGGATCGCCAGCTCGTTGTACTGCTCCCGGAGCTCCGCGGCTTCTGCATTCGCCGGCGGGCTCGCCGGAGGCGCCTGGGGAGCCGCTGGGGGCGCGAGCGATTGGGGCGCGGCGGGTACCGCTGCATTTCCCTGGGTGGGCTCGGCTAGAACCCCCGTGGCTTGCCCACCGCGCGAAGGAACTGCCGCGGATGAAGGAGCCGGGGATGGACTTGTCCGTGTCGCAGGCGAGGGCATGGCGCGCCCGCCCGGATGCGCCGTGGTGTCAATGGGAGCCGCTGGCGTCGCGGGTGTAGCCGGCGCAGAGGCCGCCGTTGGCGCGTCCTGAACAGGCGTTGCGACGGCCGGAGCTGGCGTGGCACTGGACGGCGACTGAGTGCCTTCTCCCTGAGCCCGAGTTACACCGCCGTGAATCAGCTTGGGACCTTCGATCGCCGCTGCGATTAAAACGGCAATCGCGACCACCGATCCCAAGGCCATGTACAGTCCGCGGTGGCTTGGCTGCAGCGCCGGCGGCGGCAGGGCTGGCGGGGGTGGGGCTGGAGGTGGAGGTGGAGGTGGAGGCGGAGGTGTAGAGGGATTCCAGGGCACCGGCTGACGCGCCGCAATCGGCGGCGGCACCGGAGGTGGAAGAGGCGGAGGCGTTGCAACCGGCGCCGAGGCAGGCACGGGCGCCGCGGCCTGCGGAATTGCCGGCGTCATCGTTCGCGCCGTGGCTCCGCGAACCGGCGCTGCGGCTTCCGGAAACGCGTTGACCAGTGCCGTACGGAACGCGGCAGCCGACTGGAACCGCGCGCTGGTATCCTTCTCGATCGCCGTCAGGATGATTTCGCTCAACGTCTCCGGAACTCCCGGCACAACTTCGATGGGAGCGACCGGAGCTCCTTGCAGATGAGCCGACATGATCTGGTAATCGCTGTCGCCCCCGAACGGACGGCGGCCGGTCACCATTTGATACAGTGTGATCCCGAAGGAATAGATGTCTGAGCCAGGGCCTGGTTCGGCCCCACGAATCTGCTCGGGCGACATGTAATAGAGCGAGCCTACGGCGCTGCCTGTTTTGGTCAGACGGTTATCGGCCTGCATGCGTGCGATGCCGAAATCCAGCAGCTTGACGACGCCCCCGCGGGTGATCATGATGTTGGCGGGCTTGATGTCGCGATGGATCACCCCGTGCTCGTGCGCATAGGAGAGTGCATCCAGAACTTGCACGCCAATGGCGGCGGCTTCACCGGGTGGAATCGGCCCGCTCTCCAGCCGCGTGGCCAGCGAGACACCGTCGACAAACTCGACGAACATCAGCAACTGGTTGCCCACCCGCATCGCGGTATGGAGCTTGGCGATATTCGGGGCGTCCAGCGCGGCCTGCACTTTGATTTCGCGCAGGAACCGGTCGGCCAGTCCCGGATCGCTCTCCAGGTTGGGCAGCAGGACCTTCATCGCCTCGATACGCTCCGACAACAGATTGCGCACCTTGTAGACCTGGCCCATGCCGCCAGCGCCCAGAACCTCGACAATCTCATAATCGCCGACACGTTCGCCGATATTCATAGGAGCCTCCTCTACGAACGCCAAGACTTGCCGTCGCTGCTATCAGACAGTATTCCACAGATATTCTACCTCTCACGCTTCCAGCAATCCCAAGCCGGCGATCCGTCGCAGGCGCTCCGGGAGCTGCGAGATTTCCTCGGGAGTGGCAGCGTCGGGACCGGCGGCCAGATCCTGCGCCAGGGCGGCCCGGTCTCGCGTTCCGTCCAGCAGCAGCACCAGGCGCCGGCCGAATTCATCCATCTGAATGGGCGTGTGAACCAGGTTGGTGAGGTGCACCGAGCGCTCAGCCTGGTAGCGCGCCAACGCGGTGGCGCGGGGCCGTTCGCTGACGGAATCCTGGCACGGGAAGCCGTAAGCGTGGCACTCGGCGAAGCCCACCGAGATCAGCGCCAGCAGCACTTCCCGCAGCTCTTCACGGCTGCCTACACTGCCTAAGCTCGGCAGCAGTTCCTGGAAAGTAACCGGCAGCGGATAGTAGGCGCCCATGGCTCGCGCCACGGCTTCCACGGATGGCTGCTTGGCGCCAATACGCATTCCCCCGGCGCCTTGCAGCTCGCCATCTACCTTTTGAAATGGGGCTGAGAAGCAGAGCCGCTCCATGGTTTCCGCGCGGGGCGGATGGATCAGCGGCACTCCTTCGCGGCAGAGCAAGGTGTGGCGGAAGGAGCGCAGGTACAGAAAGTCGGTGTACTGCTCGCGTTCCAACCGGTCGTCGGGAAGCCAGGCCAGCAGGCCGCGCGCGTCGAACATGCGGTCGACCGTGGTGTCGCCGAGGTATTGAAGTCCGTGGGCCGCCGCGTGGGCCGCGAATTCGCGGAAATACAGAGGGTAGTTGAAGCCGGAAAGATCGTCGTGAGTCAGGCCGCCGTCGGTGTAAGCAAGCAGGGTTGCCGCGTCTTCCTCGATCAGCTTGCGGAAAGTGCCGGGAGCCAGGCACGACTTCGCCAGCCACTCCAGGAACCAGCGGGCGTGTTCCACGCGCTGCTGCGCTGTGTCGCCATGGGTGTGATGCAACATCATCTCGCGCAGCATCTGCCGGATGTGGCGCCCGGGATATAGGTTGTAGCTGACCAGGGCCACGCCCGAAGGCGCAAGCCGCTGGCGGCACACCTCCAGCAGACGGTCGCGCACGTCCTCCGGCACCCAGGAGTAGACGCCGTGGGCAATGATGAAATCGAACTCGCCGGCCTCGGGGCCCAGGTCGCGCAGGTCGCGAGCGGCGACTTCGATATTCGCGAGGCCGAGCGCGCCAATCGCGGCGCACGCGCGGGCGATGGCGCCTTCGGCGAGGTCGATGCCCAGGAAGCGGCTCCGCGGCAACGCGCTGGCCATCGGCAAGAGATTGCCTCCATCCCCGCAGCCGATTTCGAGCACGCGGCAGCGATCCACGGGCGCGGGCTCCATGCCGAACAGCAGCGCGACCGCCGCCATGCGGTCAGGATGCGTGGCCAGACGCGGAAAGGTCGGATAGGGAATGGAGTCGTACGTGTTTTCGGCCACGGGCCTGTGGGTCGGCGTCGCTGCGATCTTAGTGCCGGGACTGGCGCAAGCTGATGCTCATTCGTGCGCGACCAGAAACTTGTATAAAATCGGAGCGTCCGTCCGCCCCGGCGTGGAAAGCGAGGTCCCCTGCGTCTGGTTGAAGATCACCAGGTCGCGCGCTTGGGAGCGCGGAATCCCGGAAAGGTTCCCCGGCAGTTTTTCGTCCGGCGCGATATTCTTCGGGCCGGCCGAGGAATCGATGCACAGTCCGCGGGCATGCATAATCGTGTCATCACAACGCGGGCGCAAGGTCTGCGGCGCCGGATTGGGCGGAGGCGGAGGAGGTGGGGTGGAATAGGGCTGCGGTGACCGGTTTCCATTCCCGACCTCGATCGGGCTCAGCATCCAGTACACAACGTCGAATCCGGGCGGTCCGTCGATCCGGAACGACGCTCCCGTGGCCGGGACCAGGTAATCCGTGCCGCTCTTGATCCGGTTTTCGGTTCCAGTCTCCTGGCGCGGGAAAAGGTTCGTGTACTGCCCGCTGGTGCCGTAATTCATCACGTAAAGATAGCCGTCAAAGTTGGCGCGAACGTGAAAACGCACATGGTCGCCCTTCTTGAATACAAAACCGGGAGGCACCGCCTTCCAGTCCCCGGCCTCGCTTCGCTCCACTGTGATGTCAATGCGTTGCGCATCCGAGCCCGGCTGTCCGAAACAGCACGCGCCCAACCACAACGCAGCCGTAATCGCGAAGAATCGCATGGGTCGCCTTACCGGTGCTTGATCGGAGCGTCCAACACGACACGCGTGTCGTCGCTGTCGCTGGGATTGACCACGTAGACCGCGTTTTCCTTGCGCGTCCCCGGTGTTTTTTCATCCACCGTCTCGATAATGAGATCGCGGGCGTACATCTTGCGCATCCGATCCACCATTTCGTCATCCAGCGAAGGAAGATTGCTCGCGATGGTTATCGGCTGCGCGGGCCGCGCCGAAGGCTGGATCGGCTTGTCGTCGCTTGGTTTGGATTGGGCGGGCTTGGGGGCTGGGGTTGCGGTTCCCTTCTGGCTCAGGTCCATGGTCAGGGACTGGATATCGATGTTCGGCGTGCGCGACAAAATGACGAACAGCTTCTCCTCGCCGGGAGGACCGCTGACCACGAAATTACGGTCCGGCGGCACGGCATACGTCATTCCCGGCACCACAGCATTGCTTGCATTCGGCAGCTCGGGGGAGGGGAAGAGTTGCGTCCAGGTTCCGCTTGAACCGCGATTAATGATGAACAGGTATCCGTTCGAGGAAACCTGGATATTCAACCGGACGCGGTCGCCCGACTGAAAACTCGTGTCCGGGGGGACCTCCGTGGTCTGGCCGTTTGGCCCGGTCTTGAGAAGACTCAACCGAACACCCAACGGCTGGCGGGTGTAGGCGACTGTGGTGACCGGTACGGCGCTGGACCCAGCACTCGCGCGAACCGGCACCTCCGGCGTTCTCGTCGCTTGCGCCGGAGCTGGCGCCGCAGGTGGCGCCTGGGTTTGCGCCCGGGCTGGCGGCGGAGTCACCGTCTTCGGCGCCGGCGGCTTGGAAGCCACCGTCTTGGGAGCCGGCTGCGTGGATGCCGCCGGGTTTGCATTGGCAGGTTGCTGAACCGCGCGCAAAAAAACCTCGCGGGCGCTCAGCGCTGATGGCGCCGTCTGGCCGGAAGCGATCGCGACCGGCAACACTGCTGCGGCCAGGATCCAACCTAGTGGATGGCGAACGTATATCATTGGCCTTTGTCCCCCCTCCCCGTTACTTTATCGCAACTTCATGCACGAAGTTGCGGTCCTTTCGATCCACCGGTAACGTCCCCCGCCTAAAGCTGGTCCGCAACATCCTTACCGGGTCTCCTTCCCCGCGCGACTATAGTGCGTTGTGTTCGTGAAGTTTCAGAGTCGACCGCTTTACGCCGAAGTATACGCCCCTCGCTTAACTGAACCAGAATGCTCAGCATCATTACCGCGGTTGCGGTGCGGCAGGCAGCCGCCGTTCGGCCGCCCCTGGGTTACTCTGAAGGTTGCTTCGGCTTGGGCAAAACAGAGGCTGGGCGCCGGCGGCGCTGCTGGCATTGACGCTCATCGCCTATTCCAACTCGTTTCGCGCCGGGTTTGCGCTCGATAATCGCGGATTGCTGCTCGAAGATCCGCGAATCCGTGACGCCAGCCAAGCCAACATCGCATTGATCTTCGACCACACCTATTGGTGGCCTTCCGGTGAATTGGGAGTGTATCGCCCGCTCACGACGCTTTCGTATCTGTTCAATTATGCGATTCTCGGTAACCACGACCGGTCCGCCGGATATCATTGGATCAATTTGTTGCTTCACGCGGCCAACGTGCTGCTGGTGTTCGCGCTGGCCTTGAAGCTGAGCCGTTCGCTGTGGCCTTCCTTCTGCGGCGCGGCGATGTGGGCTGTGCATCCGGTGCTGACCGAATCTGTGACCAATATCGCGGGACGGGCGGATCTGCTGGCCGCGCTTGGAGTGCTCGCCGGATTCTGGATGTATTTGAAGAGCGCAAAGGGTGCAGAACAATTCGCGTGGCTCGCCGGCGTGACGCTGGCGACGGCCGTCGGAGTTTTCTCGAAAGAAAGCGCGGTGGTGATCCTGGGCGTGATTGGGTTATATGAAATCGCATGGCGCAGGGACTGGCGCGCCATGACCTGGGGGATTCTGGCCACGCTTCCGCCCATCGCGTGTATGCTGTACCAAAGGTCGGTGGTGCTGGCGGGATCGCTGCCCGCGGAGCTTCCTTACACGGACAATCCGATCTCCGGCGCTGGTTTTTGGATCGGGCGTTTGACCGCACTTAAAGTGATCGCAAAATATTTGCTGCTCGCGATCTGGCCGGCGAAATTATCGAGTGATTATTCCTACCCTGCGATTCCCTTGGCGCGCGGGAGCGCTCAGGATTGGATCGCGTGGATCGCCGTCGCGGCGGCGGCTGCCGGGATTGCCCTGTTATATCGACGGAACCGTGCGGCGTTTTTCTGGGCAGCGTTCGCCGCGATTGCGATCGTTCCGGTTTCGAATCTGCTGTTTCCTATCGGCACGATCATGGCGGAGCGGCTTCTCTATCTGCCCTTGTCGGGAGTCATGCTGTGCGCGGCGCTACTGATCTTCTCCTTGCCGCAACGCACGGCCCTCGCTATCGCGACATTGGCGGTGATCGGATTCACGGCGCGAGCAATCGCGCGCAACGCGGACTGGCGCGACGATCTCACGATTGCCCAAGCTGACGTGAGTTCCAACAGCTTTAGCAATACAAACCGCCATGTTTTTTTTTTTTTTTTTTTTTTTTTTTTTGGGCGATGAGTGAGATCGTCGCGCCAGTCCGCGTTGCGCGCGATTGCTCGCGCCGCAAATCCGATCAGAGAGATGCTCGCGGTCCAGCGAGGGCCGTGCGTTGCGGCAAGGAGAAGATCAGTAGCGCCGCGCACCAGCATGACTCCCAGAGGGCAGATAGAGAAGCCGCTCCGCCATAATCGTAGCAATAGGAAAGAGAATTCGAAACCGGAACGAGAGATCGCGGCGAACGCTACCAGAAAAAGCGCGGCAGGTTCGGTCGATATAACAAGGCAATCCCCCAGCCAGCCGCCGCCGCGACGGCGATCCACGCGATCCAATCCTGAGCGCTCCAGCACGCCGAGGCAATCGCAGAGTAGAGATCATCACTCGATAATTTCACCAGCCACGATCGCGAGCAGCAAAATTTAAAAAAAAACGCCCCAATCCGAAAAACCACGCCGACTGTCCGTGTAAGGAAGCTCCGCGGGCAGCGATCCCGCCAGCACCACCGACCTTTGGTACAGCATACACGCGATGGGCGGCGGCCGCCCAGGTAACCCAGGTCATGGCGCGCCAGAGGGTGCGCCATGCGATTTCATATAACCCGATCACGGCCAGGATCACCACCGCCGCTTTCTTTTCGAGAAAACTCCGACGGCCGTCGGCGGCGTTTCACGCCGGCGAGCCACGCGAATTGTTCTGCACCCTTTGCGCTCTTCAAATACATCCAGAATCCGGCGAGCACTCCAAGCGCGGGCAGGGAGAGTCCGCATTATTGGTCACAGATTCCGTCAGCACCGGATGCACAGCCCGCCGTCGGCCCCGCCGCAGAAGGAAGGCCACAGCGAACGGCTCAGCTTCAAGGCCAGCGCGAACACCAGCAGCACGTTGGCCACGTGAAGCAACAAATTGATCCAATGATATCCCAGCAGACCATCATGAGCCTCTCCGAGAATCGCATAGATTGAACAGATACGAAAGCGTCGTGAGCAGGCGATACACTCCCAATTCCACCGGAAACCAATAGGTGTGGTGAAAGATCAATGCGATGTTGGCTTGGCTGGCGTCAGGCATTAGCGGATCTTCAAGCAGCAATACCGCGATTATCAACGCAAACCCGGCGCGAAACGAGTTGGAATAGGCGATGAGCGTCAATGCCAGCAGCGCAACCGGCGCCCAGCCTCTGTTTTGCCCAAGCCGAAGCAACCTTCAGAGTAACCCAGGGGCGGCCGAACGGCGGCTGCCTGCCGCACCGCAACCGCGGTAATGATGCTGAGCATCCTGGTTCAGTTAAGCGAGGGGCGTATACTTCGGCGTAAAGCGGTCGACTCTGAAACTTCACGAACACAACGCACTATAGTCGCGCGGGGAAGAAGACTCGGTAAGGATGTTGCGGACCAGCTTTAGGCAGGAGAAATTTCCGGTCGATCGAAAGGAGCGCAACTTCGTGCATGAAGTTGCGATAAAGTAACGGGGAGGGGAGACAAAGGCCAATGATATACGTTCGCCATCCACTAGGTTGGATCCTGGCCGCAGCAGGTTGCCGGTCGCGATCGCTTTCCGGCCAGTCGGCGCCATCAGCGCTGAGCGCCCGCGAGGTTTTTTTGCGCGCGGTTCAGCAACCTGCCGCAAACCCGGCGGCATCCACGCAGCCGCTGCCAAGACGGTGGCTTCCAAGCCGCCGCGCCCCGAAGACGGTGGCTCCGCCGCCAGCCGGCGCAAACCAGGCGAGACCTGCGGCGCCAGCTCCGGCGCAAGCGACGAGAACGCCGGAGGAGAGGTTCGCGCGAGTGCTGGGTCCAGCGCCGTACCGGTCACCACAGTCGCCTACACCCGCCAGCCGTTGGGTGTTCGGTTGGTCCTCAAGACCGGGCCAAACGGCCAGACCACGGAGGTCCCCCCGGACACGAGTTTTCAGTCGGGCGACCGCGTCCGGTTGAATATGAGGTTTCCTCGAACGGATACCTGTTCATCATTAATCGCGGTTCAAGCGGAACCTGGACGCAACTCTTCCCCTCCCCCGAGCTCCGAATGCAAGCAATGCTGTGGTGCCGGGAATACGTATGCCGTACCGCCGGCCCGTAATTTCGTGGTCAGCGGCCCTCCCGGCGAGGAGAAGCTGTTCGTCATTTTGTCGCGCACGCCGAACATCGATATCCAGTCCCTGACCATGGACCTGAGCCAGAAGGGAACCGCAACCCCAGCCCCCAAGCCCGCCCAATCCAAACCAAGCGACGACAAGCCGATCCAGCCTTCCGCGCGGCCCGCGCAGCCGATAACCATCGCGAACAATCTTCCTTCGCTGGATGACGAAATGGTGGATCGGATGCGCAAGTTGTACACCCGCGATCTCATTATCGAGACGGTGGATGAAAAAACTCCGGGGACACGCAAGGAAAACGCGGTCTACGTGGTCAATCCCAAGCAATTGTTGGCTCGGATGCGCAAACGCATTGAGAACAGCGATAC
>CAWISY010000233.1:0-6737 GCA_963838455.1 Bryobacterales bacterium
GAGGCTTGCGGAGACGGAACTCCAACTGCCGGAACAACCGCTGGCATTGGCGGACGCCCAGTCGGACGCCATAGGTTTTGTCGATCCAGGCCGACAGCGTCTTGCCATCCCATAGATTCACCCGCATTCCCGCGTCACTCGGCTTGGCCCGTAATACGCGATTGATCTCTTTCACCTGCTTTTCGTCTAGCCGGGTGGGACGACCGGATCGCTCTCCTTCCGTCAGACCAGCCAATCCCCGTTGGTCGAAGCGGTGAACCCAGTTCTCCACAGAACGAGGGGCGTCGCCCAGAAGGCGAGCCACCTCCGGGCAGGTCATGCCCTGCGCTACCAATAGGACACTGTGCAGCCGGTGGTCATACCGCGACTCCTCGGACCGCTGAATTTCCTGCTGTAAGCCCAGCACCGAAGTGGCATCGGATATCATGAGTGGTCTCATGACCCCAGGAGACCACGTTCCGGCTCTATGCGCAAATACTTATGACGCTATGTTTATTTCCTCAAAAAAAACCTGGTCATAGACAGCTATTCTCAGGCAGAGATATCAAACTTCGCGCAAGCGGAAAACCATGCGTGCGCCGCGGCTTTTTTGATGCGACACACCGGCCGCCAGCGGCCTTCCGCGGTCACAACTCGACGGTGGGTGTCATCATTAGGACGCCTGGAGACGCGGCACAAGCGAAAACAAATCATCCCATACTGCGTTTGCAGGCAGTTGCTCTACTCCGCTACTTCGGCCAAGCGATTGCGTTGATGGTGCACAGGAAGCCGAAAGGAGTGGCAAATGATTAGTAATGGTAATTGGTGCCTGAAATTAATCGCGACGGTTGGCTTGTTATTCGCAACTGTATCTGTGCGGGCGCAAAGCCGGGAAACGCGACAACAACAATGGCCGACTGCCGGGCAGAACCTCGATAACTCGCGGAACCAGCCGGCGGAGCGCTCAATCACGCCTGCAAACGTCAATACTCTTACGACGAAGTGGGTATTTACTACTGGGGGTGACGTTTCCGCCACCCCGACAGTGTTCGACGGCGTGGTCTATTTTTCCGATTGGGGAGGCAATCTGTACGCGCTGGAAAAGGACAGCGGGAAACTTATCTGGTCCCATCAGATTTCCGAGTACGATGGCTACACGGGCGCCGTCTCGCGCGTGAGTCCAGCCATTGACGGGGATCTGGTCATCATCGGCGATATCGAAAGCCATACGCAGAATCACAATGGCGCGAATGTGATCGCGGTGGACAGGTACACTGGGGCGCTTGCGTGGACGACGCAGGTGGAGGCGCACCCGGCCGCAGTCATTACCGGGTCTCCGGTCATCTACCGCGGCGTAGTTTATGTCGGGGTCTCCTCGATAGAGGAAAGCCTGGCGGAGAACCCGGCCTATCCCTGTTGCAGTTTTCGCGGCAGCATCGTGGCGCTGGATGAAGCGACCGGCAAGATTCTCTGGCAAACGTACGATATGCCGGACAATGACGGGAGCACACAACAGTATAGTGGCGGCGCTGTGTGGCAGCCCCCGGTGATCGATCCGCACCGCGGTTCGCTCTATATCGGCACCGGCAATGATTACACCGCCTCTGCCGATGTTGAGGCCTGCCAGAACGCGGATCCGGCCCCAACGTTTTCGGCACAATCGTGGGGTTCGGCCAAAAGAGCGGCATTTACTGGGCGCTGAATCCCGACAACGGCGATGTTATCTGGAGCACGCCGGTTGGGCCAGGAGCCACTCTCGGAGGGATCGAATGGGGAACCGCAACCGACGGCAACCGGATCTACGTTGCCATTTCCAACAGTGACAGTCTTCCTTATACGCTGACATCCGGACAGAAAATCACCTGGGGAGCGTGGACCGCCCTCGATGTAGCCACAGGAAAAATTATCTGGCAGACACCGGACCCGACTACGGGTGGGAGCGACCGGAGTTCGGTTAGTGTCGCGAACGGCGTGATGTATGCCGGTTCTTATACGGGACAGATGTACGCGCTCGACGCACAGACGGGAAAAGTCCTGTGGAGTTTTGCGAGCGGTGGTTCCGTAATTGACGGGCCATCCATTGTGGACGGGAGTCTTTATTGGGGGTCCGGTTACCAGGAGATCGCTCCTGGAACTGGAAATAACAAGCTGTATGCATTCAGTCTGCCTGCTTCCGGGAATTAAGCCCGAGCCGGAAGGTACCCAGGATCAGTGAAGGCATGGCTGACGTGAACTCCTGCGTGGCCGCTTTGGCGAGACGTTTTGGCCAAGGCGGCTGCGCCGTAGCAGAATAAAACAGCCTGTGCCCTGAGGGTTGCCGAGACTGCCTTCACGCGACCAGCGAGCGTGCTCAAATGCGACACGCGCATTCTGGAATTTGCATACGAGCGGCATTCGGCTCAACAGCCCAACAGGTGATCAAGCCGAGAACCCGCCTCTCTAAGAGCTCTTTTATTTCTTGGGATTTCTCACCAGGCGTTCCGGCTCTCGATTTCACTTCGGAGCAAGTACTCTCTTCAGAAGATCGACGGATTGGGTCAATGCCGCACGAGTGGGAGCGGCGGTGGCGAGTGCGTTGAGCATCACAAAAGCGTGAATGGTAATCGACGAACACTACCGTGGTGTCAAAGCCGCCGCCAACTCCCGCACTAAGCGGCCGTAAGTCGTAGCGTCACCCATGACCCAGCCAGCTCCGGGGAAGTACATGATGACCACCCCCTGTCCCCCTCAGCGTCGCAGGAGCGAGAGCCTCACAATGGCCGGCAGGGCAAGAACCGATTGCCGGATTCAGGGGTTAACCAAGTGGGTTCACTCATCTCGACTGAGCCAGCGCCAGCGCATCGGCACCCGCGGGGAATCGGAGTTGTCCCGTCGTGTCGTTCGCAGCCCGCCACACTGCCTCGGCCACGTCGGACTCGGTTGTCACCGCAGCCGGTTGCGCGAATGCAGCGAAGATCGGTTCCGCGAACGGGGCGTACGCCTCTGGGATCAATCCTCGCATGCGGGATGCGCCATTACTTGTAAACCGCGTCGACGGCGCATAGCCCGGCTCAACCAGTTTCACGCGCACATTGAACCACTCCACCTCGAACGCCAGCGACCCGGTGAATCCTTCGATGGCCGCTTTGCTCGCGGTGTACGCAGCGGCCAGCGGCATCCGGGCCAGAGTCACGCTCGAGGTCACGTTGACCACCACACCACACCTCCGTTCGCGAAACAGCGGCAGCACGGCATGCGTCATCGCCATCGCACCGAAGGTGTTGGTCTCGAACACTTCACGCACGGTGGCTATCGGGGTGGCCTCGAAGGCGCCGACGACGCCGATCCCCGCGTTGTTGACGAGCACGTCGATCGTCCCGAATGTGGAAATGGCCTCGGCGATGGCTTTGCTGACGCTGCCGGAATTGGTGACGTCGAGCGGGAGCACTTTGAGGTGGCCGCTCTGCGAGCCGTAGATATCCGGCTTCGGTTGACGCATGGTTGCTACGACATTCCAGCCGCGGTCGAGGAACAGCTCCGCTGTCGCCTTGCCGTAGCCGGAAGAAGTTCCAGTGATGAGGACTGTCTGATTCATTGATGTCTCCTATGATGTTTGTCTACTCCGAGGTTCTGAGCCTCGGGTTTTGGCTCGCCACGTTCCAAAGGCCATAAAGCCGCTTGTTCTTGAGCGGGCGATAGATGATTCCCAGAAATCTACGAGCCAGCGCGATGATTGCTTTCCCGGTCCCGCGGCTTTTCTTCTTTTCGTCATGCGTTTGGCATCGTCGACCCTCGCGGTGACCACCATTCTTAGTCAAATCCGAACGCGGCAATTCGTGTTGAAGCAACCAGGGATTTCAGCATGGATTTCCTCTACTTTCCTACGCAGGAAATGGCACGCTTCGCCCCATTTTGTCGCAGCGTCGATGCTCATCTGTATGCGCAATGGATTCATCGCATTGGACGCGCGGTTGTCGAACTCTTGCCGGCGCTGTACGCCAAACAAAACGGTGCGGTGACGCTCCTGTGCGACGGGACTGACCATCCTGATCTACAAGAGACGGCCTGGAATGAATCCATGCGGTGCGGCATTGTTGGCGCCCGTCCGGTCCAGGGCTGCAATTTGGGCAATCGGCCTGCACGACTTATCACCCGTCCGCGGGACTGAAAGCCGATTCCCGCGCACCACCCGCACCGCGACTTTACAAGGGAGGCTCGCCTCGCATGTTCATCTTTCGCGACATCGCCATGCGCCTGCTCATGGATCGGGGCGAGCTTGGAGCGCAAGCCGGCCGCATCATGATCGCACTTACGCTGGTGGAAGATCTCGCGGCGGCGATTCCTACGGTTGCATTGCCGAGCCGCGCGCCTCGCCGGCGTCTCGCAGACGTTCCGCGCTTAAACGCCGCTCATCTCCCGATGGCGCTGGATGGGAATGGAGCGACCTAACGCTCACCTCTTCGTCGTCGGGCAAATTTCGGCCGAGTAAGCCTTCCATCGCGCTCCGCGTGGAAGCGGGAAGCCCGCGAGCCCAATGAATCGAAACGTTCTCCATCTTGTGTAAATCATTGATCCTGCTAGCGCACCTCGACCTGCTGATTCTATAGATGTCGCAAAAACGCGCTGTTTGCTGACAAAAATGCGGGGCAAGTGAGACGATTGAGAATAATCCAAAGGTAAGTGATTGAAAACTATGGAGCCACCCGCCGGGATTGAACCGGCGACCTGCTGATTACGAATCAGCCGCTCTACCAGCTGAGCTAGGGTGGCTCGGGGTGCGACTTTTCCCCAGAATATCATGGCCCGGCGATTCCCGCCGATAAGAAGATTGAGAGTTGGTGATGATGAACACTCCTGCCGCCCCGGCGCTCGACCGCGAGGTGGCGCTGGCGCGCGTCGGTGGAGACACCGAACTGCTGCGTGAGATCGCCGTGCTGTTCCTGGAAAACTACCAGGGCTGGCTCGAGGAGTTGCGCGCGGCGGAGGCAAGCGGCAACGCCGAAGCGGTGCACCGGGCCGCCCACGGATTGAAGGGCTCGGTGGCCAACTTCGGCGCTCGTGACGCGGTGGAAGCGTCTCTCAAACTCGAGCATCTGGGCCGCACAGGCGACCTGACGGAGATGCCGCAATCCTTGGCCCAGCTCGAAGCCGCGTTAGAAACTTTGCGCAAGGACCTGGAAAGCCTCTAAACTAATGAGTAGGGATGCCTACTCAAGTCGCCGAAATCGTCTGCGCCCACAGCCCAGATTCCGACGACGCTTACATGTTCTACGCTTTGGCGACGGGTAAGGTCCGTTCGCAGATCGTGGAGTTCCGTCACCTCCTGGGCGATATTCAGACGCTGAACCAAAAGGCCCGGGAAGGCGAATACGAACTGACCGCGGTTTCCTACCACGCCTACCCCTACATCGCCGACAAGTACACGCTGATGGCGGCGGGGTCGAGTGTGGGTGACGGTTATGGCCCGATGGTGGTCGCGCTGACGCCCATGCCGGTGAGTGAGCTGAAGGGCAAGCGCATCGCCGTGCCGGGTAAACTCACCACCGCGTACCTGACGCTGCGCCTGATGCAGCCGGATTTCGAAGCTGTGGTGGTTCCCTTCGACCAAATTCTGGACGCGGTGCGCCATCACCAGGCCGACGCCGGGCTGGTGATCCACGAAGCGCAGTTGACGCACATTCGCGGCGGCTTCCACACGGTGGTGGACCTGGGCCGCTGGTGGAAGGATAAGTACGGGTTGCCGCTGCCGCTGGGCGCCAATGTTCTACGCCGCGGCCTCAGTGAGGACGTCGTCCGGGAATGCTGCCGGATGATGCGGGAAAGCATTCAATACGCACTCGATCATCGCGAGGAAGCACTCGCCTACGCCATGCAATTTGCCCGCGACCTGGAGGTTGCGCAAGCCGAAACGTTCGTGGGCATGTACGTAAATCACTTTACCGTGGATTGTGGGGATCTGGTGCCGAAGGCGGCGCAGAAGCTGCTCGACCTGGGCCATGAGGCAGGCTTGATCCCACACCGCGTTTCCCTAGAGTTTGTACGGTGAAACAGAAAACACTCCTCCTACTAGCCGGCGTTTTTGCTTTTTCTCACGTCCTGTTCTCCCAGATTCAAGGCGACACCAAGCAGCGCGTGCGGACCGCGCACGACCTGGCGCGCCAGGGGGAGCAGGCGATTGCGAAACTGGTCCCCTTCGTGACCGACACCGATGTGAGCGTGCGCGCAGAGGCGGTCAAGTCACTGGTAGACATCGGCGGACCGAAGACCGTGGATCTGCTGGTGCAGGCGGCGCACGACACCGACCCTGAAATCCAGATCCGCGCCAGCGACGGCCTGGTCAATGTGGATCTTCCGGGCTACATCAAGACCGGCATCAGCGGCACGCTGCAGCGCGTGGGCAATGGCGTGAAGGTCAAGTTCGGCGATGCGAAGGACGACGTGATCGACGCCTATGTAACGGTGCGGCCGGATGTGATCGACGCTCTCGGCAATCTGGCGATTAAAGGCGCGACGCTGGAGAGCCGCGCCAACGCCTGCCGGGCCCTGGGTATCCTGCGCGGAGCCCCCGCGATCCCGCAACTGGGCGAAGCGCTGCACTCCAAGGACAACCAGACTATCTTTGAAGCGCTGCTGGCTCTGCAGAAGATTCGCGATCCCAGCTCCGGCTCGCGCGTCACCTTCCTGGTGCGTGACCTGGATGAGAAGATTCAAACCACGGCGATCGAGACCTCGGGAATCCTGCTGGACCACGAAGCGGCCCCGGATCTGCGGGAAGTTTT
>CAWISY010000234.1:0-11644 GCA_963838455.1 Bryobacterales bacterium
GTTTAGCTCCGTCCGCCCGGTTTAATCCCACCGCCTTTCAGGCGGTCAGCTTCGAGCCGCCCGTCCCTCGAGAATGAGAGGATGGCGGAATACAGGCATAGCGCGCACGCGGTCTTCGATCTGAAGTACCACATGATCTGGTGCACGAAGTACCGGAACAAGGTACTGCGCGGGAGGATGGCGGAGCGTGCGCGCGACCTGATCCGCCAGATCTGTGCCGCGCGGGAGGTGGTGATCGTTCGAGGAGCAGTGTCGCCGGATCACATCCATCTGCTGTTGGCGGCACCGCCGATTCTGTCGCCGGCGAAACTGGCGCAATACATCAAGGGGCGGTCGACCCGACATCTGCAGGCGGAGTTTCCGGAACTGCGCAAGCGGTACTGGGGACAGCACATGTGGGCGCGAGGATACTTCTGCGCGACGGTGGGCGCGGTGGACGAGGCAACGATCAAAGCCTATATCGAAAACCAGCGGTGGGACGAAGACGACGAGGCGTTCAAGATCACAGCGCCCACCAAGCCTTAAGCCGGCTCTAAGCCGGGAGCGCTTCAGGCGGCTTCAGCCGCAATGCGACTTTCAGTCGCCAAAGGATTCTACCGGCTTTCAGCCGGTAGTCTTTAACTTTCATCGATTGCGTGCTCATCGCGTCACGGCACCCTCCTTCGCCATTTGTTCGCACGCGCCGTGCCACTGTGTCATAATCCCCCAAGTGGGAGAAGATTCGCAGCACAGATCCTTTACGGAGTTAATCTAAGGTTTACCCATCGAACCATGGATCTGAGTCAAGCCCTTCATGCGCTCCATTACGATTCCTCGCCGAATTACTTCTCCGGGAAGGCGCTTGAGTTGGATCGTGATTTTGGACACGTGTTCCGGAAGGCGCGGGCCGAATGCAAGCTGCATGGAGCGTACGTCCTGAACGGGGCGGTTTATGAAAAATCGCAAGGTATCGTCCCAGTCGTTTACGTCTGTGAGGCTGCTTCGGAGGAGGAGGCGCGAGAAATCCACCGAAAGGTTTGGAATCAGAACGCCGTTCCCTTCTTGCTGGTCGTGAGCCAAGGTTGGATCCGCCTTTACCCAGGTTTCAGGTATGACCGTGACGTCTCCACTGACCGCTTTGAGGGCGCACTGAAGGCGATTGACGACTTCGCGCAAATCGCGGACAGCCTAAGCATGCTCCGTGCCGAATCCGTGGATTCTGGACTGGTGTGGACGCAGCTGGGATCCTCCGTCGCGAACGAGAGACGAGTTGACTGGCAGCTTTTAGGCAACTTGCGTGATCTAGACGAATGGCTGCATGCCGACGGGGTGGAAGATCGAAAGGTTGGACATGCCATGATCGGCAAATTTGTCTACCTTCGGTACCTGCGCCAACGAGGGATCCTTTCGGACACCCGAGTCGCTGAATGGGGAATCGACCCGGAGCATGTCTTCGGCCACAACGCTCCGTTGGACGCGTTTATCGCACTGGTGCAGCACGTAGACGAATGGCTGAACGGCTCCGTATTCCCAATCTCAACATCAAACATCAGAGAGTTCGGAGCGGAACGGATTCGGAAAGTTGCGTCCGTCTTTAGTGGAGAGCAAGCCGCGAGTGGCCAGCTTCCTCTTTTCGATGTCTACGACTTTTCATTTATTCCAATCGAAACGCTGTCGGTAATCTACGAACAGTTCCTCCATGACCGGACTGACTCCTCTGGCGAGTCCGAGGGCGAGGCAAAGAGCGCGTATTACACACCGCTTCCGGTCGTGAATTTCATGCTGGACAAACTCGACTCGCGTAAGCCTCTACTGCCCGGCATGCGGGTCCTCGATTGTTCATGTGGCTCGGGGGCCTTTCTCGTACAATGCTACCGGAAGCTCATCGAGAAGCGGTTGCAGGAACTCGGCCGGCGCCTGAGACCTGCAGAGCTCGGCCGGTTGTTGACCCAACACATCTTCGGGGTCGACATAGACGAAGACGCTTGCCAGATCGCCGAACTCAGCCTCGCGTTAACCCTTTTGGAGTACGTTAATCCTCCGGATCTGACGGAGACTCAATTCAAGCTGCCTGTGCTGCGCAATCGGAACATCTTCTGGGAGAATGCCTTCGACGATAGATCGTTGTGGTATCAGGAGAGCCTTAAGCGCCGTTACCAGTGGATTGTCGGTAACCCGCCCTGGAAGGAGCTGAAGCCCAAGAAACTCAGCGAGGACGGCAGAGTAGCATGGGAATGGATTCAAAGAGAACGAAAAGCGCGGCCCGTGAGTGGCAATCAGATCGCCGAGGCCTTCGTCTGGCGCGCCTCCGAGCTTCTCGATCCGGATGGCGCCGCCGCACTTCTTTTGCCGGCCATGACGCTTTTCAAGTATGAGTCAACGGAGTTCCGAAAGGAGTTTTTGAGGCGCTTCCAACTCTGGTCGCTGGCAAACTTTGCGAACCTTGCAAACGTGCTTTTCGGCGGGCGAGCTACATTACCCGCTGCGGCGTTCTTCTACTCATCTACGGCCGACGACGAGAATGACGAGCGTTCACCGGAGCCGATCGAGACCTACTCGCCTATGTTGGCGAATCAACCCATTAGCCAGGGCGCCCGAAAGCGCGAGCGCAAAGGGACATGGAGCATCGTCGTAAACTCCAGCGAAGTTCGGGAGATCAAATATCGAGACGTCGCCGCCGGGCAACCGACTCCGTGGAAGATCGCGATGTGGGGGACTGCCGTCGACGCGAGGCTGCTTGGGCGGGTGCAAGGCCAGTTTCCGTCAATTCGGGCCTTCGAGGAGAAGAAGCTGCTTTTGGTTTCGGAAGGTCCGGCGTTCGTGGACGAAAGCTTGGCAACGGACGACAACGCCGAACG
Source organism: Bryobacterales bacterium (assembly GCA_963838455.1). Classification (GTDB taxonomy): domain Bacteria; phylum Acidobacteriota; class Terriglobia; order Bryobacterales; family Bryobacteraceae; genus Palsa-187. The sequence continues at coordinate 2,838 of CAWISY010000234.1, forward strand.
CCACCAAGACCTAGTCGGCAAGTGGTTCCTCCTCTCTGACGAAGTGAAGCAGCGGCGCTTTCTTTACCGATTCCCAAGTGACGCGCTCCGCCGCCTCCGGCAAACAGAGACCTTTGTTAGCAAAAGGGCCGGCGTTGACCGAAAGCTGCAAATTTGCGAGCCGCCCCATGTCCTCGTCGGCGCATCTCGCAACTTTGCGGTCTTTACCGAAGATTTCGTGGTTGTGCCCGCTCGGCAAATTGGAATCATCTCTCCAACAGGAGACCAGCAACTTCTCACGGCCCTCGCTCTGTACCTCAACTCAGACTTTGTGGCCTATCACCAATTCTTCACCACAACGCAGGCGGGTATCCAGAAATCGATTGGCACGCTCGAATCGCTCCGGTCGCTGCCCCTGCCGTTTGGGCACGGCGAAGGAATCGAGCCCTGGGAAGCATTGTATGCGCGGATCCTTCGTGAGGTCCCCGACCGGGACGACTTTGATCGACCTGACTTGGTTCAGGAGTTGAACGAGTTGACTTTCGACTCTCTCAAACTCTCGTCGCGCGCGAAAGCAGCCGTGCACGACCTTGTACATGTCCGTCTTGGATTAACTCGCGGTAAGACGGCGGCCTCAGCCGTTGCCCCGCCCAAGGAGGGCGAGCTCGCCGCATATGCTGAAACACTGAGAGACGATTTGGATTCCTTCCTGGGAGCGACGGGGACTGCTCGCCATATTGTCCAGGTCATGGTTGGCGGCGGATCAGGGCTAATTGCGGTGAGCCTGGCGTCTGGACGAAAGACCGAGCCCGTTGAGATTTGGAATGCGACCGATGAGGGCGCTCGCCGGCTCGCTGACGCTCGGGCGCGCCTGATCGAGCAGCGCGGTCAGTGGCTCTATTTCAATCGTAACCTCAGGATCTATGACGGCTTGGGAACCTACATTCTCAAACCACTGCAACGTCTTCAATGGACTCGGACGCAGGCCATTCAGGATGCCGGCGAAATCATTGGAGACTCTCTCCGATCGCGCCCGTCGGTACCGGCAGAGGGCGTCTACTGAATGGTCGACATTCCGTCGGAAGGCCAGCAAATCGCATATCGTTCGGCATTCGTTAGTCACTGCCTTATCCTGATCGTCAAGGCCTACGAGCGTCTGGACGCACATTCTTTGGCGACCGCGGAGGAACCACATATTACCGGCGAGTTGGTCAGGAGCGCCAGGGTTCTGCTCGAAAGCCAGGACGGGGAGTCCTGGATGGAGCACATGGAGGTAGCGGATGACCCTCCGCAGAATACAGCGAATCGCTATGGCAAAAAACGCCCGCGTATAGATATCGAATTCGTCACCACAGGGCGAGGAAGACGCCCGAGGTTTCTCATTGAGGCGAAACGGCTGTACCGGTCCGATTCCGTGAGCGAGTATTTTGCGGCAGGAGGGCTACAGATGTTCGTTCGGGGCACCTACGGTCCCGAGTGGCCTTCCGCCGGAATGCTCGGCTACGTGCAGTCTGATTCCTGCGCAGTCTGGCTGGAGCGTCTCGCCGCAGGCTTCGAAAGCCGACGTGCGGAGATGGGATGCGAGGACGTCGCGAAGTTGGAACCCACAGGATTTGCCGATCAGCAACTAGAAAGCGTGCGAATCTCTACCCACCAGCGGGCGCTCCAAGGCGCTGGCCAAGTCCAGATACTCCATCTACTCCTCAACTTTGTATGAAGGCGCCGCCTCTCCATCCACCCCCACCGCCACTTGATACAATCCCTTCGATGAGTCATCCCGGAGTCTATCCTCCCCCTGAAGAGTTCGTCCGCCGTGCCCACGTCAAAGGCATGGAAGGCTACCTCGACCTGTACCGTCGAGCCGAGCATGATCCCGAAGCCTTCTGGGGCGATGTTGCCGCGCGCGAGATCCACTGGTTCGAGAAATGGTCGGAGGTTCTCGAATGGAAGCCTCCCATTGCCCGCTGGTTCGTGGGCGCGAAAACCAACGTCAGCTACAACTGCCTCGACCGCCACATCGCCACCCATCGAAAAAACAAGGTCGCCATCCTGTTCGAAGGCGAGCCCGGCGATCAGCGCTTCATCACTTATCAGGAGCTGCACCGCCTGGTGGTCCGCTTCGCCAGCGTGCTCAAGTCCCGCGGCTACAAGGCCGGAGACCGGGCCATCGTCTACATGCCGATGATCCCGGAGCTGCCCATCGCTATGCTGGCCTGCGCTCGGCTGGGCATCATTCATAGCGTCGTGTTCGGCGGCTTCTCCTCCGAAGCGCTGAAGGCCCGCATTCAGGATCTGGGCGCGGAGCTGGTGATCACCGCCGATGGGGGCTGGCGCAGAGGCAAGGAAGTCAAACTCAAGCCCGCGGTCGACGAAGCGCTCGCCGATTGCCCCACCGTGCGCGACGTCATCGTCTACAAGCGCACCGGCTCAGACATCGCGATGCAATCCGGGCGCGATCACTGGTGGCACGATCTCGATGAGCACGCGACCGAGGATTGTCCCGCGGTCGAGCTCGATAGCGAGCATCCCCTTTTCGTGCTGTATACGTCCGGGACAACGGGCAAGCCGAAGGGCATTCTGCACACCACCGGCGGCTATCTCACGCACGTCACCGCGACCATGAAGTGGGTCTTCGACCTGCGCGATGAGGACACGTATTGGTGCTCGGCCGATATCGGTTGGGTCACCGGCCATAGCTACATCGTCTACGGACCGCTCTCCGCCGGCGCAACCACCGTGATCTACGAGGGCTCGCTCGATTACCCGGCGTTCGATCGCTGGTGGCGCATCGTGGAAAAATATCGCGTCAATATTTTCTACACCTCGCCCACGGCGATACGGGCGCTGATCCGCCAGGGCGATCAGTGGCCCAACGCGCACGATCTTTCCAGCCTGCGCCTGCTGGGCTCGGTCGGCGAGCCGATCAATCCCGCGGCCTGGGAGTGGTACAACCGTGTCATCGGCAAAGGCCGCTGCCCCATCATCGACACCTGGTGGCAGACCGAAACCGGGGGCATCATGATCTCGCCGATGCCGGGCGCGGTGCCGGCGAAACCGGGCTCGGGGACTCTGCCTATGCCGGGCATCATTGCCGATATCGTCGATCTGAACGGCTATGAGGTCGGCAACGATCGCGAAGGCTTCCTCATCCTGCGCCGTCCCTGGCCTAGCATGGCTCGCACCATCTGGGGCGATCCGGAGCGTTACAAGGAGCAATATTGGACCCGCGTCCCCGGCGCGTATTTTACCGGTGATGCAGCTCGTCGCGATCAGGACGGCTACTACTGGATTCTGGGGCGCGTCGATGACGTGATGAACGTCAGCGGCCATCGCCTGAGCACCATGGAGGTGGAGAGCGCGCTGGTCAAGCACCCGGCTGTGGCGGAAGCGGCTGTGGTCGGCAAGCCGCATGAGATCACCGGCCAGGCCGTGTGCTGCTTCGTGACGCTGAAGAAGGGCGAATGGGATCACGACAAGCTGGGGCAGGAACTGCGGCAGTGGGTCGCGCATGAGATTGGAGCGTTCGCGCGGCCCAATGAGATCCGCTTCACGGAGGCGCTGCCCAAAACCCGCAGCGGCAAAATCATGCGCCGCCTGCTGCGGGAGATTGTGACCAATAATACGGTGGCCGGAGATGTGACCACGCTAGAGGACATGAGCGTGGTGACGAAACTCGCGTCGCAGCACGATGAAGATTAATCGGCGCCGCTTAACTGGAGCCACTTCCCGTCGTAGAAGTACTGCACGACGGAAGCCTTGCCCACGAACTGATCGTCGATGCCCTGATGGTCGAGCGGCGGCGGCTTGGGCCCGCCGTTCGCCCGATAATCCTCCGTGATGTAGCTCGCGCTGACAGGCGCGAGGCGCCGGTCGTAGATGATCCGACTGCCTCCCCAACCCTGCAGGTGCAGAAGATCCGGCCGCTTCTCGATTTCTGACACGCCTTCCACGGAGCTGTTCCAATAAATCAGGATCGACGAAACGCGATTCACCGAGCACAGCACAGCCCAATCCGTCTGCCCAGGCTTGGCGAACTCGCCCTTGATCACGTTCTGAGGCCCAGGCTTCTCCACAACATCGTCGGGTACCTGCGGGATCGTGCATCCTCGCCGATTCAGGTCCGCCATGACGCCGGCGGGGAGATCGGTGAAGGCGTTGGGCGGCAGCCGCAACACCGCTCGATCCGCCTGCTCCCACGGCTTCATCTGCTCTGGCGAAAGCTGCGCCCACCCGAGCGCGGCAACCCCCGCGAAGATCCCTGCCGAAAAAATCAGCCTGCGCACGACTTCAGTCTAGCGCGCCCTACCGGCCGCGCGGCGTCAGCTTAAACTGCTCGATCGTGATCTCCGCGCTGCGGAGGTTCTGCCGGCCGGTGCGGAGGAACTTCACCGTCGCGGCGTCGAACTGAGAAATCCGCGGATTCCCGGGCATCGCAAAGTTCAAAGACTCGTGTGCTGTCCCGGTCACGGGGAGCCGACCCAGCGATTCCGAGGGCTCGCCCGGCAGCCGCAGATTCGAAAGCGTCAGGGCCAGAAAAACCGTTCCCGGAAAAGCGTCCGCGTTGTTGATCTCCACCGCGATCCGGCTGCAGCAGCTCATCTCGATCGGATTCACGAAATTCTGCCGCGCCTCCATCTCCAGGACGAAATTATCGGAAGACCGGAACACCGTCTTGGCGGGGCTGCCGGTCAACGTGTAGGACCCGGTCGGAGGCCGCTGGTCCGGAAACTTGAAAAACCAATACACCCCATCGAACGGAATGCTCCAGTCCTGTTCCCTCTGGCTGCGTCCCTTCCCTTGCGCCGGCCGCGGCGGGATCACCATCGCCTGGTGCTTCGGGTCGGTCCAAAGAACCACCCCGCGATATTTCCCTGAACCCAGGCCGCCCGTGTCGTTCGGCGCATCGGGACCGGAGAATCCTGACCGGCGCGGTTGCAACGCGAAGAATCCTGCTCCCAGCGCGACCATAAGCGCGCCGATCCGTAACTGGTGCACCGTCCGCTGGGAGACAACTCCCGCGGCTTTAGCCCGCGCGGCCACAATCGTCAACCCTGCCGATGCCAGCGCAAATCCTGCCCACCCGTATCCAGTCAGGAATCCAGCCGCCGCCGCGTGCAGCAGCACGGACCCAACCCAGGCCGCGAGGAACGAATCGGCAAGCATCCTCAACCCCGTTCAATTCGCCGTCGGATTCTTCTCCAAGTGGTCGACCACGATGACCTCGACCGGCGCCTTCCGCGGCTGCAGCTCCAGGCCGAGCTTCTTGAGTCCGTCCTGCGCTGCATTCAACCAGGCGCTTTGCATAAATGCGGGGTCGCGCCGGCCAGCCGCGATTTCCGCGAGGAGATCGGTTATAGATACGTCCAAATTCACCTGATAACGACCTTTTAGCCCGGTCATATCCACAACCCCAACCGCAGGGTCCATCCCAGGCGCCGCAAGTCTAGCCAGGGCGGCGAGCCCGTCAGGCGTGATGCTGGGAGCTTCGTAATGCGTGATCGCGCCCGCGTCCGTGCTGGTCCGCCGCACAAAACCGAAAGCCGGGCTCTGCCATATGGTCGTCGTGCCGTCTACGTTCGGCAGACCGAAGGAGCGGAACCTGATTCCTCCGATGTACCCCGCTCCGTAGGGGCCAGGCACAGACGCGGCCTCCGCAACCCAGGCCGGTTGCGCCGATTCCGGAGCGGCGGGCTGCAGCTTCAACCCTCCCTTGGCAACCACCAAGGCATTGACCGGACCCTCCCGCACAGCCCGATGGTAAGTGAGCCCGAAGCGCTCCTCCAGCAGAGATTGGATCATCGCCGGAATTTCATGCGTACTTGCACCCGCGGGCAGCTTGGCGGAAATGTCGAAGCGCGCATCGTCCATCCAATCCGGACCCAGGATCATTGTCGGGGCAACGTCGAACACATCCCACAACAGTTCCCTCAGGGAGGCGCACAGGCGATCGACCCGGCCCTCATTCACGCTGGTTCTCGGGATGCATCCGCCTCCACCCGGCGGCGGCGGAGGGGGCGGAGCGTTTCCTCTGACGCCACCGGCGGCCTCCGCCGGATGTCCCTGCGAAGGTCCGGCCAGCCGGATCGAGGCAACTTCAAATTTCAGCCGCGCCTCGGAGCGTTGTGGTGGAGGCGGAGGCGCCGGAGCGTACGGAGGCCGTTGGAACATCAGCAGCGGAGGCAGCGGTGTCGGGCCGACCAGAGCGATGGTGCCCGCCCCCAGCACCACGGGAACTGCACACAGCGCAATCGCAGCCCAGGCCGTCCGTTTCAATCCTCGCGAGGGCTCCGGGCCATCCTTCAACACCGAATCGATTCGTTGCCGCAAATGCGAACTCGCGGCCATCGGAATCGCGTGGGCTCGCAGCCTGCCCTGCGACCCTCCCACCGCGCGAGCCATTTCGAGCAGAAGATTTGCGTACCCTTGGCGATCTCCCAACTCCGCCAGACACACTTCGTCGCAAGCCAGCTCGGCCAGCAGTGTCAGCCTCCGTTCCAGCCACCAAGCCAGCGGATGAAACCAGAAGATGCAGCGATTGATGCCGGCGAGCCCGGCCACCAGGCCGTCCCGCCTGCGTGCGTGTGCGGCCTCATGCGCCAGCACCGCATCCAGCTTGGTTCGATCCCACTGGCGCCAATTCGAGGGCAGCAGCATTTGCGGCTGAAGCCAGCCTATGGTCAACGGCACCGTGATCGAATCCGATTCGCGGAAGCGGCCGAGAGGCCGGCTCGTCACCACCAGCTTCCACGCCAGTAACATTCCCAACAGAAATCGTGCGAAAAACAGGAACGCAATCGACGCATAGGTGCCTAGCGCCATCTCGCTCCAATCGATTGCCCGTCGAGCCGGACGCAGGGGCCCAGCGCTGGCCTGTCCCATGGAAACTTCGGCTTCGCCCGCAAAGTCCCGCGCTATTGTGATTCGAACCGGCTGTTGTACGGGAAGCGGTGCGCGCTCCGCCTTGCCGGGCAACTCCAACACCGGCAGCCTCGGCAGCGCCCGGCCAAACAGGAACAGCGCCAGCATCCCGCACACGACCGCTGCCCATACCGCATGCCGCAGCGCGGCTCCTTTCTGACGCCATAAGACCGCTGCCGCGATCGCCGCGATAACCATCGACCGCAGCGAAACATCCATCAGGTGAGCAAGCATGTCATTTGCCTCCCAGGGTGCCTCCCCTGGCCACCTTGCGAGCCAGCTCTTCCAATTCCTTCGGGTCCACCACTTCGTTTTCAACCAAGCCGGTGAGAAGCTGTTCCAGCGAGCCTCCGCAAAACCGGTCCAAGATCTGCCGCACCGCGCGCACCGCTACGCTCTGCGGCTTCTCCATCACGCTGTAGACAAACGCGCGTCCCTCGGTTTCATGCGTGAGATAGCCTTTCTCTTCCAGGCGCTTGAGAACGGTGCGGACGGTGGAATCCTTCAAGGCGTGCTGGGGCGGTAAGGCCTCGCGAATCCGCTCCGCCGTGGCCGGACCTCGCTTCCACAGGATCTCCATCAACTGGTGTTCCAGGTTGCTGAGGGCTTTACGCGGTTTGGTTTTCGGGCGCATAGACTGCTACGTCATGTAGCAGCTACATCATGTAACACTTTGTGGTGAGTGTCAAGAATAAATTTTTTCGGGGCTGTTTTTCCGCTACTTGCGGATGCCGACTTCCAGCGCGAAGTACTGCGGATTCAGGGCTGCCAAAGGCCCGCGCAACTTGTCGAGCTCAGCTTCCGGCCCGTGCGCTTCCAGACGCACCACGTCAGAGAGGGTGAGAGCCTCCTGAATCTGCGCGCCCACGTTCTCGACGTGCGCTAGCAATGCCGCCGCGTCCACGTAGCCTTCGCGGCAATACACCACGTCGCCGTCGAAGGTGAACGCGTAATACAGGCACCCGGTCTCATGCCGCGTCTTCTCCACGAAGCGCTGGCACAGGGCTTTGAAATCCGGGATTTTACCGGCGTGGATCTTGAAATAGGGGTGAAAGGAAACCGCGGTGTCTGGGCTCATGGGTAGCTCCCAGCCTACCAGCCACGCGACTGCGCTTCAACCAACCGCGCGTCCGCCGTAGTTCCGCTCGTAGTAGCGCAGATACTCGCCCGACTTCACGCGAGCCACCCAAGCTGGATTGTCCCGATACCACTCGATAGTCGCCTGCAAGCCTTGCTCGAACGGCACCTCCGGCTTCCAGCCGGTTTCGCGCATCAGCTTGGCGCTGGATAGCGCGTAGCGGCGGTCGTGTCCGGGGCGATCCTTGACGGTCTGCATCAGGCTCTCCGGCTTGCCCAGGGCGGCCAGAATCTGGCGCACCACCTCTACGTTGGGCAGCGCGCGGCTTCCGCCGACGTTGTAGATCTCGCCCGGGCGTCCGCGCTCGATGGCCGCCAGAATCGCGCGGCAGTGATCGTCCACGTACAGCCAGTCGCGAATCTGCATGCCGTCGCCGTAGATCGGCAGCGGCTTGTCCTCGAAGGCGTTGGAGATCATCAGCGGAATCAGTTTTTCCGGAAACTGGTACGGGCCGTAGTTGTTGGAGGCACGGGTGACGGTCACCGGCAGCTTGTGCGTGGTGAAGTAGGACAACGCCAGCAGGTCTGAGCCGCCTTTCGAAGCCGAATACGGACTGCTGGTGCGCAGCGGATAATTTTCGTCGGCCTCATGCGGAGGGTCAATGCTGCCGTAAACCTCGTCAGTCGAGACATGCAGGAAGCGAGGCGGCTTTGCCTGGCTAACTGCGGTAGCTCGCGCGGCCTCCAGCAGCGTCAGAGTTCCGCGCAAATTGGTTTCGAAAAAAGCGTCCGGGGAAAGAATGCTGCGGTCCACGTGCGATTCCGCCGCGAAA
>CAWISY010000235.1:0-36144 GCA_963838455.1 Bryobacterales bacterium
ATGGCGCTATGTTTAGTTTGGGTCCGGTCTTTCGACGTGGTCAATGACCAGAACATCCGTCGTTCCTGTCTGCGATTCCAGCCGCAGCCCCAAGGTTTGCTGGAGCGCGGTGAAGATGGAAGGCAGTCCCGACGCATCAGAGTTGCCCGCAGCATCCGGCTCGGGTTGATTGTTGAGAGGCCGATTGCCGAGGGCCGTTCCCTCCGGCGCGAACTCGAGGTGGATGTCAAAGGTTCCGCTGAGTTCGGTCTTGTCCAGGGCGGGGCGGCCCACCATGATCGAAAGCGTATTGGCGAGCTGCGCCATGGACATGGATCTGGCGTCCAGCGAGGAGGGTCCGGTAAAAAAAGTGCCGCAGGTAACCGGGGCTGGTTCACCGGGCGCGCGCGCCAGTGGTGATGATAAACGCGGAGGCGGTAAATTAGGACCCGATCTGACGCAGCCTCCCGGATCGGATGGCGGAAGCTTCGGCCCGCCCTTTGCGGGCAATAACGCGTAGACAGGAGCCTGTTTTGCTTCCTTGTGAACCGCTAATTTGAAACGGTCTCTCAGCAGGGCCTGCAGCATCGATTTGTATTGATTCATGTCCAGATTGCTTGCTTCCGCTCTTGCCGTGACGTCATAGCCGTCGGAGCCCATCCACGCCGGCCCGCCCGAAATTCCGAAACCCTGCACGTTATACGCAAACGCGACCAGTATTTTCAAGTTGACGTTCGTCACCGTAAACCTTCCGCCGGAGGGTAGAGGGAATTTCATGCTGGTGGTCCCGGAGGTGTTGGGTCTGACTGACGCCACTTCGAAGTGCGGCTCAGCGGCGGCGTTTTGCGCCTCCAAGTGAAAGGCGGCGGCTTCGAAGAACACAGACTCGAGGAAAAGGATAGCGGCGACACTCAATCTTGTCATGACGCTATATACTCGTCCGCCGTCGAAATGTTACGCGTCTTCGCGCCCGGAAGGCTCAGAATTTGGTTCCTGCATCCGGTTTGAGACGGAGTCCGAACGCCGATGCGGGTGCGGGTTGCGCCGCCACCCGGTTCACCCACTTCTTCCAGAAATCGAAGGAGGAGTCATTCTGTGGCCCCAGAACCTTGCGGATCTGTCCATCCGCCGCGCCCTTCTTGCCCTCCTGCGTGTAGCACACCGCCAGCGCGAAGTGCGCCCTGGGCATCAGGTTTTGCGCGCGTTCCAGGTCGGTGCATGGCCTTGCGCTTTGAGCCACGCCGTCGAGCTGCAACAGGCCCATGAGATAGTGGGTTTGCAGCGGACTGTTAGGGAGAGCAGCGGCGCGCTGCACCAGTTCTTCTCCCCGCTCAGTCTTGCCGTTCATGAGATACGCGTAGCCCAGATTCGAGAAGTTGCCAGGAATCGGAAAAAGCTGCACTGCTTGTTCGAGCTCTGGAATCGCCTCGGAAGCGCGGCCGCCGATGAGAAGCGCGGCTCCGCGGACGCCGTGCACATGCGACATCGGATGTCGCAATTCTTCGACAGAGACGGTGCCCCCGCGTTCCTGGGACCCGGGCGCCGCCTGGGTCGAATCCAAGGCCGTCATTTGGCCGTACGCGCCACACGTTAAGCAGAACCAAAGGAACAGAGCCGCTTGTCGCAAGATTTTGAGCTTTGAACTACACACACTTCCTCCATCTGCCCGCTGCCTCCCGCCGCGAGAACTTGCGATCAAAGGGGCAATCGGCGTGCCAAATAGTGCGGAGGTTGTGTCCAGTCTTGAAGCTGTATCCTGAGATTGCATGGAGCGCCGCGACGCCGTCGAACTCCTGGACGATCCCGCGCTGCCGGAGCAGACCGTCGCTGCGGCCTATCGGGATCTGGCGCGGGTGAATCGCTGGCTGGGTAACACGCACGCGATTCTGGCGCGGCTGAGAGACTCCGGAGCTTCGAGCGTGCTCGACCTCGGCTGCGGTCAAGGCGCGTTGCTCAAGGATATTCACGAGAAGCTTGGGTTAAGGGTTACCGGGCTCGATCTGCGTCCTGCTCCCCCGGACTCGCCGGTGCCGATTCTGAGCGGCAATGCGGTTACGGATCCCTTGCCGCGGGCCGACGTCGCGCTCGCGGTGCTCTTCGCGCACCATCTGACGGAAGCGGAATTGATCGCGCTCATCCGCAACGTGTCCCGATCCTCGCGGCGCTTGATTATCCTGGACCTGGTTCGCCACTGGCTTCCTCTGGCGTTGTTCCGGGTTTTTGTTGCGCCGTTTTTGAGCTATATCAATACCGTCGACGGAATCACTTCCATCCGCCGCGCCTACACGCCGCGCGAGCTGCGCCGGATCGCCGAGTCGGCTGTTGCGGGAACCGGCGCACGCGTCCGCCACAGCGTGGCTCCGCTGTATACTCGCCAGATCATCGACATCACGTGGTGAACTCCAGAAGAGAGGTGACTATCGCCGGAGCGGGACCCGCGGGATCGGCGGCGGCCCTGGCGGCGCTGGCCGAAGGCGCTTCCGTTACGCTGTATGAGAAGTCGCGATTCCCGCGCCACAAAGTTTGCGGCGAATTCCTCTCGGCCGAAATCCTGGCGGTGCTCGAATCGCTGGGACTCAAAGAAAGCTTCCTGGCCGCGCGCCCGGCCCGGCTGAAGCGCGCGATCCTGCGCATCGGCAATCGCGAGAAGCGTTTCGCTCTCCCCGAGCCGGCCTTCAGCCTCAGCCGCTACTCGCTGGATCATCTGCTTCTTGAGGAAGCTATTCGCAGAGGAGCTTCGTTGGCGGCGGAAAGTTCACGCCCGCCTTTGGTTATCGCTCATGGCCGAAAGGCTGCGGCTCCTAAGGGTGGACGGCTCTTCGGATTCAAAGCGCACTTCAAAGGAAGTGTCGAAGACGCCGTCGAAATGTTTTTCTTCCGCGGCGGCTATGTGGGTGTGAGCCCGGTGGAAGATGGGGCGGTCAACGTGTGCGGCCTGGCGCCGGAGGAGATGTTGCGCCCGCACGGCTTCCAGCCGGAGGGTATTTTTCCCGAAGCTTTACGCGACCGCTTGAAGCCTCTGGAACAAAGCTTCCCCTGGCTGGTCACCGGACCTTTGGTGTTCGATCACAAGCTCAATGGCCCCTCGGATGTTTATCTCGCGGGGGATGCGCTCGGCTTCATCGATCCATTCACCGGCTCGGGAATCCTGTCGGCGATGCTCACCGGGACACTGGCCGGAAAGAGTGCCGCGCGCGGAGTCTCGATCGCGGAGTACACAGCCGAGTGCCGCCGGATTCTGCGGGGGCAGTACGGGGTTGCGTCGACGTTGCGGAGGGCTCTGGGCGCGGACTGGGTGATGAACCTGGTGCGTTGGATTCCGGGACCGCTGCTGTATCGCCTCACACGGCCGTCGGTTGTTTTGCCGTGATGCTGCGCTTGCGGCTGTAATTGAAGTACACGATCAACCCGATTCCCATCCAGGCGAACAGGCGGATCCAATTGCCCATTCCCAGCCCAAACATCAGAAACAGATTGAACGCGATTCCTAAAATCGGCACCAACGGTACCAAGGGCGTCCGGAAGGGACGAGGCCGCTGCGGATGCGTCTTGCGCATCACCATGATGCCGATGCACACCAGCACGAAGGCGAACAGGGTGCCGATGCTGGTCATATCGCCCAGCGTCGACAGCGGAGCGAACGCGCCAAACAATCCGGTGAACGCCATGAACAGCAGATTGGAGCGCCATGGTGTGCGGTACTGCGGATGGATGTCGCTGAAGACCTTGGGCAGCAGCCGGTCGCGCGACATCGAAAAGAAGACCCGGCTTTGCCCCAGCAGCATCACCAGAATCACAGATGTGAATCCGAAGATGATAGCCAGTTTCACGGCCGGCCGGAAGAAAGTGTAGGGCGTGCGGTCGATGGCGACGGCCACCGGCGCTGCCACGTTCAGATCCTTATAGCTGACGATACCGGTCAGCACATGCGAAAAAACAACGTATAGCAGCGTGCACACCGCCAGCGATCCGACGATGCCGATGGGCATGTCCCTCTGCGGGCGCTTGGCCTCCTGCGCTGCGGTGGAGACGGCGTCGAACCCGATGAAGGCGAAGAACACTTTCCCTGCGCCGCGCAGCACGCCGCTCCATCCGAATTGGCCGAACGTGCCGGTGTTGGGCGGAACAAACGGCGTGTAATTTTTGGAATCGATGAAGGCCCATCCCAGCAGGATGAACAGGATCGCCACGGAAATCTTCACGATCACGATCCCCGTATTGGCTCGCGCCGATTCCTGAATGCCCAGGATCAGAATCCCGGACACCAGCACGATGATGAACAGCGCCGGGAGATTGATCACTCCGTGCAGCACTTCGGTCGAGCCGGGCAAGGTCACCGGTTCAAACGGCGACGCCGCCAGTTGCGCGGGGAAGCTGATGCCGAAATCTTTCAGGAAACTCACCACGTAGCCCGACCAGCTCACGGCGACCGTCGAAGCGCCCACGGCGTACTCGAGCACCAGGTCCCAGCCGATGATCCACGCCATCAACTCGCCCATGGTCGCGTAGGAGTAGGTGTAGGCGCTGCCGGCGATCGGAATCATGGTCGCGAATTCGCTGTAGCAGAGGCCGGCGAAGGCGCAGCCTATTGCGGCCAGGATGAAGCTGAGCACTACGGCCGGTCCTGCGTTCTGCGCCGCGGCCAGTCCGGTGAGCGAAAAAAGGCCCGCGCCGATGATCGCGCCGATGCCCAGGGCCACTAATTGGGTTGCGCTCAGAGAACGCTTGAGCGATTCACCTTCGCCGTCGGCAAGAATCTGGTCCAGCGATTTGGTCGCAAAGAGACTCATGGTGTAAAGGTACCCGGCCGTTATTAAAGCGCCTAGTCTAGCAGACTACTGAGAAACTCGCCGCACAACGCGCGGTGACGCGAGCGGTTTCCCTTACGTTTCGGGCCGCGCCACGCGGCTGTGCGGCTACTGATTGAGCGCGCCCCGGAGTGAGCGCTCGCGGGCCACGGGGACCGCGATATCCAGCCAGCCGATCATCATTTCATCCCACGTCTGGGGTCCCCAGCGGACCAGAGCCGTGGGATCGGGATTGAAGGGATTGTTTGCGGAGTTGTCGTAGTACGCGATGCACTCAATGCGCGTACCCGCCGGCAGCAGTTTCGGTGTCTCCAGGTAGTAGTACGGCTGCCAGTTGAAATCGTATTTGGGAATGTCCAGCAGGATCTCGGTTTCGCCGTTGGGATAAACCGCGCGGAACTGGAACGATTTTCCCCGCAGGTGCATGTGCGCCCGCATGCCCGCCAGCATGACGTTTTCCTTCATCACCAGGGAGGCATCCACGCGGAAGTTCGGAGCGCCCGGAGGAATGGCCAGCCCCGGATCCATCACCTGCATGGCGATGATTCTTTCGGTGACCGGCTTCTTGGCGAACACCAGTCCGATCTTGGTGCGATCATGCCCGGCCTTCCCGGTGGTCGCGTAGTGCATCTGGAACACCAGCGTGGAGCCGGCCTTGATCAGCCGAGCCTCACCCGGCTTCCAGATCTGCGGTTCGCTGCCCGGCGCGTAGCCCGCTAAATATTCCTGGTTGTTCACGCCCGTGCCGTTGTCCACCACCACGATGGAGTGATGCACCAGGGAACGGTCGCCGGGCCGCACCTCGGCCATCTGCACCCACTTGTCTTCGGTGAAGTGGGTGGGAACGGAGATGAACTGATAATCGATGACGCCGCGAGCCGGGACGTCGAATTCCTCGGGCATCTCGAAGACCACATCCGGTTTGGGAATCCGCCAGCCTTCAGTGAATACGGCGGGCTTGGGCGCATCGGCCTCGTTGCCCTCCAGTGCGCCGCCATCCACCCAGGCGACGATCTTTTCTTTTTCCCCCGGGCCCAGCGAAAGGTCGTTGCTGAACTTGCCGTAGTGCGGGTCGGGCTGCCACGGCGGCATCTTGCCGGTCAGCACCGAGGTCCTCATCGCCTTGGCCCAGGGCCGAACTTGTTCATAGGTGATTAGCGGCATCGGCGCGGCTTCCCCCACGCGATGGCAGCCCTGGCAGCGCCTTTGTAAGATTGGCTCGATGTCTTTATGGAAGGTCGGGGCGTGAGCAGGAGGTGCTGCGGCCCGCAGCAGGCTCAGGGCAAGGGGCAGGCTCACGACCGCTCTCGACGCGATTCCTGCCTGCATACATAAACACTATAGCGCCATTTTCAGGCTCGATCGGTTTGGGGGCGGGCGAACTCCATCACTTCCTGCTTGGGTACGCCCGGCTCGAAGCAGCGCCGGCAGCGCGCCTCATACATACCCGTGGCGCCGACCACAATCAAATCGCTCGATTCGACCAGGCGTTGGGTGTGTTTTGCGGGATTGCCGCAACGCATGCAGATGGCCAGCGTCTTGGTGATCGACTCAGCCAGGCACAGCAGCTCCGGCATGGGCGGGAACGGACGGCCCAGGTAATCGGTGTCGAGCCCGGCGATCAGCACCTGCTTGCCCGTGTCGGCGAGCTGGCCGGCGACCTCGACCAGTTCCGGCCCGAAGAAATTCGCCTCGTCGATGCCGATCACCTGCGTGCGCCAGTCGATTTGCTCCAGGATCTCCTTGGCACTGGCGACGACGGTCGACTTCATGCGCTGGTCGCCGTGGGAGACGATCTCGTCCACGGAATAGCGGGCGTCCAGGACGGGTTTGAAAACCTGCACCCGTTTGCGGGCGATCTTGGCGCGCCGCAGCCGCCGGATCAGCTCCTCGCTTTTGCCGGAGAACATCGGGCCGCAGACCACCTCGATCCAGCCGATATGGCCGGTGACGATGTCCATAGAAGGAACTTGTCAGAATACCGCGCGTGGGCCGCGATCCGCCAGTTGGCCGCTAGTCTTCGAAGATCTTTGCGATCGGCAACTCCCAGGCCGGGAGGAGTTCGGGCAACGACAGCGTTTCGCCGGCGCCGAGCCGCAGCGTGGTTCCTCCGGGCAAGTGGACGTCGACCTTCCGTTGGCGGGGATAGACCACCCACACCGCGAGCGACCCGGTTTCCAGCATAAGTTCGACCTTCCGGCTCAGAGTCGAGGCCGACTCCGATGGAGAGACCACTTCGACAGCTAATTCCGGCGCACCCAGCAGGTACCCCGAGTCCTCCGTGTCTTCGATCCTCTGACCAAGAACGAAGGAAACGTCCGGCTGCACCCAACTCGGTCGCGTGGTGGGAAGCTTGAATCCCGCCTCGAAATAGGCCTGGCCTCCCGCAGCCTCCTCCGCGGCAAGAAGTGCCTTGAAAATTCGCTTCGCCTGCTTTGAGTGACCCAGCTTTACTGGTGGCAAGATCTGCAACTCTCCTTCGATCAACTCGCGATGGAATCCGTCGCCATCCGGGAGTTGCTCGAAGGCTTCCCAGCTCATCAAAACCGGCTCTGACAGCTCGGGTGATGGAAGATTGGTAAGTGCCGCCATCTTTCCCCAAGCATAGCACCGCTAATTTCGTCCAACCGTTTCGACGCCATATTCTCATTGGAGAATGAGCCTGAAGGGGGGAGCGATGCGACCCTCCGGCGACACCGCCCTTCCGCGGGGAGGGTCTACGGCGGCGGAGCGACGGGGATTCGCAGGGAACCGGCTGCGCCGGTGCTCGCGTCGCGGACGGCGATGCGGATTTCGCCCGCGATCGCGGCCAGTCCGGTGAGTTTAATGATGACGCCGGTCTCCAGCGCGGAGGCAAATTGGCTGCCGGTCAGATCCAAGGCAATCGTTCCGGTCTTGACGGTGTCCGGATCCGAAGGGTTCAGGAGTGACAGTTCCAACGAGCCGGTGAAGTGTCCGTCGCCGGGCTGCATGCGGATATCGTGAAGGTCGACGGTCAGGGTGAGCCGATACAAGCCGGGATGCTCCGCGTCAGGCGAGGCTTGCGCGGCCAAGCCGATTCCCGACGCGTTGACGGGGCTTTGGAAAAGGTCCTGGAGGCTGGGGGCAGGAGGGGGAGGGGTGACCTTGGTGGCGAAGTAGCCGCTGCGATAATACAGATCGAGATTTTGCTTTTCTACCGCGCTATTGCGTAATTTGACCGAAATCTGGTGATACTTCTCGTCAAGGGTCTCCTGGGAGGGGTAAAAACCGAGAACATAGGCCGACCCGGCGTCCTCTTCCGTGGCGTGGAGGGCGAACGGAAGATCGAGGGAATCAAAGAAGGCGCGGGCTCCAGTGACCGAGGCCAGTTGCTGAGCCGGCGCCAGCGGTTCACCCTCGCACAATTCGCCGCCGGTGGCGCGCACTAGGACCGGGTACAGAACAATATTGGCTTGCTGCGCCATGCCGATGATCGCGGGCGGGACGTTGCGGACATGATGCATCATCCAGATCAGGCTCTTGCGGCCGGGGATTCCAGCCATATGCTGGATGATCAGCTTCAAGGCTCTGGTCGTCATCTGTCTATGGACTTCGTCGCGTCCCAAATCCATGATGTCGCCGAAGTCCTTGACGGCAGCGGTGTAGGCGGGAGGGAGTTTGCCGTGCGACTGCTGGAGCGCAACGGCGACGTCCTGGAGCTTCCGCGGGTCTCCCGTGAAATCCTGCAGAACGTGAAGCTTCTCGCCGAGTGTGTAGAGCGCAATGCCGCTATCTGAGCCGGTCATGGAGCGTAGGAGATCGTTCATCCCTATGCGCTCATAGCCGAGGCAGCCGAAGTCGGTGTTGAGGAAGTCGATCAGGATCGAGACCGTGGCTTGGGGCGGCTGGCCGGCCGATTCGGCACGGTTGGAGACAGCGCCGGGCGGGATGGGCAAGGTGCTATCCTTCGCGGACGCAATGGAGTTGGACCGGAACACGGCGATCTCCTGGGGCTTGCCCTGATCGAGAAGAACGAAATCGCCACGCGTGAGGCCGGTATGCACAATTCCTGGCCGGCCGAACGGGGGCCCGGAGTCCAACACCCACGTAAACCATGCGCCCACGCCGGGAGGGCGAATCGGCTGATCCCGGACCAAGACTTCGACTTCAACCAGGCGAGTCCCGGTGCGAAAGGTAGCCGATTCTTGGGACGGCTGTGCCGCCGCCACTACCCAAAAGGCAGCCCATAGGGCCGCCGCGGGAATCATGGCGAAGCGCGATGCCATGCCAATACGATACTACGACTGCGTTTCGTAGGTCAACGATTGCCATGCTTCGGCGTGTGCTGCAGCCAGCGCGAGTCCGCTCCCAGCAACCCACGGCGGTCGAGCAGCGGAAGGAACTCCGATTTTGGTTCAGAGGGAGGGTTGCAAACCCACCCGAGCTTTGGTACTCTAAGGGTTCGTATCTTCACTTGGGAGGTCCGGGGACAAGATCGTCCGGGCCGTTTGGACCAATCACATTATGAGCCGCACACCAGGCAAGAAGTACACCGCCGCGTCCAGTCAGGTTGAGCGCCGTCCTTATGCGATGGAGGAGGCCGTGCCACTGGTACAAAAAGTCAAATTCGCCAAGTTCGACGAAACCGTGGAACTGCACGTGCGCCTGGGAGTCGATCCCAAGCACGCCGACCAGATGGTCCGCGGCACCATCGTGCTGCCCAACGGTTTGGGCAAGTCGAAGAAGGTGCTGGTGATCGCCTCCGGCGACGAAAAGAAGCGCGAGGCTACCGAAGCCGGCGCCGATTTGGTCGGCGGCGACGAGATGGTCGCCAAGATTCAATCCGAGAACTGGACCGACTTCGACGCCGTGATCGCCACTCCGGATATGATGCGCTCGGTCGGGCGGCTCGGCAAGGTGCTTGGCCCGCGCGGCTTGATGCCCAATCCTAAGACCGGCACGGTGACCGTCGATGTCGCTAACGCAGTCAAGGAAATCAAAGCCGGTAAGGTCGAGTTCCGCGTGGACAAGACCGGCGTGATTCACGTCCCAGTGGGCAAGGTTAGTTTCACGACGGATAAGCTGGTGGAGAACGCCTCTACCTTAATGAATGCCGTGGTCAAGGCCAAGCCGGCCGCGGCCAAGGGTAAGTACGTCCGCAGCGTGACGATGTGCTCCACCATGGGGCCCGCCGTGCCTCTGGATGTGGGGCCGTACAATCTGAAGGCGGTCTAGCGGGGCGCAGAGCAAACCATGAAAAAGAAACCGGAAAAACAGAAAGATCTGGACGCCTTGCGCGAGGAGCTGATGGACGCGGCTCACGTGTTCCTGGCCGGCTACGAAAAAACCACCGTCTCCCAGGATTACGAGCTGCGCAAAACCATCCGCGGCGCAGGCGGCAAATACAAGGTTGTCAAGAACACCATCGCCGGCAAGGCTTCGCAGGGAACTAAATCGGCGGAGCTGTTGCAGGCCCTGAAGGGGATGAGCTCCATCGCCTATACTTCGGGCGACCCGGTGGCTCTGGCCAAGGCTTTGACGGCCTATGCCAAGGCCAACCCGACCTTCACCTTCCGTGCGGGAATGGTGGAGGGCCACGTCGTGGATGTGGCTGGGATCCAGGCGCTGGCCAACCTGCCCGCCAAGGAAGAGATTTACGCCAAGCTTTTATTTATGATCAATGCCTCGGCGCAGAGGCTGGTGACCGCGGTCGGCGGAGTCGGCCGCAACCTTGCTGTAGTGGTCGATCAGGGCGTCAAGGAAAACAAGTTTAAGTAGGATTTTTTTGGAATAACCAAGGGGAGTCGACAATGGCAGACATCAACGCGATTGCGGAACAGATTCAAGGACTGACGCTGCTGGAGGCATCGCAGCTCGTTAAATTGCTCGAAGAGAAGCTCGGCGTCTCGGCCGCGGCAGCCGCGGTGGCCGCTGCTCCGGCTGCCGGCGCTGCCGCTGCGGCGGCACCGGTCGAAGAGAAGACCGAATTCGCCGTGGTGCTCACCGCGGCCGGCGCCAACAAAATCAACGTCATTAAAGCCGTCCGCGAAGTCACCAGCCTGGGCTTGAAGGAAGCCAAGGACCTGGTGGACGGCGCGCCCAAGACCATCAAGGAAGGCGTCAATAAGGAAGAGGCCGAAGCCATCAAGAAGAAGTTCACCGACGCAGGTGCTACTGTAGAAGTGAAGTAGTAGTTCTTGGTGAAGGGGAGCCGGCCTTACTGCCAGGACAGGCAGGACTGCCGGCCCGGAACGCTGTTTGACGGGTAGGACGGCGTTTGTTACGATGAGAGTACCCGGAAAGAGCGTCGGCCCCTATAGTGACATTGGTACTCCGCGATCTGCTCGGCAGTTCGTCCGAACTACCGCGTGGCTTTGCTCTGCGCGCATTTACCCCGCCCGAGGTGTATCTCCACCCCCACCAGGAGCCCTCGGGCCGTTTTATTGCTGCTTTGCTTGCTCCAGGGCCGCGCCAGACCGAACGCGGCGCGAGCTATTTTTTGGTTCTTTGGTTTTTACGGCTTCGGTTGTTACTGCTAGGGGCGCGCACCGCGCCCTTTGCGCTATTGATTCCAGCGGCTGCTTGTTAGGTCCGCTGTCGCCTCACGCGAAGAAGGATTTTGGAAGATGCTAACCCCCGATACTAGCGCCTCTCGTGAACGAGTCGATTTTTCGAAGATCCAAACCTCGATCCCCATCCCGAACCTGATCGAGGTTCAGAAGAAGTCCTATGAGCGCTTCCTGCAAATGGACTTGCTGCCCAGCGAGCGCGATGACACCGGACTGGAAAGCGTTTTCAAAAGCGTTTTCCCGATCTCGGATTTCCGCGGGCTGAGCCAGCTCGAGTTCGTCGACTACGCCATCGGCAACTGGGAATGCAAGTGCGGCAACCTGAAGGGGTTGCACCATCTGCGCTCGACCTGCCGCAACCCCGCTTGCGGCGCCACCATCAAGACCGACCCGTTCCACCTGGGCGATGTCCTGTGCCACCGCTGCGGCACTTTCAACAAGAACATCGTCACCTTCTGCAACCGCTGCGGCGACCCGGTCGGCCTGCAGCTCAAGTACGACGTGGCCGAATGCGAGGAGCGCGGCATGACCTACGCCGCTCCGCTGAAGGTCACCATCCGCCTGACCGTCTTCGATAAGGATCCGGAGACCGGCAACAAAACTATCCGCGACATCAAGGAGCAGGAAGTCTTCTTCGGCGAAATCCCGCTGATGACCGACAACGGCACCTTCATCATCAACGGAACTGAGCGCGTCATCGTCTCCCAGTTGCACCGCTCCCCCGGCGTGTTCTTCGAGCGCCAGCCCGCCCAGGGCTACTTCCTCGGCAAGATCATTCCCTATCGCGGAAGCTGGGTGGAGTTCGAATACGACAACAAGAACTTCCTGCACGTCCGCATCGACCGCAAGCGCAAATTCTACGGGACCATGTTCCTGCGCGCTCTGGGTCTGAAGACCGACGCCGAGATCCTGCACGCCTTCTATCAGTGCGGCGACGTGGTCATCAAGGACAAGAAGCTGTACTGGAAGGTCAACGATAAAGAAGGCAAGCCGGCGCGCAGCCTGATCGGCCACAAGCTTTCTTTCGCCATCACCAAGGGCGGGGAAACCATCGTTCCGCAAGGCCGCAAGATCACCGAAAGCGTGTTCAAGCAGTTGCAGGCGTCCAAGATCGATCAGGTGGAGGTTGCGCCCAACGATCTGGAAGGCGGATACGTCGCCGCCGACGTCATCGACATGGAAACCGGCGAGGTGCTGATCGAGGCCAACCACGAGATCACGCCCACTATCGTTGGCAAGCTGATCGAAGCTCACATCACTAGCTTCGACATCTTCTTCCCGGAGCTGGACGATGTCGGCAACGTCATCTCCATGACCCTCCGCAAGGACGGCGTGCGCCAGCAGAACGAGGCGCTGCTCGAAATCTACCGCAAGCTGCGCCCCGGCGATCCGCCTACCGTGGACACCGCCACGCAACTGTTCCAGGGCATGTTCTTCGACGCGCGCAAGTACGACTTCTCGCGCGTGGGCCGCATGAAGTTCAATATCAAGCTGCACGACAAGGCGGACGCGACTTCGCTCGACAAGCGCACGCTCGACCACAAGGACTTCATCGACACCATCCAGTACCTGCTCAAGCTGCGCAGAGGCATTGGCGCGGTCGACGACATCGATCACTTGGGCAACCGCCGCGTCCGCGCGGTGGGTGAGCTGCTCGAGAACCAGTTCCGCATCGGCCTGGTCCGCATGGAGCGCGCCATCAAGGAAAAGATGAGCGTGTACCAGGAAATGTCGACCGCGATGCCGCACGACCTGGTCAACGCCAAGCCGGTCATGGCTGCCATCCGCGAATTCTTCGGGTCGAGTCAATTGTCCCAGTTCATGGACCAGACCAACCCCTTGAGTGAGATCACGCACAAGCGGCGTCTGTCCGCTCTTGGACCAGGCGGGCTTTCCCGTGAAAGAGCTGGATTCGAAGTCCGCGACGTTCATCCCACCCACTACGGCCGCATCTGCCCGATTGAGACGCCGGAAGGTCCCAACATCGGGCTGATCAGCTCGCTATCGTGTTTTGCGCGCATCAACGAATACGGCTTCATTGAGAGCCCCTATCGCAGGGTCAAAGACGGCATCGTCATCGATGAAGTCAAGATCTTGAACCCCGGCGAAACCGAGCTCAAGGTCGGCCAGGTGATCACCCGCTCCGATCTGGACAAAGCCATGAAGGGCAAGAAGGTCCAGCCCGAGATCGAAGCACACTGCGATTACCTCTCGGCCTGGGAGGAAGACAAGTACATCGTCGCGCAGGCCAATGTGGGCCTGGACGAAAAAGGCAAAATCACGGCGGAGCTGGTCAACGCCCGCCAGGCCGGCAACTTCGTGCTGAAGCACGTCGGCGAAATCGAGTATATGGATGTCAGCCCCAAGCAACTGGTCTCGGTTGCCGCCAGCCTCATCCCGTTCCTTGAAAACGACGACGCCAACCGCGCGCTGATGGGATCCAACATGCAGCGCCAGGCCGTCCCGCTGCTGCGTGCGGAAGCTCCGTTTGTCGGCACCGGCATGGAGCGCGTCACCGCGCGCGACTCCGGCGCGGTCATCATCTGCAAGCGCGCCGGGGTGGTCGATTCGGTCGATAGCGAGCGTATCATCGTGCGCGTGGAAGGCAACACCCAGGAAGGGCAGCTTTCCCGCGAAGTGGGCGCGGACATCTACACGATGACCAAGTTCAAGCGCTCCAACCAGAACACCTGCATCAATCAGAAGCCGATTGTGGAGCAAGGGCAAAAGGTGAAGAAGGGCGACGTGCTCGCCGACGGTCCTTGCACCGAATTGGGTGAGCTGGCGCTTGGCCGCAACGTGCTGGTGGCGTTCATGCCCTGGCGCGGCTATAACTTCGAAGACGCGATCGTGGTCTCCGAAAAGCTGGTCAAGGAAGATTACTACACCTCGATCCACATCGAGGAGTTCGAGGTCGATGCCCGCGATACCAAGCTCGGCCCCGAAGAAATCACCCGCGACATTCCCAACATCGCCGAAGCGTTCCTGCGCAATCTGGACGAGAGCGGCATCATTCGCGTCGGCGCTACCGTGAAGCCGGGCGACATCCTGGTGGGCAAGGTCACGCCCAAGGGCGAGACGCAGCTCACGCCGGAAGAAAAACTTCTGCGCGCGATCTTCGGTGAAAAGGCCGGTGACGTTAAGGACGCTTCGCTGTACTGCCCGCCGGGCATTGAAGGCACTGTGGTCGATTGCAAGGTCTTCTCGCGCAAAGGCGCCGAGCTGGATGAGCGCTCCAAGCTGATCCTGGAAAGCGCCGAAGAGCGTCTGCGCCGCAACCTGGAAGACGAAAAGCGCATCCTCAACGACGAGCGCGCCAAGCGCCTCGCCAAACTGCTCGAAGGCAAAGAGCTTTTAGCGGATCTCCACGACGAGAAAACCAACAAGAAGCTGCTGGCCAAGGGCACCGATATGTCGCGCGACCTGATCGAAAAACTCCGCGCCCGCGACCTGAAGCGCATGAAGCTGAAGGACAAGGACCCGCGCGTCAACGAGCAGATCGACGAAATCGAGGAGATGACCTCGCGCCAGATCGCCGTGCTGGAAAAAATCACCGAGGAAAAGATCGGCAAGCTGCGCAAGGGGGACGAACTTCCTCCCGGCGTCATCAAGCAGGTGAAGTGCTACATCGCCATGAAGCGCAAGCTTTCTGTCGGCGATAAGATGGCCGGACGCCACGGCAACAAGGGCGTCATCGCGCGCATCGTCCCCGAAGAGGACATGCCGTATCTGCCGGATGGGCAGCCGGTCGAAATCGTGCTGAATCCGCTGGGTGTTCCCAGCCGTATGAACGTCGGCCAGATTCTGGAAACGCACCTCGGTTGGGCCGCGCGCGCGCTGGGCGTCCGCTTCGCCACGCCGGTTTTCGACGGCGCGACCGAAAAAGACATCAAGAGCCAGCTCAAGTCGGCCGGTCTACCCAGCTCCGGCAAGATCCAGCTTTACGACGGCATCAGCGGGCAGGGGTTTGAGCAGCCGGTCACGGTCGGCTACATTTACATGCTCAAACTGAGCCACCTGGTGGACGACAAGATCCACGCCCGCTCCATCGGGCCGTATTCGTTGATCACGCAACAGCCTCTTGGAGGTAAAGCGCAATTTGGCGGCCAGCGCTTCGGAGAAATGGAAGTCTGGGCGCTGGAGGCTTACGGCGCGGCTTACGTGCTGCAGGAACTGCTCACCGCCAAGTCCGACGACGTCTATGGCCGCGCCAAAATCTACGAGGCCATCGTCAAGGGCGAAGCCGCGGCTGAGCCCGGCGTGCCGGAGAGCTTCAACGTCCTCATCCGCGAGCTACAATCGCTGTGCCTGGACGTCGAGCTGATGAAGATCCGCGAAGAGACGAGTCATGAGACCGCTCTCGCGGCGGATTAGGCAGGCGAGGCGCCTATGACGGAAACGCAGCCTTACCTCGCCATGTTTGGTCCTACGATCGCGATCGTGACCGGTATTGTCGTCAATGCGCGGCTTTTTGCAAAAGCGATTCGCCGCATCGACCAAACCGGGCGCATCGATCAGCGGTCCGAGAAGTCGAGTAACTAAAGGGAAGGGAAGAGAGCACACTTATGTATCGTTCATCGCCCTATGATCGCGCCAACATGATCGCGGATTTCGATTCCATCCGCATCTCGCTCGCCTCTCCTGAAAAGATCCGGAGCTGGTCGCACGGCGAAGTCACCAAGCCCGAAACCATCAATTACCGGACCTTCAAACCGGAACGCGACGGCCTGTTCTGCGCCCGCATCTTCGGCCCCATCGCCGATTGGGAGTGCCTGTGCGGCAAGTACAAACGCATGAAGCATCGCGGAGTCATCTGCGATAAGTGCGGCGTCGAAGTCACTCTTTCCCGGGTGCGCCGTGAGCGGCTCGGTCACATCGAGCTGGCCAGCCCCTGCTCCCATGTGTGGTTCTTTAAGGGACTGCCCAGCCGCATCGGTTACCTGCTCGACATCACCTTGCGCGAGCTGGAGCGCGTCCTCTACTTTGAAGCGTTCGTCATTGTCGATCCCGGCGAAGGCACGGGTTTGAGCAAGGCTGAAGTGATCAGCGATGAGCGCAAGCGCCAGTTGGATCAGGAGTTCCCCGGCAAGTTCATCGCCATGATGGGCGCCGAAGGCATCAAAGAACTGCTCAAGAAGGTCGACTGCGAATCGCTCAGTCTGGAAATTCGCGAGCGTATGAAGACCGAAGCTTCGCAGCAGAAGAAGCTGAAGTACGCCAAGCGCCTGAGGGTCGCCGAGAGCTTCCGCAAGTCCGGCAACAAGCCGGAGTGGATGATTCTGGACGTACTGCCGGTAATTCCGCCCGAACTTCGTCCATTAGTCCCGCTGGATGGCGGGCGTTTTGCCACGTCCGATCTCAACGATCTTTATCGCCGTGTCATCAATCGCAACAACCGCCTGAAGAAGCTGATCGAGCTGCACGCGCCCGACGTGATCGTGCGCAATGAAAAGCGCATGCTGCAGGAAGCCGTCGACGCTCTGTTCGACAACGGCCGCCGCGGCCGCGTGCTGCGCGGGGCTAATAATCGACCTCTTAAATCCTTGTCCGATACGCTCAAGGGCAAGCAGGGCCGCTTCCGCCAGAACCTGCTGGGCAAGCGCGTCGATTACTCCGGCCGTTCGGTCATCGTGGTCGGGCCGGAGCTGAAGCTCAACCAGTGTGGCCTTCCCAAGAAGATGGCGCTGGAGCTGTTCAAGCCGTTCATCTACCATCGCCTGGAACAGCGCGGCCATTGCACCACCATCAAGCAGGCCAAAGAATTAGTCGAGCAGCAGGACGCGGTGGTGTGGGACATCCTGGAAGAAGTCATCAAGGACCATCCCATTCTGCTCAATCGCGCTCCCACGCTGCACCGCCTGGGCATCCAGGCCTTTGAGCCGGTCCTGGTGGAAGGGAAAGCTATCAAGCTGCACCCGCTCACCTGCACTGCCTTCAACGCCGACTTCGACGGCGACCAGATGGCCGTCCACATCCCGCTCTCTCCGGAAGCGCAGATCGAGGCGTCCACGCTGATGCTGTCGGCCAACAACATCCTTTCGCCCGCGCACGGAGCTCCCATCGCCGTTCCCACGCAGGATATGGTGCTGGGCCTCTACTACCTGACCAAGGCTCGTCCGGGTTCCAAGGGCGAGGGCCGCATGTTCGCCTCCATTGACGAGGTGCTCATCGCCCTCGAAATGGGCGAGGTCGAAACGCTCACCCCCATCAAGCTGCGCTACACCGGCAAGGTCATCGATCTGGTGAAGGCCTTCGACAACCAGAACCTGATGCACACGGAGCCGATCGAGTTCAACAAGCAGTACATGGACACCACCGTCGGCCGCGTCATCCTGAACGACGTCCTGCCCGACGACATGCCCTTCATCAACGGTCTGATGAAGAAGAAGGGCTTGAGCCAGATGGTGCAGTATTGCTACCTGAAGTTCGGCCTGACCATCACCGTCACCATGCTGGATCAGGTGAAGGCGCTGGGGTTCCTTTCCGCCACCCGCGCCGGAATCTCCATCGGCATCGACGACATGACCGTCCCCGGCGAAAAGGCTCACCTGGTGAAGGAAGCCGAGAAGCAGGTCATCGAGGTCCGCTCCCAGTATCAGGAAGGCGCGATCACCCAGGGCGAGCGCTACAACAAGATCATCGAGATCTGGTCCAAAGTCACCGAACGCGTTTCTGAGGAAATGTTCAAGGCGATGGAGGACGACGACCGCACCGGCCGCTACCTCAACCCGATTTACATCATGGCCGACTCCGGCGCCCGCGGATCCAAGCAGCAGATCCGCCAGCTCTCCGGCATGCGCGGCCTGATGGCCAAACCCTCCGGAGAGATTCTCGAAACTCCCATCACCGCGAATTTCCGCGAGGGTCTGAACGTTCTCGAATACTTCATCTCCACGCACGGCGCGCGCAAGGGCTTGGCCGATACCGCTCTAAAAACCGCGGACTCCGGCTACCTCACCCGCCGCCTCTGCGACGTGGCTCAGGACGTGATCGTCACCGAAGGCGATTGCGGCACCGGCGACGGCATCTACGTGGAACCCATCGTGGAATCGGGCGAAATCATCGAACCGCTGCGCGACCGCATCGTGGGCCGCGTGGCGCTCGAAAATCAGCTCGACTACGAAGGCAACGTGATCGTCCACGTCAACCAGGAGATCACCGAAGATCTAGCCGCGGCGATTCAGGCGGCCGGCATTGAGCGCGTCAAGATCCGCTCCGTGCTGACCTGCGAGTCGAAGCGCGGCGTCTGCCAGTTGTGCTACGGCCGTAACCTGGCCACCGGGCGTCTGGTCGAACGCGGCGAGGCCGTGGGCATCATCTCGGCTCAGTCCATCGGCGAACCCGGCACGCAGCTCACCATGCGCACCTTCCACATCGGTGGAACGGCCACCGGCTCGGCCGAGCAGTCCAAGCAGGACGCCAAGTCCGACGGCTTCGTCAAATTCCTCGCGATTCAGACGGTCAAGAACGCCAAGGGCGAATTGATCGCCATGAACCGCAACGGCATTATCGCCATCATCGACGACAAGGGCCGCGAAAAAGAACGCTACCAGGTGGTCTACGGCGCCAAAATCCTGTTCGAGGACGGCGCGCGCATCAAGACCAACGACGTGCTTCTCGAATGGGATCCGTACACCTTCTCCATCCTGACCGAAGTCAGCGGTGTGGTCCACTTCAAGGACCTCGCCGAAGGCGTCACCATGCAGGAGCAGGTGGACGAAATCACCGGCCGCTCTCAGTGGGTGGTCATGGATTCCACCGATGAAAAGCGCGTTCCCGCGCTGTACGTCCGGCCCACCGGCGGCGGCAAGCATGAGGAGAAGCGCTACCTCATGCCCATGCACGCTCACTTGACCGTGACCGACGGCGACGAAGTCCACGCCGGCGACGTGCTGGCGAAGATCCCGCGCGCGACGACGAAGACCAAGGATATTACGGGTGGTCTGCCGCGTGTGGTGGAATTGTTCGAAGCGCGCAAGCCGCGCGAAACCGCCGTCATCACCGAAATCGACGGCGTGGTGAAGTACGGCGAAATCTCCAAGGGCGTGCGCAAGATCTACATCGTCGGCGACGATGGCGAGCAGCGCGAATACGCCATCCCGCGCGGCGTCCACATCAACGTCCAGGAGGGCGAGCGCGTCCATCACGGCGATCCGCTCATGGACGGTCCCCGCAATCCGCACGACATCATGGCCGTGCTCGGCGAAATGGCTTTGCAGAAGTACCTGGTCAACGAAATCCAGGAAGTCTACCGCCTGCAGGGCGTCAACATCAACGACAAGCACCTGGAGGTCATCTCCCGTCAGATGATGCGCTGGGTCAAAGTGGAAGACATCGGCGACACCGAATTCCTCCCTGAGGAAGTCGTCGACAAGTTCCGCTTCCGTGAAGAGAACGCCCGCGTGGAGCAGACCGGCGGCAGGCCGGCGCTCGGAAAGACCGTGCTGCTCGGCATCACCAAGGCGTCGCTCTCAACCGATTCGTTCATCTCTGCGGCCAGCTTCCAGGAGACCACCCGCGTGCTTACCGAAGCCGCCATCAACGGCAAGGTGGATCACCTCCGGGGCCTCAAGGAGAACGTCATCATGGGGCGCCTGATTCCTGCCGGAACCGGCATGGAATACTACCGCGGCGTGAAGATCGCCGGCGAGGACGTCGAGGAAGAGATGGTGGCCGAACAGGAAGCCGCCGCGCTCGACGTGGTTCCCGGATACGACGAAGAGACCCGCGCGCTTTACGCCGGCGGGCTCTCCGAGCGCGAGCCGGGCGAGGAATCGCTCGCCGAATAACCGGCTCGCCAGTCACGCGGTCGAAAGTCACACTTAGGCATGCCGGCTCAGTTGCCCGCTCACTTGCGATGGGTTCGTGGGCTGCTGCGCCGGCTGAACTATCACCTTAGCTCCACGAATCAGCGCACCTTCGTCGAACCCTTCGACCCGGGGCGCCTGAAGGCTGCCGAAGAAGCGCTGCGCCAGCTCCCTACGCCCGATGCGGGCGCCCGCGCGTATCTCGAAAAACACATCCCGCGCCTGGCGCGGACCCTCGCGCTGGTCCCCCCGCCGCAGGAAACGTCGTCAAAAAACGGCAGCCGCGCGCTGGAACTCGGCTGCTACATGCAGATCACTCCTTTCTTAAACCGTCTGTGCGGGTACAAGGAAGTTCGCGGGGCGTTTTACGGGGCTCCCGGACGGGTCGATCGAAAGACGGTCCCGTTTCCCGACGGCGAATTCGAGTGCCTGATCGACCACTTCGACTGCGACCGCGACCCGTTCCCGTATCCCGACGGCCACTTCGACCTGGTGGTCGCCGGCGAGATCATCGAGCATCTCACGTTCGATCCCATGCACATGATGCTGGAATGCCGCCGGGTCCTGCGCGACGGCGGTTATCTGCTGCTCACCACGCCGAACGCCGGAAGCATCACCAGCGTCGCCAAGACGCTCGACGGCCACGACAACCCGCAGATTTTCTTCCTCTACAAGCGCCCCGACGAGTATCCCGAAATCGGCCACGTGCGCGAATACACGGCGTATGAGATCGGCGAAACCTGCAAGGCCGCCGGCTTCGAGGTGGTGCAACTGTTCACCACCTTTATTGAAGAGTTTTCCTCGCACCTCCCTTTGCTCAAATTCCTGGAAGAGAGCGGCTAC
This sequence comes from Bryobacterales bacterium, assembly GCA_963838455.1. Lineage (GTDB taxonomy): Bacteria > Acidobacteriota > Terriglobia > Bryobacterales > Bryobacteraceae > Palsa-187. The sequence continues at coordinate 20,968 of CAWISY010000235.1, forward strand.
GATCCGGAAAACCGCGGCGAGCAGTCCTGGTGCCTCGCCGTCAAACGCGCCGCGCTTCCCACCGACCGTTTTCCCTGGTTTATATACAGCCCCGCATGACCGTCATGACCCCTAGCTTTCTGCAGCGTTACCTCGATGCCTTCCATCGCATCGACGGCTGGTTCTCCTACGATGCGTCTTTGCTGTTCCTCGCTTACGCTCAGCTCAACGCCGCCCACGGCATCGCGGGCGATGTTCTCGAGATCGGCGTCTACCAGGGGCTGTCCGCCATCACCATCGCGCACCTGCGCGGCCCTGGGCGGCGCATGACCGCCATCGACATGTTTGAAACCGCGCCCACCGGCAAAGCCTACGGGTCCGGCGCCGGCTACCGCCAACTCTTTGAAGCAAATATGCGGGAGTTTCATGAACCTCTCGATTTTCTGGACATCGTCAGCGGTGCATCCGGCGAGCTCAAAGCCGGCGATTTCGCCCCAACGTTTTCCTTCTGCCATGTCGACGGCGGACACTCCCCCCAGGAAACCTTCGCCGACCTCGACTTCGCCAGCCAGATTCTGATTCCCGGCGGCATCCTCGCGCTCGACGATTACTTCAACCCGCAATACCCGGGCGTGTGCGAAGGCGCCATTGAATTCATGCGAAAACGGGCCACCGGGGTCATCCGACCCGTCGCGGTCGGCTTTAACAAGGTCCTGTTTCAGAAGCTGCCCGCCTCGATCGATCTCGCCGTTGATCTAAACGCCGAGTTCGTCAAAACTTTCTCTTACGTCCCGCGCCTCGATTCCGCGCCCATGTGGAACACCCCGGTGCATCTGTTTGGCGTTCCGCTGCGCCACGCCTTTGATCTGTACGCTTCCACGCCGCAGCGGCTGGTTCAGCTTGGCTCCGCCGGAACGCGGGCGCAATTTTCGACGCAGCGCGACCAACTCAGCGCGCGCGCCGGGGAATCGGTCACAGTTCCCGTCGTGGTCAAGAACACCTCGCAGGAGATTTTTCCCGAAGGCAAGAACGTGCTCGGCCTGTCCTATCACCTCCTCAGCTCTACCGGTGAGACCATCCAGCACGACAACGCGCGCTCGCCGCTCAAACCCTCCCTGCGCCCCGGCGAACAGGCCGAGGCCGGTCTCAAGATCCAAGCGCCCGCGGCAAAGGGCCGCTATCAGCTCGAAATCGACCTGGTCTGGGAAGGCGTCATGTGGTTCAAGGACGCGGGCAACCCCACCGCCCTCGTCATCCTGGAGGTCAAGTAGTGCTGGAGGTCAAGTAGTGCAACGCATCGGTCCCGAAGCATACACCAACTCCCGGCTGTGGGCCAACCGGCTCGCCGAAACCGGCTGGTGGCACAGTTTTGAGCTGCCCGACGGCCGCGTCATCCGCGGCAACAACACGCTCGAATCGCTCAAAACCCGAATCGGCATGTTCCCCATCCCTCAGGATCTGCGCGGCAAACGCGTGCTCGATATCGGAGCCTGGGATGGCTGGTTCAGCTTCGAGATGGAGCGCCGCGGAGCCGAGGTCGTCTCGGTCGACTGCGACGACAGCAAGAACTTCCGCTACCTGCATCGCGAGCTGAACTCGCGCATCGACTACCGCGTCATGGATATGTACGAGCTTTCTCCCCACAAGCTCGGCGCCTTCGACATCGTCCTGTTCCTGGGCGTTCTGTATCATCTGAAGCATCCGCTGCTGGCGCTCGAAAAAGTCTGCGCCCTGACCCGCGACATGGCAGCCATCCAAACCTTTATCTCCACCGAGCCGGGCTCGCCGGTCATGGAGTTCTTCGAAATTGACGAGCTGGGCGGTCAGTTCGACAACTGGTGCGCTCCCAACGTCGCCTGCGTCACGGCCATGGCTCGCACGGCCGGATTCGCCCGAGCCGAGGTTCTCGACGTCAATACCGGAAAATTCAGCGCGGCCACCATCGCCTGCTACCGGCGATTTCCGGATCCCGAGAAAATATCGCAGCCGGCGCCGGTTCTGGCCGCCTGCGTCCACGCCAAGGACTTCGGGATCAATTTTCGCAGCGACCGTGATGACTACGCCAACGCCTGGTTTACCTGCGATGCGTCAAATCTCACCCGGAGCGACGTCCAGGTCAGTATTGGTCCTTTTCATATAGGACCCGTTGCTGTGATTTGGAAAGGCAACGCCTGGCAGGCGACCTTCAAGATTCCGCCGGGCTTGACAGCCGACTGGAACGACGTCCGCGTCAGACTGACGCAAAGCGAGTGGAGCAATCCCTCCCGCATCGCCCTCGACCTGCCTCTTCAGGTCGGCTCACTGACTATTACCGGCGCGGCTGATGGCAAGACCTGGACCCCGCTCCGGGTTCAAACCGGCCCGGAAGCGATCCTCTCTCTCTGGGTGGAAGGACTGCCGGAAAATCGCGACTTCGCCAACGTCCAAGTTCGCCTGGGTGAGCACCTGCTCGAGGCAGAATCCATTGCGCCATGGGAACCCTCGAAACCCGCGCAGATCAACGTCCGCTTGCCCCAGGACCTGGCCCATCCGGGAACCTACCCGCTCACCGTCTCGATCGGCGCCGCCACGTCTCCACCCCTCTCCATCGACTGCCTTTAGGTTTATACCGTCGCCAGCGTCAGCGGCTCCGGCCGCCGCCCATCCATGTCGACCACTCCTAACTCCCTGGCAATCTCCGCGGCAATCACCACCTGTCCGGAGCGCTCCCTCAGCTTCGGGTCGCGCCATAACGCCGCAATCACTCTGCCGATGAACTCAGGACTCTCGCTGTTGGAGAGATCCAGCCATCCTGCCTTGGCAGCCTCCAGTACAGCTTCGGTCCTCACCAGTCCGGGATACAAAGACAGCGCGGTGACCCCGCTCCCGCGCAGCTCATGCGCCATGTCCGCCGACATCTTATCCGTCGCAGCTTTGGCTATCCCGTAAATTGCGTTCCCGATGTACTTCTGCGCCGACCAGAAGCTGAGGTTGACGATCAGTCCGCTTGCACGCGCCACCATCCGCCTCGCCGCGCGCGCCGAGGTAAACAACGCAGCCCTAACGCCCGCGTCCATCATGCCGGCCCAGCGGTGAACCGGCTGCTCCCAGAAGGGGAGATTCCACGTAAATCGGCCGTCCTCCGCCATCCGCTCGTAGCCGCCCCAGGCCGAGTTCACGACGATATCCAGACCGCCATCCAGACCGTCGCAGGCGTCTTCGATTTGCCGGAACAGCCGCTCGATATCGCCGCTGACGCTGTGGTCGCACGCTACACGCACCACGCGGGACGGCAGGTCCGCCCCAGCGATGCTTCGCCCGGTGGCGAAGACCTGGAATCCTTGAGCCGCCAACTCCACCGCGACTCCGCGGCCAACGCCTCGCGAAGCTCCCGTTACCAGCGCGACCGGCGCCATCCGTTATCCCTACGCGGCATCCCTACGCTGCGCTGGCTGCCGGGAAGAGGCACTGTTGCTCCGCGTAAGCCGGATCGAACGGAGCCAGCTCCACCGGATATTTCCGGCGTAAGTCGCGCGGAGCCGATCCCCGCACGCCGGTCATCTCCGCGCGTAACTGCAGCGCATTCACGAAGCTCTTTCCGCCGGCATCGTTATTGAACACGACGAAGGTGCGCTCGGCGAATCTTTGGATGTGCTCGACCCGCTTGGCCCATGTCTCGCGCTCGGCATCGCTATAGAGATAGTCGTGCTGGCGGAGCCGGGCCGCGTACTGCGCGTCTTTTCCGTATGCCCCCAGCGCATTCGCGGGATTGCGGCCGTGCAGCCGCACATATCCGACTCCCGAGGTCAGCAGAGCCGTCGGAGGCATCGCCCGCGTATACTCCGGTTGATCGATGTTGCAGAAGCCGACCTTGTAGTCGAGAAACGTGCCCACGGCTTCTTCCGCCATCCAACTACTGTGGCGCATTTCCGCTACCAGGGGAAACTCGTGGAAAGCCCTGCGCAAACGGATGAAGAAGTCCTGGTTCTCTGCCGTGAACCGGAAGGACCAGGGAAACTGCATCAGCAAGGCGCCTAAACGTTTCGCTCTCAGAAGTGGCCACAAGCCCTCCTTGAACTCCGCGATTTCGCTGTCTTGGAGGACCCGTGTGTGCGTGAAGCGTTGATGCAGCTTGGCTGTGAACAGGAACTCCGGACGAGCCGAGACCTTCTTGATCCACAGCTTCACTAATTCAGGCTTAAGGAATTGATAAAACGAGGCGTTGATCTCCACCACGTCCAGGTACTTGGAGACCAGTTCTAAAGGGTGGCTCCCCGGTGCTTGCATCTTCGGGTAGACCACCCCATTCCAGTGTGGATACGACCATCCAGCAGTTCCGATGTAAAGGGACATCGCTGACTCCGTGTTCGTCTTTTGTTCGCTAATTCAGTATAGCGAAGAAGAGGCGAAGAACGCAAGATGTTTTTCAGGATTTTTTCTATTGAACCGTGGTCGTCCAGGAAGTCTCCCACAGCTTGGGGCGGGGCGCCGTAGGAGCTTCCTTGCGGTCGTGCTTCTGTTTGTACATGCGGCGGTCGGCCTCCGCCAGAAGCTGCTCGGCATCGTTGCCGTCGCTGGGATAGTTCGCGACGCCGACGCTGCCTGTTAAGATCGGTTCGTTGAATAAGGTATTGCAAGTATCCTCGACCACTTTTTGAAAGCGATGGACGGCATTCTCGGCGTCAATCGGCCGAGCCCCCGGCAGCAGCACCACGAACTCGTCTCCGCCCATGCGAGCTACGTAATCGTACTCGCGGCATTCCGCTTTGAGGCCGGCGGCCACGGTTTTCAGCACCTTGTTTCCATCCAGATGCCCGAAGCGGTCGTTGATCTGCTTGAACCCGTCCAGATCCGCCACCAGCACCGCCAGGGACTGGTTGCCGCGCTTGGCCCGCGAAATCTCGGAGTCGAGCTGCAGGAACAGTGAGCGTGCATTGGGAAGATTCGTGAGAAAGTCCGTGGTCGCTGACGACTCCACCTGCCGGAAGCGCAGGGCGTTCTCGATCGAAATTCCGATCTTGCCGCTGATCGCCAGCAGCACCCTCAAGTTGTCTTTTGAGAACGCATCCCGATCCAGATGATACAGCGATAGCACCCCGATCGCCCCGCTGAGTCCTTCCAGCGGCACGGCCACCGCCGACCGCAGTACGCTGCTCACGCTCGAGTTGGTCAAGTAGCTGGATTCCACTGTCGGGTTGCCGTTCACGATGGGCTTGAGGTTATGCGCCACCCAGCCCGACAATCCATGCCCCACCGGAATCTCCAGGGAAGCGAACAGCCGGTAATCTTCGCCGTTCACATACTCGGGGACCAGCACGTGCTCGCGCCGTATCCAGATCGCCAGGGTGTGATGCGGGATGATTTTGCGCAAGCGCACCGCCAGCACGGAGAGAGTTTCGTCCAGGCTGAGCGAATTTCCCAGGTCCTGCGAAATCTCGAACAGCGCCTGCACCTCCTGCCGGGCCGCTGCAATTGAGCTCAGGAAATCCTGGGGTTGCGAAGCCGCACCCGCCGGAGGCTTGCTGGCCGACTCGAACCCGGCGGCCGGCGCAGCCCCGCGCTCCACCTTGACGTCGGTGGAGAGTTTCCTGGCCTTGGCGCCCTGCTCCTGCGCCATGCGCTCCCACTTCTGGTAATGCTCGGTCAGCAGCTTGACGATGCGCGGATCGAAGGCCTTGCCCGAGTCGTTGATCACCACGTTCATCGCCTCCTCCAGAGGCAAAGCGCGGCGGTACTGACGGTCGCTGGCGAGCGCGTCCAGGCAGTCCACAGCCGAGATGATTCTGGCGCCCATCGGAATCGCTTCGCCCGCCAGACCCGACGGATATCCGCTTCCATCCCATTTCTCGTGATGCGCGCGCACAATCGGAGCCACCGGATAGGGGAACTGCACGCGCTCCAGGATCTCCGCGCCCACCACGGGATGGATCTTCATCTTCTCGAACTCCTCCGGGGTCAGGCGCCCCGGCTTGGAGATGATGTGTTCGGGAACGGCCAGCTTGCCGATGTCGTGCAGCAGCGCCGCGGCGCGCAGGGCGTCGGTCTCGCGCTTGGCCAGCTTCAGCTCCTTGGCCAGCTCCATGGCGTACACCTGCACGCGGCGGATATGGTCATGCGTGGTGTGATCCTTGGCTTCGATGGCCAAAGCCAGCGCCTCGATGGTGCGCAGGTGCAGCGACGACATCGCCTCGGCGTGCTGCTTCTGCTCTTCCAGCCGCTGGATGTAGAGGCCGCAGGTGCGGTAGATCAGGTACATCACCGGCCCGGTCAGCAGCACCGTCTGCCAGCCCACGTATCGATTGGCGATGCTGGCCACCTGCGCCATGGCAGCTCCGCCCAGGTAGTACGGCGTCAGCCACATGTGCCGCGCCCGCCACACATCAATGAAGCTGATTTCTTCGATGGCCCCCACCAGGAAGCTGGACGGTACGGTGTTGAACACGAACAGAGCCGTGGTCGCCACGGCCAGCCGCACCGAGGAATCCACGGAAGCCGAGGCCAGCCACGCGGCGTGATAGACGCCATGCGCCATCGCGGCTCCCAAAGCCCCGGCGCCCACGTTGAAGACGGTGATCGCCGGGCGGGGCCGCGGCTTTCGGCTGTAGCGCTGCGCCAGCGCCATCAGAGCCCCCATCATCACCGTCTCGGGACGCGTCAGCTCCAACGTTCCGAAGAGCACGAACAGGAACGTGAGCGAGAACGAACCAGTCACTCCGGGCACGTCCATCGGAATGCAGGAGGAGAGGACTGCAATCGTCAGGAACGCCCCGTACTTGAGCAGGTCCGGTGACTCCCAGTTGGCCAGCGACGCTACCACCACCACTAGGCCGAGCACCGACATGCTCTGTATCCATCGCAGTGCAGCGGGGGCCAGGGCCGGGTAGGCCCCGTCAGCAGGTCTTTGGGCTTGCGCTTCCGCAGCCGGATCTTTGTGGCCCCGGTCTTGTTCAGACGGCAGGTTTTCTTCGGACACCGGCATGGGATTACCCCCTGGGCAGTGCACTCTAGCGGCCACGTCGCGCCCTAGGTACCCCCGCGCAAAAGGCTCGTGATTTCAGGGACTTGCCGCGACTCCGCAGGTGACATTTTGTCCTCCCCCGGACACTTTGGCACTATAGTCGGGGGCGGACTTGCGACAAAGTGTCTCAGGCCCACGGGGGTTTTCTTCAGGTCCGTTAGGGTGTTCAACCGAAGCGCCCGCTCGGCTTTATCCGAGAAGATAGTTGTACACCATGCCAGAGGAAACCCAAACCCGGACCCGTGTGTTTTTGGGTATGACGGCGGTCATCGCCAGTGACACCATGCTCCGCCTGATGGAGCGCGTAGAGCGCGCCGCCCGATCCTCGGCCTCGGTTCTGATCACTGGCGAGAGCGGCTCCGGCAAGGAGTTGATTGCGCGCGCCATTCACCAGCTTTCTCCCCGTTCCCATCGTCCTTGGGTGGATTTGAGTTGCGCCGCGCTGCCCGAACATCTGCTCGAAAGCGAGTTGTTCGGCTACGATCGCGGGGCCTTTTCCGGCGCCGACGCCGCCAAGCCCGGCCTGTTTGAGCTGGCGCATCAAGGCACCCTGTTCCTGGACGAAATCGGCGAGCTCGATCCCAAGATGCAGGTCAAGCTTCTGCGCGTGCTGGACGGCGTGCCGTATTACCGCCTGGGGGCCATCCGGAAAATCAGCGCCGATGTGCGTGTCGTCGCCGCCACCAACCAGAATCTGGAACGGCTGGCAGCCGAGGGCCGCTTCCGTGGCGATCTGTTCCATCGCCTGAGCCAGCTCACGTTGCACGTTCCCCCGCTGCGCGAGCGCGTGGCAGACATCGCCCCGCTGGCTTGGCACCTGCTGGAGCAGCACTCGCCCGGCTCCTCCTTCACCGGCCGCGCTCTTCGTGCGCTCGAATCGCACGCCTGGCCCGGCAATGTCCGCGAGCTGCGCAATGTCATCATGAGGGCCGCGGTCATGCATGAAGACCGTGCACTGGGGATGGCCGCCGTGATTGATGCGGACGACCTGCCGCTGGGCTCTTACCAAGCGCCGGCTCATTCGAACGGCGCGCCGCCCTCCCACGGATCGAGCCTGGAAGGCATGGAGCGCCGCATGATCTTCGACGCCCTGGCCGCCACCGGAGGCCATCAGCAGCGCGCCGCCCAGCGCCTGGGCATTTCCCGCCGCACCCTTAGCCGCAAGCTCAAAACTTACGAATCGGAACGCAGCGGAACCGCTGTGATGAACCCGGCATTATGAATCCAACCCTGCGCCGCGAAAACCGCCGCGAGCCGCGCCGCGCCGCCGAAGGCGCAGTCCGTATTTGGTTCAATCTTCCACGCCGCTTTGAGATTCAAGGCCGGCTGGTGGACTTGAGCTCCAGCGGCTTCCGCATGACCCACGATTACACCGCGCTCGAAGCCGGCCAACGCGTCGAGTTTTCGCACTTGGAAGCCTCCGGGCACGCCCGCGTGGTGTGGACCCGCATTGCCGGCGAGCGCGTCGAGACCGGCTTTCTGATCGAAGCTCAATAACCGCGCAACCGGCTATACTCGATCCTATGAAGAGAAGAACCCTGTCCGCGGCCGCGTCTCTGGTCAGCTTCACGCTCTACGCCGCAGACCCGCCGGTTGTGAAGGAAGGTCTGTGGTCCATCCACACCGTCAGCACCGACAATCCCGGAAACAAGAAGTCCGAAGGCACCCGTTCCATTTGCCGCAACCACGCCTACGATACGCGCATTCGCGAGCAGGCCGAAATACAACAGAAGAAAACTTGCAAGCTCGTCAATCGGACCTCCTCCGGCAGCACCCTTAGTGAGGAGTCCGAATGCACCGTTCAAGGCAGCGTGATCAAGACCAAGGGCACAACCACGTTCAACGGAGACACGTCTTTTCACTCCGAAAACCACGCCACCTACACGCCCGCGCTTTACGGCACCGCTGAAACAACTATGATCATCGATCAGAAATATGTCGGCTCCTGCCCCGCCGGAATGGAGCCCGGCGACTTCATGGATGCTTCTGGCAAGATCACCCACACGAAGCGCCCCTAACAGGGGGCACCCCGTCGCGGCTCTGCAGGTTGTTGCACCCACGCCGATGCATATCTGAGCCGCGCGCGCCAGCAAGCGGTTCTTGCACTTTTCAGCATCCTGCTCATGCGTTAAACGCTCCTAATCTCGAAACCGCGCTCCTCGGCACTCCGTCTTCAGGAGAAGGCTATTTGGAAGTAACTCCGTAGCATCAAGGGAATCTGGATTCCTTTCTTCCGTTTGATGCGTGAGCCTGACGCCCGAATCCCCTGTGTCGCTTCTACGCTTGTTTCGGGCGATATGGGATTCTTCAAAGCACTGCCGCTGGCGCTGCTGCTCGGCTCAGCGGCCATCGCGCAACAGGCCGGCACTTCCACGGAGTGCCTGGAGGCGCTCTCAAGCGGCAACTGCCAGCTTCGTTGGGAGTTTCAGGTCTCCAGCGCGACCGCCAAAAGCGCAGCCAACGCCAATACCACCGCTCCAAATCTTCTCGCCATCCTCGACTACCAATACCGCGCCCCGCAAGCGCCCCCCATCACACGCGGCCGGCAAACTCTGGCGGATTGCTTCACCGCTCACCTGAGATTCGAATCCGGCTACACCCAGTCGATCGTCGCCACCCGAGTCCAGCCCGTTTCCGGATCCGTTCAAACGGTCACCCCGCTCCCGCAGCCCGCCTTCGAAGCCGGCGCTGCCAGCACCATCGGCTGGAGCATCGGCCGCAACGGCCAGGGCGGAGTCTTCGCCGAGCTCGGCTTCGGCGCCCGCGCCGCCTTTGATGATCTCCTCCCCGCCAATCAGGTGGTCCAGAGCGGAGGCTTGCCGTGGATCGATCTCAGCGTCAACAATCCGCAGAATCTTGCCGGTTTCTATGAGGCCACGGCGCACTTCAACATCTCTTCGTGGAATCACAACCAGCCGGCGCAGGCGAGCGGCGCCTATTCGAACGTTTCGAATTTGTTGTCGATGGAAGCCGGCTATCAGGATAATAGCGGCCTTCAGCAACTCATCCCGGGAAATCCGCAGATCGACACGCGCATCCGTTTCGTGGGCCGCCTGTCGCTGAGCCCGGAGCTTTCCAACTCCAGCCACACCAAGGTGACGCTGGGGATCGAATATAGCGGCGGGTTAAACGGCGGGCCGAAAATTGTGCAGATTTTCGCCGGAACAAACCTCAACCCGGCAAAAATTTTCAGCAACTCGCCCAATACAAACTGAATCCTTAGACGGCGATAAAGGGAGCCGGAGGCTCCTACTTCCTGGTCTGCTGGACCTTCGGAGCGGCCACGTAGCCGATGATCAGGTCCTTGTCGATCCGGTTCACCACCAGCTCATACGGCTGCGTGGCGCGAGCCAGGTAGAACTGCACCGGCTCATTCAGTTCCTTGTCTTTCTTGTCCAACGGCTTGTCATCCGCGATCAGCCGGATCGTGTACTTGTTCTTCTTCGGGTCCACCGACACCAGTTGAATCTGCACGTCGCCCACCTTCTCCGGCTTCTTGCTCTTGGCCAGGCGGAAATCGGTGTAGTTGCGCTCGCCCAGCGCCCGCAGCGCCGACAGTTCCTTCCCATTGGTCGCGATCAGGCCGCTCTGCACGCCGAGGTCGCCCACCGTCGATTTCAGATCCGCCACCGTCTTTTCGAGTTGCGCCTGCGTCGCGGTTTGCTGGGTCGCCAGGGTGCCCACTTGCGAATTAATTTGCCCGACCTGCGTCTGCACCTGGCCCACGTTCTTCTGCGTGTTCGATTCGGCGTCCTTGACGGTGCTGACGTCACTGGTCAGGCTGCTAACCTGCTTGGCCTGCGTCTCTTGCGCCTGTTGCAGCCGCGCCGCCAGCTCATCGGCGTGCTTGTCCGCGTCGACCTTCGCCTGTCCAGCCAGCAGGCTGGCCTGCCGCCGCGCCTCGTCGACGTCTTCCTTCAGCTTGTCGACGGTCTTCTTGCTGGTCATCGTGGAAACCGTGGAGGTCTCATGCTCCTTGGCCAGTTCCGCCATGATCTGGTCGCGGGTATCGGAGAGCTGCTGCTGCACATCCGTACGAATCTGGCTGAGTTGGTAGAAGAGATAGATGCAGGCCACCACCAACGCTCCGACCGCGCCAAATAGAATGGGGATCTTGTTGCCTCCCGCCGGCTGATATTGCGGCGGCGGCGCCGAGGAGGAGGAGCCCGGCGTACCGATAATTGAAGAACCCATGTTTTTTTCTCCTTTGAGAGCTGCGGCGAGGCGCTTTCGGTTCGTTCGAGGCCGCCTCAAGCCCGCCTTTATCCTGATTGTATCATCCGCGGGAAGTGCCTTACCCTCTGTTGCTTGGACGGGTTCGCCTGAAAACGGGTTACAATGCTACCCATCCCCTCCTAAGGAATCCATGAAACGGGGGAAGGAATCGATGTCAGCCCGGATCCATTACGACCCTCTGACGGCAACCGGTGTCGTCACGCCGAGCACGGTGAACGGAAACCGGGTCCAACTGGTGCCCATCGGCCATTGATGGCGCTGCGCCGAGATCGATGGATGGGTCCATGGTTCGCGCCCTTGCTGGCGATCATCACCGTCACGCTCGCCACGGTTCAGATCCTCTCGGTCCGCCAGGAATCGCAGACCTGGGATGAAGGCTTCGAAATTGTCGCCGGCTACCAATACCTGACCACCGGCCAGTACCGCGCCTCGCTCGAAAACCCGCCGTTGGAGCGGGTCCTCGAAGCTTTACCGCTCCTGTTTCTGCATCCGGACCTGACCGGCGACGCGCTCTCCGCCAACAACACCGGACCGGTGGACGTCCAGGCGGGCTTGGCGTTCCTCTACAAAAATCGCATTCCCGCGGACCGGATTCTCTTCGCCGCACGATTGCCCATGATCGGCGTCTCCGCCGCCTTTGTCTTACTTCTCGGTTGTTGGACAAGGGCGCGCTTCGGCCCGCTCGCCGGGCTGCTGGCCGCTGCGCTCTTTTCACTCGATCCTACCGTCATCGCTCACGGAGCTTTGGTCAAGAACGACATGACGGTCGCGGCGACCTCCTTCCTCGCCGTCATCGCGTGGGATTGGTATTTGCGATCCGGGAAGGGAATTGCGCTCACCGCCTCCGGCCTGGCTCTCGGACTCGCGCTGTGCTCCAAATATTCCGCGCTGTTTCTCTTGCCTGTCTTTTTCGTCCTGTATCTAATCCCGAAACAGAGCCGCGCGCGCCAGCAAGCGGTTTCGCATTTCTTCTTCTCCTTCGCGGTAACAGGAGCCCTCGCCGTCCTGGTCATCCTGATCTTCTACGCGCCTTACGATGGCGCTCTGCTGCCGCACTCCCGCACCGCCCCTGGCGTGCCTCTGCGCGATGCCGTCGATCAAGCGACAGCGCTCGGCCGCCGCATCGCCTGGATCGGCTCCCGCCTCGGTTGGCGAGCCCACCCCTACCTCATCGGCCTCACCACCTTCGCCGGTCATTCGAGCGGCACCCACTCGGCCTACATCCTGGGCCATCGCGGCAACACCGGTTGGTGGTATTACTTCCCCTTTGCTTTCGCGGTCAAGACTCCCGTAGCCGTGCTCGCCGCCGTCGCCATCGCCATCCCATTCGCCGTCACGCAGCCGTTGCTCGCGATCCCCATTCTGCTGTTCGGCGCTCTGTCCATGTCAGGCCACGTCGATATCGGCCTGCGCCACATCCTGCCGATTTATCCTTTCCTCTATGCGCTGATCGCCGGGGCTCTGGCGAATCTTCGCGTCCGCCTGCGCACCCCGGTTATCGCTACGATCCTCGTCTTCGCCGCGCTCGAATCCTTCGCCATCTTCCCCTACTACCTGGCGTTCTTCAACGTGCTGGCCGGCGGACCCAAGAACGGCCCGAAACTGCTGGTCGATTCCAACCTCGACTGGGGCCAGGACCTGAAGCGCCTGGGCGAATTCGTGGCGTCACGCGTCGACAATCCCAAAAACCAGCCCCAGGTCTGCATCATGTATTTCGGTACCGCGCCCACCTGGTATTACCTGCGCTATCCCGCGAATTTCCCTTCGCTCGAAGAAATGCGCGGCAGTGAATTGAACAAAGCCGCGCCGCTCGAATGCCAGCTTGCCGCCGTGAGCGTCACCCCTCTCGAAGGCGTCTACATTTCACCGGACTGGTTCGCCTGGCTCCGCGACATCCCTCCGCTGGCCCGCATCGGCTACTCGATTTACGTCTGGGACGTCCGCGACCCCGCGTTCCAACGCGCCTATGCGGGCGCGGCGGCGCCGGTTCCCTAACTAACATCACGCCTGCAGCCGATACAAGCTGCATAATAGGTGAACGCCAGATGACCATCCTGACTCGATTGCAGCAATGGAAGGAATCCGGCCTTGTTTCTTCGGATCAGCACACACTTCTGACAGGCCTCGCGCGTGGAGAGCCTTTTTCGTTATTTTTTGAACTGAATATTCTGCTCTACGCCGGCGTTCTGGCGTTTGCCGGCGGCCTCGGCTGGACCGTCACCACCTGGTCGCAGCAGCTCGGTGATGTTGTTGTGCTGGCCGTTCTCTCCGCAATGCTGGCGGCATGCTTCTGGTATTGCTTCTCGCGCGCGGCGGATTGGTCTTGGCGGGAAACCCCCTCGCCCAGTCTGCTCTTCGACTACGTGCTGTACCTCGGCAGCCTCATTTGGTTGGTGGAACTCGGTTATTTGGAGGCGCGCTTTCATCTGCTCTCCGGACAGTGGGATGACTATCTGCTGGTCACCGCCGTCCTTTTCTTCTACCTCGCCTATCGCTTCGACAACCGCTTCGTTTTGTCGCTGGCTTTATCCGCACTTGCCGGGTGGTTCGGACTCACCATTTCCCGCTGGCCATCCAATCAGGACGCACAATACCGGGAGTATGCGATCCTCTACAGCCTGATCGTCGCCGGTGGCGGAGCCGCGCTTCAGCACCGGGGCCTGAAAGCGCACTTCTTCGGCACATATTTGAACATCGCGGCCAACGTGCTGTTTTGGGCGCTGCTCTCCGGAGTCTTCAATCGCGAAGGCTATCGCGGATGGCTGCTCTGTCTCCTCGTAGCCTGTGCCGCATCTCTCGCCTGGGGCTTGAGACGCCGGCAATTTTCCTTTGTCGCCTATGCCGCCGTATATGGCTACGCCGGTGTCAGCTCGGTTCTCATTCGCGGCATGAATGACGCCACCGCGATCCTAAGTTATTTCGTCTTTACCGGTCTCGCCATGCTCGTGATGCTGGTCCTGATCGCGCGCCGCTTCGGGCGCGAAGCGTGAGAGGAAAATACACGTGAGAGCCTATGCCGAATCGAGCGAAGAAGCTGTCCGCGCCCACGATCTGCTGAAGGACTGGCGCGGCGAAGGTTTTCTATCCGAAGAGCAGCACCAGCGCCTGGAGCAGGACATTGTCTGCGATCTGCGCCGCACCAACATTTTCCTGCGCCTGGTTCTGTTTCTTTTTACGCTGATTATCGTGGGCGCAGGCGGTGGCCTATTCTTTACCGTTTTTCTATCGAATCCGCGCGAACAAACGGTTGGCATTTTTCTGCTTATTTTCGCCGGCCTGTCCTATGCGGCCGCCGAAGTTGCCGTTTCCCAAGCCCGGCTGTATCGCTACGGCATCGAGGAAGCGCTCGCAGTGTGCTCGGTTGGCTTCCTGTGCGCTGGGTTGGAGTTCGGTTTTCTCTCGCATTCGTCCTCTTCTGAATACGTGGTTTTTGCCGCCGGAGCGATTGGTTCGCTCTGGCTCTGGCATCGTTTCGGACTTCCGTACGCGCCTTTCGCCGCGATGATTTTCACCGCTTGGCTGCCCGGCTACTGGACCTCTTCCGCTGCGGCGCAACATGTGATCATCGCGGCATTCTACTTAGCCGGATTGATAGCGGTCGTGGCAGTGCGCCCCCGCTATCGCTTCACGTATCTCGACAGCCGGTATTCGATCGCCGAAGCGCTTCTTTGGCTCGGAATCTACGCGGCAATCAACCTCCAGCTTTCCCCCGCGAGCTTGCTTGGATCCTGGGTGGGTGAGCTTCGGACTGCCACCCCGTTCCCACAGCCGTTCTATTGGGCCACTTGGGTGTTGATCTGGTGCTTGCCGCCCGTCATGCTCGCGCGCGGGTTGCGTGGAAAAGACCGGTGGGTCATTCTGGCGGGCGCAATCGCCGCCATTGTGACCTTGGTAACGAACAAGCCCTATCTCGGCTGGCAGCAATACGTAATCCTGAACCAGGTGCCCGCCAACTGGCAAAACCC
>CAWISY010000236.1:0-44249 GCA_963838455.1 Bryobacterales bacterium
TTAGCAGGACACACGCCGCAAACACCCAGGCTCCCGAATGCCGGGGCGGCCGGTTCAGAATCCAAAAGGCGCAGTCGGGTAGCGCGAGGATTGCGCCGGCAAACAGGCTCTTAGCCGAGCACGCTTCGCGGCCGAGCCTTCGCGCAATTATGAGCAGCGTCTGGCGCCAGAACCAGCCTTGGGAGCGGCCGTTGCGAAACTCCTCAAAGAGATCGCCCGCCAACGCTCCGCGATGACGCCCGGGGCTGAACGTGTTCACCAGCCACGTAGCCAACTTCGGAGGTCTCCGGTCGCTCATGCATTTCCTCCTTCAAGCTGCGGCAATTCGTGCCACAGAGCCATTAAGGCTTGCTGCGCCTCGCGAACGGCGTGCAGCCCTTGGGCGGTGATGCGGAAATAGCGCTTGGCCCGGCCGCCGCGCTCCGCCGTACGCTCGCCCCGGCGGGATTCGACGAAGCCCTTGTCTTCTAGACGCTCGAGGGAAGCGTAGACGCTGCCGAGGGCGGCTTCCCGGCCAGTCCGAGCCTCGATCTCGTGGGAAATGGGGACGCCGTAGGCGTTCTCGCCGAGCCGCATCACGGCCAGCAGGACCATCAGCTCGAATTCGGCAAGGTGTGCCCGCGCCATTTATTCAACTATAATGAATTAATCAGCGGAGCGAAAGCCCGAAGTGAGATTTGGCGCGCGGCTAGTTCTTTTTGGCGGTCTCTTTGACAGCCGCCTTCGCTGCGGCGGCGTCTTTGACGCGCTGGTACTTCTTCTGGAAGCGGTCCACGCGGCCTTCGGTATCGATCAGCTTTTGGCGGCCGGTGAAGAAGGGGTGGCAGTTGGAGCAAATTTCCACGCGGATGTCGCCCTTGTGGGCGGAGCGCGTACGGAACGTGTGGCCACAGGCGCAAACCACGTTCACTTCTTCGTAGGCGGGGTGAATTCCGGATTTCATGGTGAGACGCTTCTCAGTCTAGCACAACGGAAAAACTAAAGGCGCACAACGCTGCCGCTGTGCGCCCTTATTCACTTCGTCATGCGTGCCCGACGTGCCTCAGACAGACAACGCCCTGCACACACGAAACGTTTCTCGTCATTCGCGTGAAGAGCCGGTCCACAGGAACAGCGGTCTCGTCACTGAAACGACACCTGAACGTTAGGAGCGGTCGATTTAAGAGTCGGCCACCTCACGCGTTGATAGAGTCCCGTTTGAATAACTACTGCCAGATTTCATTCGACTGGACCACCTCCTTTCTCAGTGATACTTTCATCCTAAAGGGCAGAAACCAAGCTGTCAAGAATTTTCGAACCTGCCACGCTCACTCGCCGCCGGACCAGTCAGTCGACCCAGTCAAAAGACCGCGTGACCGCCTTTTTCCACTGAGCGTACATGCGCTCCCGGACCGCCGCGTCGAGGCGCGGAGTCCAGATCTGGTCCTGTTGCCATTCGCCGCGCAGTTGGTCGAGATCCCGGAAGAAGCCGGTGGCGAGCCCGGCGGCGAAGGCCGCGCCCAGCGCGGTAGTCTCCTGAATCGCCGGCCGCACCACCGGGCGGTCGATGATGTCGGCCTGAAACTGCATCAGCAGGTCGTTGACGACCATGCCCCCGTCGACGCGCAGAGCGTCTAGCCGTATCTGCGAGTCCTGCTCGATGGCTTCGATCACCTCGCGCGTCTGGAACGCGGTGGCTTCCAGAGCCGCGCGCGCAATGTGCCCTTTGGTCGCATAACGGGTCAGGCCGGCGATGACGCCGCGCGCGTTGTCCTTCCAATACGGCGCGTAGAGGCCGGAGAAGGCGGGCACGAAATAGACGCCGCCGTTATCCTTGACCGAGCGCGCCAGCGGCTCGATCTCCGCGCTAGAGCCAATCAGGCCCAGATTGTCGCGCAGCCATTGCACCAGCGCGCCGGCGATGGCCACGCTGCCTTCCAGCGCGTAATGCGCCTTGCCTCCGCCGAGCCGGTAGGCGACCGTAGTCAGCAGTCCATGGCGTGAGGCGACCGCCTGCTCCCCGGTGTTCATCAGCAAAAAACATCCCGTGCCATAGGTGTTTTTGGCCTCGCCCGGGCGGAAACAGGTTTGCCCCATCAGCGCGGCCTGCTGATCGCCGAGCATCCCGGCCAAAGGTACGCCGGACAGCTCCGGCAGACGGATCGCTCCGTGGATTTCGCTGCTCGAAGCAATGCGTGGCAGCATGGCTTCGGGAATCCCGAAAGTCTCCAGAATCTCCCGGTCCCAGTCGAGCGTCGCCAGGTTCATGAGCTGCGTGCGGCTGGCGTTGCTGACATCCGTAATGTGCAGACTCGCTCCGCCTCCTGAAGAGGTCAGATGCCAGGCCAGGTAAGAATCGACGGTCCCGAACAGGACTTCCCCGGCCTCGGCGCGGCGGCGCACGCCGGGAACGTGTTCCAGTATCCAGCGGATCTTGAGCCCGCTGAAGTAGGTGGTCAGCGGCAGGCCGGTCCGGGCGCGGAACCGGTCCGGTCCGCCGGTTTTCGAGAACTCCGCCACATCGGCCGCTACGCGGGCGTCCTGCCAGACGATGGCGTTGTACACCGGCTCGCCCGTGGCCCGATCCCACACGATGGTGGTCTCGCGCTGGTTGGTGATGCCAATCGCGGCCAAGTCGGAGGCGTGCAGGCTGCGCTTGGCCAGAGCCTCGGCGATCACGGCCTGGGTGCGCCGCCAGATTTCCTCCGGGTCATGCTCGACCCAACCGGGGTGTGGATAGATCTGCTCATGCTCCTGCTGCGCGACCGAAATGATGCGGCCGGAGCGGTCAAAGACGATGAATCGCGTGCTGGTGGTGCCCTGATCGATGGCGCCAATGTAGCTGGGCATACCGCGAGGGAGCTTACTCCTTCGGCTTGCTGCGCCGCTTGAAGAAGGTGTCCGAACCCTTGACCCGCGCTCCCAACAGCCCGAAGAACAGCACCAGCAGGGCCAGTAGCGTGGCGACCGAGCCGATCACCAGGAAGTCGGAATCGGTGAGCGGCGCCGGCATCAGCTTCACCATGATCGCGGCGACCACGCCAAAAATCAGGAATACCCCCAAAATCAGTGCCAGAGTGCGTTGCTGCATCAGTCGTATTTCTCGTGGAAGATCTGTTTGCGGTCGAAGCCCAGGGATTTGAGGCGCGCGCGGACGTCATCGACCATCAACCGCAGCCCGCACAGATACACGTCGATGCCTTCCCTGTGGCCAAGGGCTTCCCGGCCGCCGAGGGCTTCCTCCAGGTGCATTTGCACGTGTCCGCTGCGCCCGGTCCAGTCCGGCTCCGGCCGGCTCAGCGTGGGCCAGAAGCGGAACTGCGGAAATTCGCAGGCCATTTCCTCGAACTCCGCGCGGTACATCAGGTGCGATTCGTAGCGCACGCCGAACAGCAGCGTGAACTGCGGCGAATCCGCGTTCAAGTGCGCCCGCAGCATGGAGCGGAACGGCGCGATGCCGGTCCCGGTGGCGATGAACAGGGAATCCCGCGGGGGCTGCCGCAGCACGAACATGCCCAGCGGCGGGCGCATCTCCACCGTATCGCCGGAATGCAACGAGAACAGGAGCGGGGAAAAGATCCCGCCGGGCGCCAGGTTCAGGCACAGCTCAAAGCGGCGCGTGGCGCGATCGGGCGCCGAGGCGATGGAGTACGCGCGGGTGATGCGTTTGCCGCCGATCTCGGCGGTGAAGGATACGAATTGTCCCGGCGTGAATTCCAAGCCGCCCCCGTTTCTGGTTTCTCCCTCTTGAGCTTCGAAGACGAAGCTGCCCAGCCCCGGAGCGACCTCCACGCGTTCAATCAACCTTGCTCTCATGCGCCCTCCGGGCGCGGCTTGCGTGCGACTCCCGCGCGCGCGTCAGCAGAGCCTCAATCATCGCCGGATGACCGTCCAGCGGTTGCGCAACCTCGATCTCCACGCCGGGGTGGGCGCGCCGAGCCTCCCCAATCAACCGGGGAAGGTCGCGCTGCAGATGCAGACCCAGCGTCAAAAAGTACGGAAGCACCGCGACGCGCGAAACGCCGCGCGCGGATAATTTCCCGACGGCCGCGGACAAGTCCGGCGTGCCGCCTTCGAGAAACGCCGCCACCACCGCGTCGTAGCCTCCGGCGCGAGCCAATTCGCTTGCGACCACGCGCACCGCTTCGTTGGCCGATTCGATGCTGGAGCCGTGTGCGAAGAGGATGTAGCCCGTGTTGGTCATAGAGCGCTGCTCATACGGTGAGGCGGCTGGTGGCGACGCCGCTGAGCGGACCTTCCTCAGCGGGAGCCGTCAAAAAATACCGGCACATAAAATCGAAAAACGCGCGCCCGCGGCGGCGGCCATTGGCGTATTTAATCTCAAACCGTTCTAAGAACACCAATACCCCCAGAATATCGGCGTCGCGCACCGAGTGCATACCGGAGGATTCCGTCGAGGCCTTGCTCCATTCCTCGATCGAATCCTTGAGTGCGTCCTGCAGGCGCGCGGCGTACGGGTTGGCCGGGCGGGTTTCGTAGATCAGCCCGGATTCGCGCGTGCGATAGGTGCGGATCAGCGCGTCCAGCGCTTCGCGTGCATCGGAGTCGACGGCGTGCGCCGCATCCATGCCGCGAGCCAAGGCGGTGGAAATCCACACCACCAGGTCGTTATGCTGGCGCAGGAACTCCTCGGAAACGCGAATGTCCTTATTGGGCAGCGCATCCTCCGGCACGGGAACCGGATGTTCCCGTAAGCGCGCCTCCTGCAAGTACTCGCAGGTGAGCGGGCAGTCGATGGTGTTTTCGCGTTCCGTGCCGCAGCAACTGGGGCAGATTTCGGCGCCCAGCGCCGGGCAAAACCGTCGCGCGCGCTTCTTTTGACACTGCTTGCAGGGAACGTTCACAGTCTCTTCGCAAGGTCTGCGGGCCGGAGCCGGGCAGGAGGACATCTCTATCGTATCATCGGGGAATGGTGCGAACCGACGTTTACTTGAAGGTGGAACTGGCGTTGGATGAAAAGGAGTCGGCCGAGCGCGTCGCTGCGGAAATCTGCCGCATGATCCGCAGGATGCACGGGGTCCGTCACGCCGAGGTTTCGAGCACGGTGGAAAAAGAGTAAACCGCGGTATTTGGAGGCCGAGCGGCAAAGAAACCGCATGTGCGATCATTTTTAAAAGCCTTTTCGAGGAGCTAAAGCTTTTTTAGAGGAGCTGGACATCAAGCCTATGAAAATCAAACTCTACGCAGCGTTGGCCCTGGTAACCGGCATTGCGGTCGCGGCCCCGACGGCGACAGAACGGCTGATGGCAGCCGCCGACGTATTCAAGGAAATCATGGACACGCGCGACAAGGCCGTGCCGCAGGACCTGCTGGACAAATCGCAGTGCCTGATTATCGTGCCGTCGCTCAAGGAGGGGGCCTTCGTGTTCGGAGGAAAGTACGGCAAAGGCTTCATGACCTGCCGCCAGGAAGGCGGGGTGGGTTGGTCGGCTCCGGGTGCGGTTCGCATTGAAGGCGGCAGCTTCGGACTGCAGATCGGCGGCGAGGCGATCGACATCTTCATGCTGGTTCTGAACAAGAAAGGCATGGATCGCCTGCTCTCGACCAAGGTCACTCTCGGGGGCGACATGTCGGCCGCCGCGGGTCCGGTGGGACGCTCCACCATGGCCCAGACCGACGCGGCCATGACGGCGGAGATCCTGACCTACTCACGGTCGAAGGGCTTGTTCGCGGGCGCGGCGCTCACTGGTTCTACGCTGCGCGGCGACGACGAATGGAACAAGGAGATGTACGGCAAGTCCATAAAGAACCGCGAGATCGTCACCGGCAATGTGGGCGCGCCCGCGGCCGCGGCGGCTTTGATGGAGGAGTTGAACAAATTCTCGCCGCGGAAGTAGCCCGGGGCGCGAGGTTGTAACGGCCATGGACGGCGAATCGGCAGAGCTTCCTGAGTACATAGACCGGCGTGAGCTCGACGAAAGCGCGCGCATGCGCGACGACTGGAATGCGCGGGCTCGCGAGGACGCCGGCTACTACGTGGCCTTCGGCCGGCGCGACCAGGACGAGGCGGAATTTTTCGCCACTGCCACGCAAGTCATTAACGGCCTGGAGTCCGAATTACGGCGCGTGCCCATCGAGCAGCGCGGGGAGTGGAAGGCGCTCGAGATCGGCTGCGGACCGGGCCGGCTGATGCGGCCGATGAGCCGCTATTTCGTGGAGATTCACGGGGTCGACGTCTCGGATGAGATGATCGCGCTGGCGCGCGAGAAGCTGCGCGACATCCCCAACGCCCATCCGCACGCTACCGACGGCGCCAGCCTGGCGCAGTTTGCCGATGAGAGCTTCGATTTCGTCTACTCCTATGCGGTGTTCCAGCACATCCCCAACCGCGAGGTTGTGTTTCAATATCTGCGCGAGATCCGGCGCGTCTTGAAGGTGGGCGGGCTGACGCGGCTGCAATTCAACGGGCTGCCCCGCGGCGCGAGCGATTCGTTCAATACCTGGTCCGGCGCGCGATTCTCCGCCGGAGAGCTGCTGGAGTTCGCCACCTTCCAGGATTTCCAGGTGCTGGCGATGGAGAATGCCTCCACGCAATATTTGTGGACCACTTGGCGCAAGCAGCCTGCGCGCTGGCGGGCGGAGTTAGACAGCCGGCAGGAAGAGTGGGCGGAAGCCCCTCTCGATGCGCCTTCCCTCGAAACCAGCACGCGCATCCGCCGCATCACCAACGCCAGCAGTTCGGAGCCGCTGGCGCCGTGCCGCGGCCGTTTCGCCTCGATCAATTTGTGGGTGGAGAATCTGCCTGCCGAGGCCGGCCTGTACGATCTTCGGGTAACGGTCGGCGACAACTTCGGCACGGTAACCTACATCGGCCCGCGTGGCGGATCGGGGTTACAGCAGGTCTCGGTGATTTTGCCGGAGCTGGAAGCGACCGGCTTGCTCCCGGTGGAGATCCGCTGGCTGGGGCGAAGCATCGCTCCCCCGGCGACTCTGCGCGTGATTCCTCCGCCGCCTTCGGTGCCGCAGATCCGCGCCATCACCGACGGCGTCAACCTGGTGGCGGAAAACCGCAGCGAGACGCGCAGCATCAAAATGGTGCTGGAAGAAGTAGCCCGCCCGCACGAAATCGAAGCGAGCGTGGCGGGATTTCCGGTGCAGGATCTCGAGTTCTTCTGCACCGATCCGCGGCCCCAGCGCTTCGAGGTCAATTTCCGGTTGCCGGAGGAAGTGGGCCCCGGGCGTCATCCGCTGGAGGTGCGGCTGGGACACCGCAAGCTGGCCCCGGTGATGATTGAGGTCGCCGGCTAAGCCCCGTGAGCCCGCAAAGGCGCGGGAACGGTCCACGGAGCGGCAGCTCCGCTGGACCGGAACCTGGTTTGGCCGTTTTGCGGGCTTCAAGAAATTATGGCGGCCATCGGCATTGATTTCGGCACCACCAACAGCGCGGTCGCCCGCGTCACGCCTTCCGGCGCAGTCGAGCTCGCGACGTTTCCTTTCGACGGCGCGCTGACCGACGCCTACCGTTCCCTGCTCTATTTGGAACAAATCAAGGAGCGCGGACGAAGCACGCTGAAATCCTTCACCGGCCCCGAGGGCATCGAGCAGTATCTGGCCGCCGAGACCAAGGGCCGGCTGATTCAGTCGCTCAAATCTTTCCTGAGCAGCCGGCTGCTGGAGAGCACGGAAGTCTTCGGGAAACTGTACACGGTGGAGGAGCTCATCGCGCGAATTTTGATGGATCTTCGCGCGCGCGCCGAACGCCAATTCGGAGTGACCATCGACGCGGTCGTGGCTGGCCGGCCGGTGCGCTTCGTGGGATCCTCCAATGCAAGCGATGACGACTTCGCGCAGAACCGGCTGCAGCAAGCGTTCCAGTTGGCGGGCTTCGAATCCGGGCGATTCGAGATGGAGCCGGTGGCCGCGGCGCATTACTACGAATCGACGCTCGATCATGACGAGTTGATCCTGATCGGCGATTTCGGCGGCGGCACCAGCGATTTCTCGCTGATCCACGTAGGTCCGGGCGTACGCCAGCGCGGCCGCAAAGCGGAAGACCTCCTGGGCAACGCCGGCGTCGGCGTGGCGGGCGACGCCTTCGACGCCAAGATCATCCGGCACCTGGTGGCTCCGGCATTGGGGATGGGTTCCGAGATGCGCTCCCTCGACAAACTGCTGCCGGTTCCGAGCTGGCTTTACGCCAAACTGGAGCGCTGGCACTATCTCTCCTTCCTGCGCGCCCGCGACGTGACGAATACGCTGCGCACCATCCGCACGCAGGCTGTGGAGCCGGAAAAGATCGAAGCGCTGATCGAGCTGATCGAGGACGACCTCGGCTATCAGCTCCATCGCTCGGTGCAGCGGGTCAAGAGCGAGCTGTCCGCGGCGCCGTCGGCCGAGTTTCGTTTTCGAAGCGGCAGCATCGACATTCGTGTGGGGGTCGAGCGGAGCTCGTTCGAAGGCTGGATTGGGGAGGAGCTGGAAAAAATCGCGGATTGCGTCGCTGGGTTGCTCTCTGCCTCCGGCGCCCAATCCGACGACGTCGACGCGGTGTTCCTGACCGGCGGATCGTCTTACGTCCCGGCAGTGCGGGCGATTTTTGAAACGCGCTTCGGAGCAGAGCGTCTACGGTCGGGCAACGAATTTACTTCCGTGGCGCGCGGGCTCGCGCTGGCCGCCGCTGAGTTCGAGTCCGCAGAGTGAGCGATCAAGCCCACAACCGGATGTGCTTCCAGAACTCGGGCCAAGGCTCACGCGGCCCCTGGCAAACCCACAGATACTTGTGCACCTCGGTTTCTTCATTTGCGACGCCCAAACTGTTGGAGATGGTCCCCCTCGATTCGCAACTTGTGAAGTTTTCCTGGACGGCGGCCGGAGACCAGCCAACCACTAGCAGCGTCCGCGGCGGCGGATCGCCGTAGCCTCTCAGCCAATACGAATTGACGCGGCTCAGAGCCTTCGGTAGGGTGTATTGCGCTCCATACAGATCGATCGCGCCGGCTTCTCCGTAGTTCCCGGTGAGGATGCCCAGGTTGGCGCGCTGCTCCGGCGGCAGCGCATCGCGGATGGCGGCGATGCGCTCGACCAGTTCCTTCCAGCCGATCTCCTCTCGCAGATTGCCGTTGAATTTGACCTCTGCTTGAAACCATCCCGAGCCGGCACGGGCAACGGGAAGCGTCAGGGCGATCCCCAATCCCAGCGCGGCAGCCAGGCCCGCATACTGTAAGCCGTTGGCCCAGCCCTTCCAGCGATCCGCCGTCACGGCGCCGGCGGCCAGCAGCATAGGATACAACGGCGCGGTGTAGTAATCGCGGGCCTGCACTGCCGTGAAGAGGAGCAAGCTCACGCAGAAAGCCCAGCCAAGGACGCGATACCGCGCCCCTTCCGGCTTCGCGAAGAAGAAGTAGAGTCCGGCGATCCACAGCGGGATCGTGAAAGTATGCGCCGGCACCAGAAACTGCCTCCACAAGAATCCGCTGGTTCGCCCGATCGCCACATCGCGAGCATGGATGGATCGCAGGAAGCCGACCGAGATGAACTGGTGGTTCACCTGCCAGATCAGGTTCGGAAGAACGATCAGAAACGCCACGCCCAAGCCCGCCGCAAGCCAACGGCCATTGGGGAACTCGCGCACAACGGACGCGCTGGTCGCGGCCAAGTCCGCCGAGTTTCTCTCTCCTTTCGTGCCGCGGCCAGCGGCCTGTGCGCTTTTGAGGTACGGGCGCGCGGGAGTGAGCAGGAACCCGGCGGCGAGACCGGCCGCCGGCCAGGCGATCGTATAGCGCGTCATCAATCCCAAGCCGAGCGCCGCTCCAGCCGCAATCCACCAGCGGGGTTTGTCCGATGCGTCGTCCGATGCAAGCAGCCGAACCGCGCAATAGAACAGCAGGACCGTCCACAGGAAGTCGAACGAGACATATTGAAACGTGTGTCCGGCGGACATTGACATGGGCGAGACCATCGCCGCCACAGCCGCGACTATCTGGGCTCGCGCGCTGCCGCCGAGTTCCCGCGCGATCAAGCCGGTCAGAAAGGCAACGCCCGCCATGGCCAGCGCCGCGAAGCTCCGGATCGCCATGGGTGAGGATCCGAAAAGCTCCAGGGCCACGCGCGCAAGAAAGGGCGTCAAGGGAGGGTAGGCGACATATCCCCAGGCGAGATAGTGCGCGTCATCGATTGTGGCCAGCTCATCCCGATGGAATCCATATTCGCCGTTCGTGAACAAGTGGAGCAGGAAGCACGCGCCCGCAACCGCCAACAGCGCGACCGGAACCGGCCGGGTCCTCATGGTTGTGTATGCTAGCACGTGGGGGAATATTTCCATGAAGCAACGCGCGTTATTTCTGCTGGCCGCCGCGGCCTGGTGCACGGCTGCCTGGGCTCAGGTGGTCAAGGACTATCAACCGGTGACCGAGCAGATGCTGGAAAAGCCAGCGCCGGGGGACTGGCTGATGTACAGCCGCACCTTCGACGCGCAGCGCTTCAGCCCACTCAAGCAGATCAACAAGAGCAACGTGAATCAGCTTCGCGTGGCGTGGGAAAAGGGGCTGGACGCCGGGCAAACCGAGACTATCCCCATCGTGCACAACGGCGTGATCTATGTGGTCAATCCGGGCGCGGGCGTGGAAGCGCTGAACGGAGTCACGGGCGACGTGTTGTGGACCTACAAGCGTAAGCTCCCGGGCAACCAGGCGGCGCAGGCGCGCTCGAAGAATCTGGCGATTTATCAGGACCTGGTGATTTTCGAGGCGCCCGATGGCATCGTGGGGCTGGATGCGCGCACCGGCGAGCAGCGCTGGGAAGCCAAGACCGACGGCCGCGGCAATACCTCCGGTCCGTTTGTGGCGGAAGGTAAAGTGATCACCGGCGGAGCCTGCGCGGGCAAGCGCGAAAACTGCTTCATCCTGGCCAATGACGCGCTGACCGGCAAGGAGCTGTGGCGCTTCTACACGACTCCGGGCAAGGGCGAGCCTGGCGACGAGACCTGGGGCGGAGCGGCGGTCGAGAACCGGCTCGCTTCCACGTGGGGATTGCCCGGTAGCTACGATCCGGTACGCAAGATGCTGTATTGGGGCGTCGCCAATCCGATGCCGGACCAGCGCATGTCGCGGCACGACGGCAAGCCCGACGCGGTTTCCCGTACCGCGCCCTCGGATCTGTATAGCAACTCGACCATTGCTTTAGATCCGGCCACGGGCAAGCTCGCCTGGTATTACCAGCATCTGCCGGCTGACGATTGGGACTCCGATTATACGCATGAGCGCACGCTGGTGCATACCAAGATCAGCCCCGATCCGAAGTTCGTGAAGTGGATCAATCCGGATGTGAAAAAGGGCTCGGAGCATGACATCACTGTGAACATAGGCGAAGCGGGCGGGATCTTCGCTCTGGACCGGTCCAACGGCCAGTTCCTGTGGGCGAACCCGTTCCCGTTTGACGATCCGCACAACGTGATCACCAATATTGACGTGAAGACCGGCAAGACCGAGATCAACTGGGACAACGTGTTCAAGGCGCAAGGCGAGGAGCACGTGATCTGTTACTGGAACACGCGCAGTTATTGGCCGACGGCGTATTCGCCGGTGACCAATTCGCTGTACACGTCTTACATCGATAACTGCCGCGATCTGACGATCACCGGTCCGGGGGGGCGTGGACCCTGGAAGGTGGTCCAAAGGCCGGGAGGCGATCCTAAGGCACTGACCGGGCTGGCGAAGATCAACCTGGAAACGGGCGAGATTCTGCGCTTCGACGTGGGCCGCGCGCCGGGCAATGGAGCGATGCTGGCGACCGCGGGCGATCTGGTGTTTCACGGCGACATGTCGCGCCGCTTCCGAGCGTTCGATGCCGCGACCGGCAAGATGCTGTGGGAGTCCGAACTGGGAGGCAATATCTCCGTCAGCACCATCACCTACCAGGCCGGCGGGAAACAGTACGTGTGCGTGATGACCGGCGACAATCTGAAAGTCCCCGAGCTTTCGGCGGAAGTCCCCGAACTGAACGTACCCAAAGGCCACAACGCGATCTACGTCTTCGCGCTGCCGTAGGCGCATTCTTTTGGATACGCCGATCACAGTAGCGATCATATCTGCGGCCGCCGCTATAGGAGTGTCCACCATAACCTTCTACCTCACAAAAAAGAAGGAACGGGAGGCAGATTGGCGGCGTTACAAGGTCGAGCAGTACAAGGAGTTCATCACCGCCCTAAGCGGCATCGTCGGCGGTGACTCAACTCCGGACGGACAACGTCGGTTTGCGCTGGCTTGCAATACCACGCAGCTTCTTGCCTCGCAAAAGGTCATACAGGCATTGCGCGACTTCCGAAGCGAGATCGATGCCTCGAACGTGAACACATCGAGAGAGAGGCATGACACACTGCTGTCGCGCTTGGTCAGCGAAATCCGGATGGGCATCAAGCTTCCCGGCAAGCAGGATACCGCCGATTTTGAGGCTAGCCTCTGGTGTTCTGGGGTCGCCTCGTCCGGCCCGGCCATCAATCGGGAATCGGGACGGCGTTAGGCTACCTCGATGACGCCGTGGCGTGCGGCTCGTAGCGCGCCACGCGAATCTTCTTCTCCCGGCTCCGCGTCCGGGCGATGTCGTAGGAATTTTGCATTCTCATCAGCGTGTCCATGTCGACGCCGAAGGCCTTCTCGAAGCGTAGGGCCATGTCTCCGGAAAGATCGGCCTTGGCGTTCAGAAGACTGGAGAGCGTGGGGCGCGACACACCCAAGACCTTAGCCGCCATCGTTACAGACAGGTCGTGGGCCTCGATGACTTCAGTTCGCAAAAAATGGCCCGGATGAACGGGGTTCAACATCCGCATAAAATCTCCTCAATGGTAGTCCTCATAATCGACGTCCAATATCTCGCCGTCCTTGATCTGGAACGTCAACCGCCAGTTGCGCGTCACGTGTAAGCTCCAGACGCCCTTGCGGGCTCCACTGAGCTGATGGGCCTTCCACAAAGGGAATGCTCGCAGCTTTTCCGGGTCCCGCATGTCCTGCAAAAAGGTAAGCATTGCACGGAGCTTGTCCACAACATCAGGAGGCAAGCCCTTCGCGTTGTCCTCCAGGTAGAGCCTCTTAAGGCCCTTGTGAACGAAGCCCCGAATGTTCACTTCCTATACTGTAGCCCGTCGCCTTACACCCGTCAAAGGCCGCAACGCGATCTACGTGTTCGCGCTTCCATAGGGCGAACCATTGGTGTAGACGGGGCTTCGCCGAACGGCCACTGGCCAAAGTGGATTCTCGGAAGTTACGATTAGGGAGCAACTAGGAGGACCATGCGATCCCCGCTTGCCGCCTTACTCCCCCTTTCCGCAGTCCTCTGTGCTGCGCAAACGGCGCCAGGGCCCCCTACAATCGGCGCCGTCGAAAATAACTACAGCTACACGTTGGCGGGGTTGCCGAATTACGGCATCGCGCAAGGCTCCATCTTCGTCATATTTGGGACCAATCTGGCCAATGCCTCATCCGGATTGCAAGCAGCTCCTCTGCAAACCACATTAGACGGAGTTTCTGTCCAAATCACCGTGGGAGGATCCACCACGCAGGCGTTACTCTACTACGTCATGCCGAACCAGATCGCCGGAGTGCTGCTATCCTCAACACCGGTAGGAAGCGGGCAGATTATCGTGACCAACAACGGCCAAGCGAGTTCTCCGTCCCCCATCACAGTGGTCCAGAGCGTCTTCGGAATTGTGACAAGTGCTTGTAACATCACGTTTTGCGCGGCCGCATTCGATGCGAATTTCAATCCGTTGAGCGACACGAATGCCGCCAATCCCGGCGACTTGATCGTGCTCTACGGATCCGGAGCTGGGCCCATTTCCACAAACGACGCCGTGACGCCTCCGGTTCAGAACCTCACTGGAATTCCCATCGAAATCGATATAGGCGGAGTCCCTTCCACGGTTCTGTACCATGGCCGTTCCGGCGATCCAGGGCTGGATCAGATCAACATCACAGTCCCGGAGGGTGTTTCCGGCTGCGCCGTGTCCATCGTCGTGGTCTCCTCCGGGTTGGTAAGCAACACCACGTTTATCCCGGTCTCCACACAGGGGCGGAACTGCACCAACGTAGTTGCCGGAGTGGTCCGTCCGTCTCTGACACAGTTGCAGGGCAGCGTTGTCAACATGGGTATGATCAACGTCGGCCGGTCGGTTCAGGCTCCCCCCACAGTGACAACGGATTCTCAAACGCAGACGGACGACCAGGCCAACGCAGTTTTTTACAGATACGCCGGCGGCACTGCGGCGCAGCCCCTCAGTGTCTCTATTGGTGGCGGGGGCAACCAGTTCGTGTCCCTGCGGAGCTGCCTGGTGCAGACGTCCTTCACGCCCGCCTCGAATTCACCGGCTCTGAACCCAACCACCGATGCGGTGCTACGGGCCACGGCCGCCTCAGGTCTTACCGAGACGCAGACCGAGCCGGAGACGCAGGTAAACATAGATGCGGGGCCTGCTATCAACTTCAGCGATTCCGTCGGTCAGAGTTCCATTTCGATCACGCCATCGGGCTACTACGAAGGAGGGCTCGGGTGCACCGCCGGGGCGGGCTGTCCACCCCTTTTTCTGTCCCCGTCCGGCGGGACCATCAGCATCAACAACAGCACAGGCGGTCTCGATGTTGGCCCTTTCGTGGTCCAAATGAACGTGGCCGTTCCACTGGTGTGGTCGAACATGCTGCAATTGCCCTCAACCCTGGATCGCGCCCAAGGCCTTACGCTCACCTGGACCGGAGGCAACCCGACCGGAGTTGCATTGATACTAGCCAACTCTTCGGCGAATACCGCCAACGGAACCGTTACTGCGAGGCTGTTTTGCGAAGTTCCGAATTCGGCGGGTCAATTCACGATTCCCGCTTCGGCCCTCTTGGCGCTTCCGCCTGGTTCGGGCCAAGTGTCGATCGGCACCAGCGATCAGTCTCCGGTCTTCACGGCGCAGGGTCTGGATGGCGGAGTGGTCAACGTCAGCGTGGAGGACCAATTGGCGCTGACGCTTCAGTAGCGACGGCTTGTGCTATTGTTCCGGTATCCCGATGCCGGCCCTCCGCCTCAGCGTTCTCGACCAATCCCCGATTCCCGAAGGCTGCTCGGTGGGCGATGCGTTGCGTAACACGATCGACTTGGCGCGCGCGGCGGACCGGTTGGGCTATGCGCGCTATTGGCTTGCGGAGCATCACGGCACGCCGGGACTGGCTTGTGCGAGTCCCGAAGTGATGATCGGACCCGTGGCGACGGCGACGGCGAATCTCCGTGTCGGCAGCGGAGGGGTGATGCTGCCGCATTACAGCCCGCTGAAAGTGGCCGAAACGTTTTCAATGCTGAACGGTTTATTCCCGGGGCGCATCGATCTGGGTATCGGACGCGCTCCCGGCACCAGCGCCGCTGTGGCTCGGGCGCTGCAGCGTGACCGCAGGCTTCCGGCTCCGGACGATTTCCCGGAGCAGATGGCGGAACTACTGAATTATTTCGAATCACCGGCGACTCGTTTCGACTCGCCGGAAGTCTGGCTGCTGGGCTCCTCGCCGCAGAGCGCGATCTGGGCCGCCGAGCAGGGGTTGCCCTACGCCTTCGCCGATTTCATCAATCCCGACGGCGCGCCCTTCGCGCAGTATTATCGCGAGCACTTCCGCGCCTCCAGCCGCCTTCAGGAGCCGAAGACTGCGGTATGCGTGTGGGCCATCTGCGCTGCGACAGAGGCCGAAGCCGTGCGGCTTTCTCTCAGCGCCCGCATGATGATGCTGCTCCTGTTTCGCGGCCAATTGATTCCCGTTCCGCCGGTCGAGCGCGCGGAGGAATTTCTCGCAAAGGAACAGATGGCCCCACAGTCTTTGCCGATGCGGCGCCGCATCATCGCCGGTGATCCGGCTCAGGTTCGCGCCGCGCTGGAAGCGGTCGCGTCGGATTACGGAGCCGAAGAAGTCTTCGTCGTCAACATCCTCTATGACCACGCAGCGCGGGTCCGCAGCTACGAAATGATCGCCAAGGCGTTCGGGTTGGCCGAAAAGCACCGCTAAGGTGCTCCGGTGCGGCCACCCACGGCCGCGCTGGACTCGCAAAATTCGCGCAAATGCCCGATTTTCGACGGTTTTTTGGGTTTGGCAAGCTCTTTGCATATTCTCTGGGCAGGAGGCTCGAAGAAAATGAAAAAGATTCTGGCAGGTTTGGTTTTGGCAGGCGGTTCGTTTTTAGCAAGCCCGGTGTTCGCTGGTCCGCACATCTCGGTTGGAGTTGGGTTGGGAGTTCCGGTGGCGCCCGCTTACGTAGCCCCGGCTCCCGCCTATGTTAATCCGTACGCGGTTCCGCCCATGCCCGGTCCCGGTTACGACTGGGTGGGTGGCTACTACTACTTTTCCGGCGGCCAGCGGCTGTGGCATGCCGGGTACTGGAGAGCGCCGGTAGTTCACGCAGGCGTTCGCGAAGGTTTCCGCAGCGGCTATGCGCGCGGCTTTCGCCGGTAAGCCCCGGCAGCGTGTGATACACTCGACTCCCGGACGCACAGGCGAGTCCTCCACATGATCACACGCACAAACGGAATTCTTCTGGCGGCGATATTCTCGGCTACCTCAGGCCTCTCTCAGGTGCCGGCGGATATCGCCGCCAAACTCGTTGCTATGGGCCGTAACGTTTGCCCGGCCGACACGGCCGCGCTGTATCGCCATTTCCAGCCGAACGCTCCCTACCCCGGCGTGAAGGTCACGCGCGACCTCTCCTACGGAGCCGACCCACGCGAGATCATGGACGTTTTCACGGGAGAAAAGGGCGGGGCAAACCGCACCGTTCTAATTTTCGTGTCCGGCGGCGCAGGCAACAAGATCGAGCCCGTGCCCATGGGCGATGCCTTCTACGACAACATCATGCTGTGGGCCGTGAAGAACAACATGGTGGGCGTGAACGTCCAGCGCCGCACCAACTTCGGCCCCGATGCCGAGTGGAACCAGAACGCCAAGGACATCAGCACCGTGATTCAGTGGGTGCACAAGAACATCGCCCAGTACAAAGGCAATCCCAATCGCGTGTTCATCTGGTCGCATTCGGCCGGGAATCCTCCGGTGGGGACCTACCTGGGACGTCCGGAGCTGTATGGGCCGGATGGGATCGGAGTCAAGGGCGCGATCCTGATGTCGCCGGCGCCGTTCAATATCGCTCCGATCAACGTGGGCGGCGGTGGAGGCGGAGGACGAGCGGGCGGTCGCGGCACGGGTGGTGCTCCTGCTGCTGGTGCAGGCGGACAGTGTCCAAGCGGCAGTCCGTTCGGCGGCGGAGCTCAGGCCAGAGGCGGGCCGGGTGCCGGGCGCGGAACCGGGGGTGCGGGTCGCGGAACCGGTGGGGGAGGCCGCGGGCGCGGCCAGGTGGACCCCGCGGTTCAAGTCGAACGCTCGGCTCTGCAGGGTTTGCGCGACGCCAAGATCGCCTTCTTCCTCGGATATGCCGAGCTTGATCCGGCCAACATGGGCCAGTTCCTCGACACCTTGAAGGGTCAACTGACCATGGCCGGCAATCACCCCACCGAGGTCGTATTCAAAGCGCACAGCCACATGTCCGAGGTATTCTCTCCGGGCAGCCCCGACAGCTCCGTCAGCGGCCCGGTCCTGAAGTGGATGAAGAGCGTGAAATAGCACTCCAGCAGGACATAAACCTCGCGCGGGGGTAACATAACGAATGTGACCCCCTCGCGTCTTGTCTTCGCGTTTTTGCTGGCTTCTCCTGTCGTGTTTTCGCAGGCCGCAGCGCCGGCGCCTCCGCCGGACAAGCCGTTGTTTGGGCTGCCGTATACGCCCGCGCTCGATCCGAAATCAATGGACCGCTCCGTCGATCCCTGCACTGACTTTTACCGGTACTCCTGCGGCGAATGGATCCTGAGCAATCCCATCCCGCCGGATCAAGCGCGCTGGGATGTTTACGCCAAGCTCGAAAACGACAACGAAAAATTCCTGTGGGGATTGCTGCAGGACGCGGCCAAGCCTGCGCCCGGCCGCAACGCCGTCGAAACCGAGATCGGGGATTTCTTCACAGCGTGCATGGATGAAGCGGGGGCGGAGAAGGCCGGCCTCACGCCGCTTCAGCCGGAGCTGGACGCGATCGCCGCGCTCAAGTCCACGCGCGATATCGCTTCGTTTCTCGGCCGGCAGCATCTGGCTCTGTCGAGCGGCGGCATGATGTTCGGCTTCGATAGCGGTCAGGATTACGCGGACGCCTCGCAGGTGATCGCCTTCGCCGAAGCCGGCGGCCTGGGGCTCCCGGATCGCGACTATTACGTCAAGACCGACGCCAAGTCGGTCGAGACGCGGCAAAAGTATCTCGATCACGTTCAAAAAATGCTGGAACTGCTGGGCGAGCCTGCCGCTCAGGCCCAGGCGCACGCGCAGACCGTGATGGCCATGGAGACTGCGCTGGCCAAAGTGTCGCTCACCCGCGTCGATCAACGCGATCCGCACAAGCTGTTTCACAAGTTGACCCCGGAGCAGCTTCAGGCACTGACGCCGTCGTTCCGCTGGAGCGATTATTTCGCCTCCGCGCAGGTTCCGAAGCTAGCGACGATCAACGTCACCGAGCCGGCGTTTTACAAGGAGCTGGAGAGCCTGCTC
This sequence comes from Bryobacterales bacterium, assembly GCA_963838455.1. Lineage (GTDB taxonomy): Bacteria > Acidobacteriota > Terriglobia > Bryobacterales > Bryobacteraceae > Palsa-187. Next base: position 18,531 of record CAWISY010000236.1, read on the forward strand.
AAATCGCACGGCATTGAAGATTGGAAGGTCTACCTGCGCTGGCATCTGGTTCACTCCAAGGCTCCGTATCTTTCCTCGGCGCTGGTGAACGCCAACTTCGATTTCTACAGCAAGTACCTGCGCGGCACGGAGCAGCTCGCGCCGCGCTGGAAACGGTGCGTGCGGCTGGTGGACGCCAATCTTGGGGAAGCGCTGGGGCAGGTGTTTGTAGCCAAGACTTTCGCTCCGTCGACCAAGGAGCGGGCGCTCGCCATGACCAAAGGAGTAGAGGCGGCCATGGAGAGCGAGATCAAGCAACTGCCGTGGATGGGCGAGGAGACCAAGCAGCGCGCGCTGGAGAAACTGCACGCGGTGGTCAACAAAATCGGCTACCCGGACAAGTGGCGCGATTATAGCTCCATTAAGCTTACGCGCGACGACTTCTTCGGCAATGAGGAACGGGCCACGATCTTCGAATCGCGGCGTGAGTTGAACAAGATCGGCAAGCCCGTGGATCGCACGGAATGGCAGATGACTCCGCCGACCGTCAACGCCTACTACGATCCGCAGATGAACGACATCAACTTCCCGGCAGGCGTGCTGCAGCCTCCGCTGTTCGATCCCAAATCCGACGACGCACCCAATTACGGTGATACAGGCGGCACCATCGGCCATGAGCTGACGCACGCCTTCGATGACGAAGGCCGCCAATTCGACGGAGCGGGGAATTTGAAGAACTGGTGGTCGAAGAAGGACGCGCAGGAGTTTCAGACTCGCGCCAAATGCGTGTCCGGCCAATATTCGGAATACACCGTGGTGGACAAAGTGAAGCTCAACGGCAAGCTGACGCTGGGCGAGGACCTGGCGGATCTGGGCGGCGTGCAACTGGCGTTCCTGGCGTGGAAGGCCGCGACCAAGAATATGAACCTGCAACCTATTGACGGGCTCACACCCGAACAACGCTACTTCGTCGGGATGGCGCAGTGGGCCTGCGGCGAGGAACGGCCGGAGACCAAGCGCATGAACGCCATCACCAACCCGCATTCGCCGCTGGAGGATCGCGTCAACGGCGTGGTCTCCAACATGCCCGAGTTTCAGAAGGCTTTCTCCTGCAAAGCCGGCCAGCCCATGGTGCGTGAGCACATGTGCAAAGTCTGGTAAGAAAATCGCCATGGCGCGCGGAATTCTGCGGATGCTACTCATCCCGGCGCTCGGCTTCGCCCAGTTGCGCGTGAGCGTGACGGATCGAGCCGGAGAGCCGGTACTCGATCTGCCACAGTCCGAATTCCATGTCCTGGTGGATGGCAGGGCACAGCCGATCTCCTCTTTCCGCGTGCTGAAGACGCCGCTGTCCATCGGCCTGGTGATCGACAACAGCGCCCGCATGCGCGACTACCGTAGTCAATTGACGCGGCTCAGGAGCGTCGTGGCGGATCTCGATCCTCGGGACGAGATGTTCATTCTCGGGTTCAACGACACGCCCTATCTCGATCAGGATTTCACCAACGACGCGCAGAAGCTGGAGAACAGCCTCGATAAAACTGAGTCCCGCGGCTGGGCGATTATGCGGGACGCCGTGAACTGGGCCCTCGATCATGCGCAAAAATTCGCCAAGAACCCGACCAAGATCCTGGTCTTGATTTCGGCGAGCGAGGACGATTCGAGCACGGCCAAACTGGAAGATTTGGTGGAGAAGGCGCGCTCCAGCGGGGTCGCCATCTACGCCATCGGGCTGCTCAAGGATGCGGATCGCGAGGAGAAGCGCCGTGCGCAGCACGCTTTGAAGGAATTGGCCGTTGCTTCCGGCGGTGCGGAATATGAGCTGAGGCCTTCGGAGAAGCCGGATAACGTTGTTAGGGATCTGATCAACCGGATTCGCAACGAGTATGCGATCGGGTACGCTCCAGTTCCGGGCCATCCAAAGGTCGTGGTGGATTTTCCCGGCTTGATGGTGCGGGTCGAAGAATCTAATCGCGGCGACTAGCGCGCGGAGGCCGGCGCGGCTACGACAGGCGGTGGCGCCGGTGTCCTTAGGACGGCTTCGACTCTATCAAGCAGCTCCCGCTCCGTGAACGGGCTGCGGATCTGATCCGGCGCCAGTTCGGCAGGTTCGGACTCCACACCTTGATCAACGACTTGATCCACGACGCACAGAGCCTTGATCGCTGGATGGAGGCTGCTCAAGTGGCGCAGGACCTCGCCTGCCTGGCGAGCATGGGCGATGACCAGGTCGAGCCGGCCTTCGTGCATTTCGCCCAGGGCCACGGCTTCTTCCGCGTCCGCGGCTTCGATCAGGTTGTAGCCCGCGGCTTCAAAGTAGTTGTGCAGTTCCATGAGCACGGCTTCGCTGGGCTCGACCATAAGAATGGTGGCTGCCTGGCTGTTGGCGCCGGAAAGCAGGGCTTGGTCGGCCAGGCGGGGAAGCAGCAGCTCGATGCGCGATCCGCCGTTGGGGCCGGAGCGGGCGGAGACATAGCCGCCCGATTCCGCAGCCAGCCAGTGAACCTGCGCCATCGCGAGGCTGGAGCCGTCGGTGGATGAGGGATCGAAGAGGCGCTCGATATCCGGCTCCGCCGCCGAGTAGGTCACGCTCAGCAACACGTAGGAGGCGGCGCGGCCGCCGTGCGGAAGATCGACGCGAGCCGTATCGATGAGGAGCTGTCCCGTTTTATTCAAGGCGGCGGCGCCGGTTTGATTCGACAAGCCAGGTCCGCTTCCGGCCATGACGTTGCAGGCGTGCGAGACCAGGTTCAGAATCGCGGACTCAAGCTGCGCGGCGTCGGCCCTGACCTTGCCGGCTCCGGGCGAGGGCCGGATGGCGGCCTGAATGCGGTCGCCGGCAGCGGCTTCGATCAGCGGAGCCATGCGCCGCAGCACTCCGTTCATGCTCAAAGCTTCCGCTGCTCCCACCTGCGGCGTTCCGAAGGCTTCCAGGCGGCGGGTGATTTCGCCGGCCGCGACGGCGGCGCGATGAATTTCTTCGAGTGCGGTGCGGGCCCCGGTGAACTCTCCGAACTGGCGCAGCAGTTGCTCATTCTGTTTACGGATCATGCCGATCAACGTGGAGTATTCGCTGGCGGCGCTGGCGGCGAGTCTTCCGGCAGCCTCCAGGCGGTGCGCTTGGCGGAGCTGGCGTTCCTCCCAGCGGCTGGCGCTGGCATCGCGGAAGGTGAGCACTACTCCCAGAAGGTCCTGCGCGGTCTTTACCGTGGCGGCAAAACCGTCCACTTCCATCTCCCGGCCGTCGCGCGAAATCAGGCGGGCGTGGCGGTCGAAAGCCACCGGCTCTCCGCGCAGCAAGGCCAGTGCGATGGGATCGAAGTCGCCTTCGGGAACGGTCAGACGGATCACCGCCTCCACCGGCTGCCCTTCGGCTTCAGACTGGGTCCATCCGGTGGCCTGTTCCGCGGCGCGATTGAGGAAGCGGAGGCGTCCGTCGGCGCCGGTCACCACGGCCGCGTCGGCGATGGAGGCGAGCACCGCGCGCAGCCAGGCTTCGCGCTCTTCGAGCAAACGCTCCACGCGATGCTTGGCGATGGCCATCTCGATGCCGGTCTGCAATGAGGCGGGGCCGAGAGGTTTTACGATATAGCCGAAGGGGCCGGCCTGCTTGGCGCGCTCTAGAGTAGCCCGGTCGGCGTGCGCAGTCAGGAAGATCACGGGCAGGCGGTAGCGGGCGCGCATTTCGAGAGCCGTGTCGATGCCGTCGCGCTGGCCGTCGATGCGGATGTCCATCAACACGATTTCCGCGCCGGGAGCGAGCGTCAGAGCCTCCTCAGCGGTGGAGGCGGGGCCGAGCACCTCATGACCCAGGGCTTCCAGGCGGCGAGCGATATCGTGGGCAATCAGGCCCTCATCCTCCACCACCAGCACCCGGTAGGCTCGGGAGGGTTCAGGATGTGGCATCTTGGCCTCCTGGCGTGGCATGAGCAGGGAAAGAAACGCGGAAGGTGACGCCGGCCTTGTGGTCAGAAGCGCGGTCTCCGCGGCTGAGATCCCCCCGGCTGTAATCCCCCCGGCTGTAATCCCCCCGGCTGTAATCGAAGCTGCCCTTGAGCTGGCGGGAAAGGATTTGCACGATGCGCAGACCGAGGGAGGTGGCCTGGCTGGGTTGGAAGTTCACGGGGAGATCGGCGCCGTTGTTGTGCACGGTCATCTCCACACGTCCGTCATTCCACCCCCCCGCGACCACGATCTCGCCCGCGCGGCCGTCCGGAAAGGCGTGCTTGAGGGCGTTGGAGATCAGCTCATTCAGGATCAGCCCGGCAGGGATGGCCTGGTCGACGCCCAGCACCAGCGGCTCCATCACCACCCGCCCGGAGATCCGTTCCGACAGCGCGCCGTAGGCGTTGAGGAGGTTGCTCAGCAGCAGCGCGGCGTGCTCGGCCAGATTCACCTGTCGCAGATCGCCGGATTCGTAGAGCTGCTCATGGATCAGGGCCATGGATTCAACGCGATACTGGCTTTCGCGCAAGGCGTCGTTGACGTGCTGGCTGCTCACCATGGGCTGCTCCTCAAGCCCTTCGGCCTGCAAGCGCAGCAGGCTGGCCACCACTTGCAGATTGTTCTTGACGCGATGGTGCACCTCCTGCAACAGCACCTCCTTTTCGGCCAGCGACCGCGCCAGCCGGTCCCGCTCAGCCTTGAGCGCGTGCATCAGGCCGACCTTCTGCGTGGCCTTCTGGATCGCCATGCTCAGGCTGCCGGAGGTGATGCGGTCCTTCACCAGATAATCCTGCGCGCCGGCCTTCATGGCCTCCACGGCGACCTCCTCGCTGGTCACCCCGGTCAGCATCACCACGGCGGATTTGAACGCCGGCTGGCTTCCGGATTCGCCACCGGCTTCACCATTGGGCTCCGCATAAAGCCGGGCGAGGAAGTCCAAGCCGGTCATATCCGGGAGCCGGTAATCCAGCAGCACGCAATCCGGCGCTTTGGCTCTGACCGCTTCCAGGCCGCTGAGCGCGGTGTCGGCCTCAAAAAACTCGATTTTCGACCCGTGCGCCTCTTCGAGCAGCAGGCGGCACAGCTTACGCTCCGCGGCGGAATCATCTACCATTACGACCTTCATAGGACCGGTTGCCATTGGGGGCCATTAGTTTGTGGCTCGGGAGCGGGGATTTTCTCCTTCGGAAGAGCCGGGGTAGGGGGCAAGACGGAAAACTGCTAGCATGGGAAGTTGTCAGGCTCCGGGCTTCGTGCAACGAGCGGCTGCGAACCCCGCCAGGTCCGGAAGGAAGCAACGGTAGTGGTTTAACTCGTGTGCCGCGGATCACCCGGGGTCTGGCATAATTCCCCTCCATGTATCAGGTGATCGCCCGCAAATACCGCCCTCAGACGTTCGCGGAGCTGATCAGCCAGGAGCACGTCAAGACCACGCTCGAAAACGCGATCACGCAGCGCCGCATCGCGCACGGCTACATCTTTTCCGGACAGCGCGGCACCGGCAAGACCACCGTGGCGCGCATCATGGCCCGCTGCCTCAATTGCGAGAAGGGTCCCACGGCGACGCCCTGCGGGGTGTGCGCCAGTTGCCGGGAGATCGCCAGCGGATCCTCGGTTGACGTGATCGAAATCGACGCGGCCTCCAACCGCGGCATCAACGAAATGCGCGAGCTGCGGGAAAACGTGCGCTACCGGCCGGCTCGCGACCGCTATAAAGTCTTCATCGTCGACGAAGCGCACCAGATCACCAGCGAGGCCTTCAACGCTCTGCTGAAGACCCTGGAGGAGCCGCCGGAATGGGTGGTGTTCCTGCTGTGCACCACCGAGGCGCACAAGATTCCGGCCACCATCGCCTCCCGCTGCCAGCAGTTCAGCTTCCGTTCGGTCGACTTCGGCGAGCTGGTGGAGCGCATGGAGCAGATCGCCAAGGCGGAAGGCATCCAGGCCGACAAAGAGACCCTGGGCGTACTGGCCGCGGCCGGCGAAGGCAGCGTGCGCGATTCGCTCTCGGCTCTGGACCAGGCCATCGCCTGCTGCGGCACCACGCTGCATGCCGACGAGGTGCGGTCGCTGCTGGGGATGTTCGCGGCTGAGAGCCTGGCACAGGTGGCTTCCGCACTGGTCAGTGGCGACGCAAAGAAGATGCTTGAAGTGGTGGCCGAGCTCGAAGCCAACGGACGCAGCCTGCAACACTTCGCGCGGGAGCTTTCGCGCTATGTCCGCAATCTGCTGGTGGAGAAGATCGAGGGCGGTTTCACCAAGCTGGTCGCGGCATCGCCTGCCGAACAGGAGCGCATGCTGGCGGCCGCGGCGCAGTTCAGCGAAGAAGACCTCACGCGGTATTTGAAACTTTCGCTGGATCTGTTCCGCGACATGCAGAGCTCGTTGCAGCCCCGCCTGCACCTGGAGATGGGATTGTTGCGGATGGTGCATGCCGGGCGCTTACAAACGATCGAAGAGGCTCTGGCTTCGCTGGGGCGGCCCGCCGCCCCCTCGGCGCCTCCGGCGCCCAAAATTCCGCCAGCGCCGAAGACCGCGACGCCTCCGTCGACTCCTGCTCCGGCTGGCGAAGGCAGTTTGCGGTCGCGCCTCCATGCCGCGCTGATGGAGTCCAAGCAAGCCAACCTCGCCGATGCGCTGGAGCATAGTGAAGTGAACGAGTCCGGCGCCGAGGTGATTTTCACCACGCCCAAGATGTATCAACTGTATCTGAAGGACCCGGCCTTTGAGGCGGCCGTGAAGCGGGTGATGGCCAAGCCGGTACGAATCACGATCAAAGTTGGGGAAACGGCGCGCCAGCCGGAGCCGGCCGTTTCCAAAAAGGGAGCGCCAGCCGGAAATCAGGATCCGGCCGCGGCGGAGCGGGCAATGGAACACCCGGAAGTGCAAAAATTCCAGGAGCTGTTTCCAGGAAGCCAGGTTCGCGCCGTGCGCAATTTGAGGGAGAACGAAGCATGAAGATGCCCGGAAATATGCAGGCCATGATGCAGCAGGCCCAGCAAATGCAGAAAAAGATGCAGGAGGAGATCGCGCTGATTCGCGTCGAAGCCTCCGCGGGTGGAGGCATGGTTTCGGTCAAGATGGACGGCCACAAGAACGTGACCGCGGTCAAGATCGATCCGGAGGTCGCCGGCGACGTGGAGATGTTGCAGGACCTGGTGGTAGCGGCCTGCAATGAAGCCACCAAGAAGGTCGACGAGGAGACGCAGCGCAAGACCGCGAGCCTGCTGGGTGGCCTGGGCTTGCCTCCGGGCTTGCTGTAGGCGCTCTCCATGCCGGACTTCGCGGCGCCGCTGCAGCGCCTGATCGATGAGTTCCGCCGCTTGCCGGGCATCGGGCAAAAGTCGGCGCAGAGGCTCGCGTTCCATGTCTTGCGCACCTCGCGCGACGATGCCGCGCGGCTGGCTGCGGCGCTGCTGGAAGTGAAAGACAATCTCGGCCTGTGCGCCGAATGCAACAACATCAGCGACGCGGAGCTGTGCCCATATTGCCGCGACCCGCATCGTGACCGCTCCTCCATCTGCGTGGTGGAGGAGCCGCACAATATCCTGCCGATCGAGACCACGCGGACGTTTGAAGGCGTCTATCACGTACTGCACGGGTCCATCTCACCGCTGCGCGGCATCGGTCCCGAGCAACTGAAGATCAAAGGACTGCTGGAACGGATCCAGCGCGATCCGCCGAAAGAAATTATTCTGGCGACCAACCCGACGGTCGAGGGAGAAGCTACGGCGGTGTATTTGTCGCGGCTGCTGAAGCCGCTGGGGATGAAAACAACCCGCATCGCCATGGGCATTCCGGTGGGCAGCGATCTGGAGTTCGCCGACGAAGTGACGATGTCGAAGTCGCTGGAGAATCGGCGAGAAATGTAGGCGAGAGAAAAACCGGCGTGCTGCACTATAATGCGAAAGGAAGCCTATGGAGAAGGATCAGCCGGTAACCCGCAAAGAATTCGAGGCCGGACTGGCCGCTCACGACGAGCGGCTCATGGAATTCATGCGTCAGATTGAGACCAACCTTTTAACGTCCTTCCATAGTTATGCCAAGGGCCAGTACGCGCGCATGCACACACTGGAAACCGTCGAGCAGGAACTGCGAATCCGCATGGAGACGCTCGAGGACCGAGTTCTTACCCTCGAAACCCGCCCGCGGCTATAGCACCCGCAGCGCCCCCTCCTCACTCAACCCGTCCGCCGTTAACCCGCCGATCCGCACATCCACGATCCGATTCGCCTCCCGCTTCGAGGCCAGCGCGATCTTCAAGTAATTCCCGCTGAGCGCGGTTAACCCGTCCTCTATCGTCACCGCCGACAACGTCCCTCCAACCATCGACGCGCAAAACTCGCGATGCTTGCGCGCGGCCAGATCCCGCAGGACTCGCGTACGGTGCTTACGCACCGCCGACGGAACCGGAGACGAGGACTCCGCCGCAGGTGTTCCCGGCCGCTCCGAATAGGTGAAGACGTGAAGATAGGTGAACGGCAGGCTGTCGATGAACGCGCGCGACTCCTCGAACTCCTCTTCGGTCTCGCCCGGGAAGCCGGTCATCACGTCGGCTCCCACGGCGCAGGCAGGCATCAACTCCCGCGCTTTCTCGATTCTTCCGGCATAGTGTCTGGGGCGATACTTGCGGTGCATCCGCCGCAACACTCGATCCGAGCCGGATTGCAGAGGAGCGTGTACGTGCTCCGCGATCCGTCCGCTGGAAGCCATCAGTTCCAGCAATTGGTCGGAAAAATCCATGGGCTCGACCGAGCTCAGCCGCAGCCGCTCCACCGCTGTCTCCTCCAACAAGCGCCGCACCAGATGCACCAACCGCGGCTTTGCACTAGAAGCTGCCGAATCCAGATCGCGGCCCCAGCGGCCGAGATTGATCCCGCTCAGCACCACCTCTTTGTACTTTTCGGCTAACCGGCGCACTTGCGCGATCACGTCCTCGGCGGGAGAACTGCGGCTGCGTCCGCGCACGAACGGAATAATGCAGAAGGAGCAGCGGTTGTTGCACCCGTCCTGAATCTTCAAATTCGGACGCGTGCGGCCGCCGAGCGAATCCTCCACCGGGCTGCTCAAGAATTCGCGCTGCTCGAAGATATCTCCCACCTGCACCTGGCCGTGATACGGAGCGGCTTCCGCGACCAGATCCGGAATCGCGGTCTTGTGCGAATTCCCGGCCACCAGCCACACGCCCGGCAGGCCGGCAATTTCCTCCGGGGCTCGCTGCGCGTAGCAACCGGTCACCAGGATACGCGCCTCCGGGCTCTCGCGATGAATGCGGCGCACGGTCTGGCGCACCTCGTCGTCGGCGGTCGCGGTGACGGTGCAGGTGTTCAAAACCACCAGATCGGCGCCGGTTACACCGTCGATCTGGATCAGTCCTCGGGCCGATAGCGCCGATTCCAGAGCCGCTCCGTCGGCTTGAGACGCGCGGCAGCCGAAGCTTTTGACGTAAAATCGCTCCAAGCCCTCATTTTATCCTCTTGATGACGCTCTTTCGAAAATGGAGTTGGTGGAAGCTCACCCGGATTGCCGGCGCTCTGCTGATCGCCGCGTTCTTCTACGCCTTTCAGAAGCGAGTCTTGAAGGCGCACTTCGGCCCCGACGAGATGATGAACATCTACGGCGTGTGGCACCCTCCCTTGTGGAAAGTGGTGCTGGCCGACGTAGCGTTCTGGAGCAGCTTTGTCAGACCCCTGGCTGCGCTCTACTACCTGCCGCTATTTCATTTCTTCAAGCTCGATCCCGTGCCCTACAGCGTGGTGCGGATCGTAATGCTGGGCGTGAACACCGTCGTTTTTTACAAACTGGCGCGGGCGCTCAGCGGGTCGTGGTGGGTCGCGGTGCTGGCCGCATTTCCCGTGGCGTACCAGGCCGATCTCGGAAATCTGGCGTTCGACGGAGCCTTTATCTACGACGTCCTGTGCGGAGGATTTTTCTTCGCCGCGCTGCTGTACTACGTCCACGCCCGGCGCGGCCGCGAGTATTTGAGCGTGCGCCAGGCGTGCATCTTCCTGGCGCTCTACGCGTGCGCTCTGGATTCGAAGGAGATGGCGGTATCGCTGCCGGTGGTGGCGCTGGCTTACGAGGTGCTGCTGCGCAGGCATCCGGACGGATTCCGCTCACCGGAGCAGCGAAAAACCTGGGCGCTGCAGCTTTGGCCGACGCTTGCTGCGGGCCTGATGACGGCGATCTTCATCCTGGGGAAGACCACCGGTCAGGAGAGCCTCACCAACATGGACAGCTACGCCCCGCGCCTGAACTGGCCAAGGTTCACGGAATCGACCGTCCGCTTCATGAACACGATGTTCTACACCAAGGGATTCACCATGGAGCACGCCATCGCGCTGTGGCTGGTGGTGTTGATCGCCGGCGTGGTGGGCATGCTGCGCGGGCGGGGCCGGACTGGCGACGCCATGAAGGGCGATCGCAACCCGCACTGGCTGTTCCTGTGGATCTGGGTGACGGTGACCCCGCTGCCGATCGTTTTCCTGCCGGACCGCGGCGGAGCTTTGCTGTACATTGTTGCGGCAGGATGGGCGCTGGCGGCGGCGATGATGTTTCGATCAGTCTCCTGGCTGCTGGCGCGCAACCTGTTCCTGGGAAGGCCCGGGCGGTTCGCGACCATGGCTGCGTGCCTGCTGGTGTGCCTTTGGCAGTACGAAGACCAGACCCGCCGCGCGCACCGCTCCGACGTCTACGGCTACCTGCTGATTGGCTCGGACACAGCGACATGGATCGACGGCCTGAAGCAGATGAATCTGCAGCCCAAGCATGGGAGCAGCGTCATTTTCCTGCATGACCCGGCCCCGACCACTTACGACATCACCTTCATCTCCTCGCTGATCTGGCGGGATAAATCGCTCCAAATCTGGCAACAGTCTCAATCGCATCTGACTGACGAGCGAATCGCCCGGATGGACTACATCATCGATTGCTCGGGCAGCCGGTTCCAGTTGTTGAAGGCGCCGCCCTCACCTTGATCAGGGACGCGGCTCGGAATCATCCGAATCCTGGAACGCGCCCGATCGGCCGATAGACGGGCATGGCAGGCGACCGCGTTCTCACCCAGGAAGAAATCGATAGTGTATTTAAGAAAATGCGCGAAAGCACCCCGGATGCTTCGGGGCAGAAGGCGCAGCCCTACGATTTCCGCCGGCCCGACCGCATCGCCAAGGACCAGCTCCGCGCCATCCACCTGCTGCACGAAAACTTCGCGCGCAGCCTGGCCGCCAGCCTCTCCGCCTATCTGCGAGCCTACGTCGCGGTGAACCTGGTCAGCGTGGAGCAGCTTTCCTTCATGGAGTTCACGCAATGCCTGCCTTCGCCCACCAGCATGATCGCGCTGGGCATGAAGCCGTTTGACGGCAACGCGGTTCTGGAGATCAATCCCTCCCTGGTGTTTCCGATTCTCGAAATGCTGCTGGGCGGATCGGGCAAAATGGCGACGCGCATGACCCGTGAAGTCACGGAAATCGAGCAGAGCATCATGGACGGTCTGCTGCGCATCATCCTCAACGACCTGCGCACGTCCTGGCAGGCGGTAACGGCTCTGGAATTCTCGATCGAGAGCCACGAGACCGAGCCTCAGTTGCTGCAGATCCTGGCGCCGAACGAAGCCGTGGTCGCCATCAGCCTGGAGGTGCGCATCGGCGAGACCGCCGGAATGATGAACATCGGCATTCCGTCCATCATCGTCAAGATGCTGCGGCAGAAGTTCGACCAGCAGTGGAGCGTCCGCAAAACCAGGGCCACCGAAGAGGAGCACTCCCGCGTGCTGCGGTTGATCCGTCCCGCGCTGATTCATCTTGACGCGCGCTTGCAGGGGCCTACCCTGAGCGTTTCGACGCTGCTGGAGCTGCGCGAGGGCGATGTGCTGGAGTTCGATTATCCGGTGAGCCGGCCGGTGGAGGTGACCGTGAACGGGAAGCTGAAGTATCGCGGCGAGGTGGTCACCACCGGGCGCAAACGCGCTTTCGAAGTGCAGGAATTCGTAACCGTGCCTTAGAAAGCACCGCTTGCTACGCGCGCGGCTCAGTAGCTGCAATGCGTTACCGAGCCGCGACCGAAGGGGGCGGACGGCCCACGGGCTGTCAGACGTCTTTTCCTTCCTCCGTGCCGCCGGAGATCAGCCGCGCGCCGCGGTCAAAGCTCAGGTATTGAAATCCCCAGCGAATGAAAACCAGGATCCGGTTGCGGAACTGCGCCAGGTACAGCAGGTGCACGCTCAGCCACAACAGCCACGCCGGCCAGCCGTGAACATGCAACTTCCCGAGATCGACCACGGCGGAGGCTCGCCCGATCACCGCCAGATTGCCCTTGTCGTGATAGTGAAATGGCTCGATCTCCCGCCCGCGCACCCGGTCGAGAATAACCGAAGCGGCGTAGCGGCCCTGCTGCATCGCCACCGGAGCGACGCCGGGCAGAGGCTTACCGCGCCATTCCAGGTTTGCGGCGTCGCCGATCACGAAAATCTCGGGATGGCCGGGCACGGTCAAATCCGGATTCACCAGGATTCGGCCCATGCGATCCTGCTGCGCGGCGGTGGCTCGCGCGACCAGGCTGACGAAATCCGAGATCGCGATGCCTGCCGCCCAGATCACGGTCCGCGCCTGGATACGCTCGTTGCCCTGTGCGGTCTGAATGGTCACTCCCTCATGATCGACGACAGTCACGCGGACCCCCGTGCGCGGCCGCACTCCCAGCCCGATCAGCGACTTCTCCGCCGCAGCCGAAAGATCCTCCGGAAACGTGGGGAGGACTCGCGCATCTCCGTCGAGCAACAGAATCCGGGATTCATCCGGATGAATGGATCGAAAGTCGCCGCGTAAAGTGTCTCGCGCAATCTCGCCCAGAGCGCCGGCCAGCTCCACTCCGGTCGCGCCCGCGCCCACGATCACGAACGTCAGCCAGGCGCGGCGAAGCTCCGGATCGGTCTCGCGCTCGGCGGCTTCGAAGGCGTAGAGGATGCGGCTGCGGATGTGGGTGGCGTCCTCAATCGATTTCAAGCCGGGAGCGTACTGGCGCCAGGCGTTATGACCGAAGTAAGAATTGCGCGCGCCCGTGGCCACGATCAAGGAGTCATAGGACAGATCGCCGCCGGCGAGAATCACTTTGCGGCCGGACGCGTCGAGTTCCACGGCTTCGCCCAGTAGCACCTGCGCGTTGTGTTGATCACGCAACAGCGCGCGCAGCGGGGCGGCGATCTCGCCGGGTGAAAGCGATCCGGTGGCTACCTGATACAGCAGAGGCTGGAACAAGTGGAAGTTGCGCCGGTCGACCAGAGTCACTTCGACGGGCGCGTGGCGCAAAGCCTTGGCGGCGTACAAGCCGCCGAATCCGCCCCCGGCAATCAGCACTCGGTGCACTCAAGCCCAGCTTCGCTCAATCCTGAGATATACTCAACGTCGTCATGCGCTGGCTACTTGTAGCGATCGTGTTCGTGACGGTGAACGCCGCGGGCCAGGAACTCGGCTACACGGACACGCCGATGCTGCCGGGCTCGCCCTATCACGTGCACGATCCGGCGCGCCCGCATCCGGCGGTGGTCACGCCGGCCGCTCAGCCCGGAGGCGCGCCCTCCGACGCCATTGTGCTCTTCGACGGTCACGATCTCTCGCATTGGACGGCGGCGCGGCTCGGGACTGGTGATTTTGCCGCCCGCTCCGAACCCGCCGGATGGAAGGTCGAAAACGGCTACTTCGAGGTGGTTCCTCGCACCGGCGATATCGCCACGAAAGAAAAGTTCGGCGACGTACAGTTGCACGTTGAATGGGCGTCGCCGGCGGAGGTCCGCGGCAGCAGCCAGGGCCGCGGCAACAGCGGCATCTTCCTCGAAGGCCGCTATGAAGTCCAGGTGCTGGACTCGCATCAAAATCCGACCTACGCCGACGGGCAGGCTGGAGCGATCTACGGTCAATGGCCTCCGCTGGTGAACGCGACGCGCAAGCCGGGAGAATGGCAGTCCTACGATATCGTCTTTCTGGCCCCGCGTTTTGAGGGCGGGAAGCTGGTGAAACCGGCGTACCTCACGGTCTTTTTGAACGGTGTGCTGTTGCACGATCATCAGGAAGCGATGGGACCGACAGTGCATCGCGCGCTGGCTAAATACGCGCCGCAGCCCGCCGGGGATTCTCTGGTGCTGCAGGATCATGGCAATCCGGTGCGCTACCGCAATATCTGGATTCGCCGCTTGCACGGCTACGATCAGCCCGAAAAATGATGCCACTTATGGTACGTTTACGATAGTGATGCCGCCTCGCTTCATGGCCGCGCTGGCGCTGGCTCCGATCCTTGCAACACAGGTCATCGGACAAACCGGCCCAAACCGCCAGCAACCGCCATTCAAGAACGAATTACTGGACAACCTGGTAGGCCTCTGGAGTTTCGTACCCGCCCCCGGAGGCCCGCCGGTTCGAGGTGGCGCGGACGCGGTATGGGAACTGGGGCACCAGTTTCTGCGGCTTCACCAGAAGGAAGTCGACGGCCCTGAATCAGTGACCTACGTCGGTTACGACACCTATGACCGCCGTTTGGTGGCCATTCGATTGGATAGCATCAATGGGGCTCGCGGCGCGGAAACCAACGGCTATGGGCTCCAGGATGGCAACAAGATCGTATTCACGTTCGACTACGCTACCGTTGAAATCCGGCAAACCTGGACTTGGGATCCGCAGGCGAAATCGTGGCAATTCCTAGCCGAAAGTAAGCCGCGGCGGGGAACCACTTGGACCTCACTTTCCCCTCTGACATTGCAGCGCGTTCCAGGACGTGGCGGGCCGCCCGGTCCTCGCCAGGAAGGTCCTCGCCCGCAAGGCCCCCGGCCGCAGTTGCCGCCGCCATCTCCGCAGTGAGCGGTTCGCCCGAGCCCTCCCTTCAAATCCGCAGAGCCTCTGAGCCCGACGTCCCGCTCCTTCTCGCTCTTATCCGCAAGCTGGCCGAATACGAGCGGCTATCGCACGCGGTCGTCGCGACCGAAGAACAATTGCGCGACGCCCTGTTTGGACCTCGCCCGGTGATCGAAGCGCTGCTGGCTTACTCCGGCGGCGAGCCGGCCGGCTTCGCCTTGTACTTTGAAACTTACTCGACCTTCCGCGGCCGGCGCGGGATCTTTCTCGAAGACTTGTTCGTGGAGCCGGAGCATCGCGGCCGCGGCATCGGCGCGAGCCTGCTGGCTGCCGTCGCGAAGCTGGCTCACCAGCGTGGAGGGTGGCTGCAGTGGCTGGTGCTGGATTGGAACCAGCCGGCCATCGCGTTCTACCAGCGGCTGGGAGCTGAGCCGGTCCAGGACTGGAACGCCTACCGGCTCGACGGCGAAGCGCTGAATCGTCTGGCTGCGCGCTGAATCCCATCTCACGCGAGCCGGCTGCGGGCCGCTATTCTCTTGTGAAGGGGTTTTTCACCTGCATGAGACCTTCGTTCCTCTTTCTTTGGCCAATGCTGTTGGCGGTGGCTTACGGTCAGGATCCGTTGACGGTCGCCTACACCGGTCGCACGCTCGGCTACTTCCGCTATCCCGAGCAGCAGCCGCGCGCCAATTTCGATCACTGCGTGGACGACCCTTCGACCATGAGCGCGGCGACCCGGCAATTCGGCGGGATTCTGCACAGCCAGGCGACTGGCGCGCCGATTCTGGTGGGAGTCGGGGACAACTTCGCCATGGACCTGGATGCGAGGACCTTCGTGGATCAGGGCGTGCGCCAGCCCAAAGACATGTGGACCTGGGACTATCTTTCTGCGCCACCCAAGTGGATTCGCGATGGCGACGTGCGCGGCGCGCTGCTGGACTCGCTGGCCTCCGGTCACGGGCAGATTCCGGCCGATAACGTCGGCTGCTTCCTGCGCTGGGCGAAATACGATGCGATCGTTCCGGGCAACGCCGATTTCTATTACGGGCCGGAGCGGCTCCGCATGCTGGCCCGATTCCTGATGAGCGACGGCCAGCCCGCGGCTTTTCCGAAAGTGGCAATGCTGGCCGCGAACCTGGCCATCGTCAGCACCACGCCCAAAGCCAACCCGCGGATTCCCGACTATCAGCGCGAGCGCAGTGTCCTGGGCAGCCCGGCGCTCAACTATCGCGTAGTGCAGTCGCAGCAGGGCGAGGAGCCGATTGTTGAAGTAGACCTGCCCGACACGGTCCTGCCGTACCTGAGAAAGGTCACAATTCACAACGCCTTCGATGTGCTGGACGCGAAGAAGCATCGCGTGGTGCTCGAAAACCTGCCGGAGGGGACTAAGTTTCACGCACGTCCCGATAATCCTGACTCACCTGCGCAGGTGACTCTGAATTATCCCGGCGACCAGGCTCCGCAAAAATTCGATCTCCGATACCGCTTCGACACCGTTGAATTTTGCCCTACCCTAGCTGGCGTGCGCGATCCGTACCGGCTGGATCTGAAAAGCTGCGTAGAGCTGAAGATTGACGAGGATGCCAGCAAAGCGGCCGCCGGCGGCCTGAACAATGATCTGTATTACATCACCGCATCCCAGGTGTTGCGTCCGAACACCAACTGGGGCGTGTGCCTCCGTTTCAAGAATCCTCCGCCTGCCAATCCCCTTCCGCTGTGCCAACTGTTCAGTGTTCACGCTCCCTTCCTGCAATACCCGGCCGACGCCGGCCCCGCGATCCCGCCCTACGTGGTCAAAGACACTCCTAGCGGGAAGGTCGCCATCTTCGGCGTGGTCGACCCGGCCATGGGCGCCAGCATCGGCAGGCTCAATTACGCGTGGCTGAACACCAATCCCAATTACGATACCCAGATTGAGGTGCTCGATCCCGCCGTAGCCTTGAACCAGCTCATGCAGGAATGCGACGCGCACGAAGATTGCAAGAAGGCGCGCAAAGTCCTGCTGGCGTACATGCCCTCCGCGGCCGCCTCCAACCTGGTGGCCAACATAGGTTTCATCTTCGACCTGGTCATCTCCCAGACTGACGACGCGCACGAAACCGGCGACATCGAAGTAACCAAGAAAATCAGCGAGAATCCGCAGCGCGGGACCGAAGGCCGCCCGCCCACGGTGATCACGCCAGGGTCCGTGTATAACATGCGCGTTCCGGGAAAGATTACGCTGATTGTCCAGAGCGCGACGGTGAGCCGTCCGCAGGGCTGCGCCACCAGGTTATGTACCGGCGTCTGGAGGTTGATCAACCAGAGCCAATCCTCGCTGTATACCTATGACCGGGCGCGCGGTTCCGGGCTGACTCTGCGCGAGGGGGCGCGCGCGGCGCTGCGGCAAGCCGGCGTGAAATCGAGCTCCACGGATCCTGACCCCTCCGATTCCTGGACCTCGCAGCAGATCCTGGCTAGGCTCGCCACGCTGCGCATGCAGCAGGTACTGCATACCGATCTCGCCCTGATTCAGGGCCGCGACGTCTTTGAGGCGAAGCTGAACGGCGAGCTCGATATCACGCCGCAAAATCTGAAGGAAGTGATCGATCGCGTGTATTGGAAAGACGACTACGCGCTGCCGCTTCCGTTGACCGGCGCGATGCTCAAGTCGATTCTGGCCAAGAGCGCCGCGCTTGCCGCGGAGGAGAAGAACTCGCTCAATATCGATCTGGAGCGCGGACGGGCTTTGGTTCCGCTGGGCATTTTTCAGGAGCTCGCCACGAAAACTTATCTGGTGAATTCACTGCCGATCCAGGACGCCAGTCTCTACAGCGTGGCCGTCACGGACTATCTTGCCTTCGGCGACACCGGCTACACGGACTTTCTGACGCCGGCCGTCTCGCCCGCCTTCCGCCTGCGCGATTTCCGGACCTTGCACCCCATCGCCAACATTGTCTGCCAGTCGATTAAGCAAGCGCTGCTTGCCTCGCATCCTGAATTCGCCAGCGCCGATTGCGGCCCGGAGCCGGTGGATGCGTCGGGCTATGAAGATTATTCCAGTCTGCAGCCTTTCGACACCACCTCCGGCTACACGGCGTGGCGCCAATTCGTGGCCTGGACCATACCATCCTTCCAATATCACCGCAGCTTCCCGTTATACGCGGGAACTAGCCAGGCGGAAAAGGCGAGCCAGCAGAAGCCGCGATTCTCGGTGACGCTCGAAAAGATGGACGTCAGCGGATCGCTCAATCTGCACCAAACGACGCTGCAGCCCATTACGCCGCCCCCGGGGGTGCAGACCGCGTCAATGGATTTGCAGTCGGCGAAGTTCGCCGGGAGCCCGATCCCGGAAGTCACGGCGCCAAACGCTTACGCCATCCGCTTCGCCAACCGTACGCGTTTCCGCTGGTCGGGCCAGCGCGTGGACCTGTTCGCCCTGGACGATCTGACCTTCGCACAATCCAAGACTCAGGACACGCCCACCAACCCGAACTACATCCGGTCACTCAGCAGCAATGCGCTGGGCGTCGAGACCGGAGCCGTAGTGCGCCTGTTCCCTGCCCTCAAACAAGCGGGCGATCTCAAGCTGCTGGTGTCGGAGCGCTTGGACACCCAACTGAGCAGTCCGCTGCTGAGCCTGACCTTGAACGATCCGCAGTTCTCGACTTACCTGCGCAATTTGAATCGCACCTACCGGGCTTTAACTAAGGTCGGATTCCGGCTGGAGAATACCAATAGCTGGATTGAGGCCGGGTTCGAAGGCGGCGAGAACTTCGGCCTGCCCAATCAGTACAAGTTCGGCAATCAGGTGTGCCAGGCGGGCGCAGGCGAAGACTTGCACAACGCGATTTATGCGTCTCCGCCGTTGCAGATCAATCCGGCTTACTATCCCGGCGACCAGAGCCTACTCGATTGCGTGTCGTATTTCAGTTATTCTGCGCCGCCATCGGAGGTGGGGCTGGGCGCGCCGTATTTGCCGCCGCTCACCAAGGCGACCATCTTCGCTTACTCCCCGCTGCGGATTTACGACACCAATCGCAGCGAGCTGGGCGCTTTCGTCAACTTCAGCGTGAACGTTCCACTTCCGTTCACCACGAAAATGTCTTACCTGGTGGAGAACAAGGGAGATTTATTCGCGAATGGACGCAATAATCTGGCCACGGACATTCATTACTTCGATCAACTCTCGAATTCGCTGATCATCGCCGCGCGCGGCAATCTTTCCATCAAGCCCGAATTCGACCTCTTCGTCTTCGACGCGAAGGTGACGGGGTACAAGATGCACACCTACCAGACGATTTTGAACCTGAGCTACGCCTTCGATTGGCACAGCGGGCTTCCGGTCGGGAAAGCGATGCTGTACGCGAATCCGGCTCCCAAGACCAGCACGGGATCCGGCGGCCGATAAATCAGGCGACCTTGCCGGCAAACTTGCGGTAGACGAAAGCAGTATAGCCGCCGGTTAGAAGCATGCCGGGGATCCACCACGCCAGCGCGACCCGGAGGCCGTAGTCGCCTGAGGCGGCATTGTAGATGGTGAGTCCGAATTCGTGCGCGGGCGCTGGAGGAAGCACGTAAGGGAAAATGCCGAACGCCGCGCTGGTCAGCATGCCCACCAGGTAAAGGCAGGAGCTGAGGAACGCGGGGAGCTCACCGGGGCTGCGCATTCCCAAAAATCCGGCGATGGCGAGCAGCGGAAAAACGGCGCCCCAGGGATATTGGCGGAAGTTCTCCCAGATGCGAGGTTGAACAATGTAACTCGCCGCGGTCGCCAGGATCGTGAGCAGTCCCAGAGCCCACCACAAATGGCGAGCCGTCGCACCGGCGCGGCGTTCCAGTTCACCCGCCGTCTTATAGCGCACCCACAGAGCGCCATGCACGGCCAGCGCGGCCAGCGCCAGAACGCCGATCAGGATCGTGTACCAGTCGAGAATACCGGGTTGTGCTCCGGGCGCGAAATCGGTCCACAACGGAAGAAAGAAGTTGCCCGAGGCATCGAGCGGCACGCCGCGAATCACGTTCCCCAGTGCGGCTCCAAAGAACACAGCCAGAAGCGCGCTGGCGATGCAGAAGGCGCCATCCCACAACGGCGTCCACACCGGCGAATTCAGGTGATTGCGGAACTCGATCGAGACCCCGCGCAGAATCAGCAGCCACAGCACCATCATTAACGGCAGATAGAATCCGCTGAAGCTGGCGGCGTAGAGCGCGGGGAAGGCCATGAACAACGTGCCGCCGCCTGCAAGAAGCCACACCTCGTTTCCGTCCCACACCGGGCCGATGCTGCGCAGCACCAGCTTTCGCTCCTCGGGATTGCGAGCCACGAACAAATGAATGGCCCCGGCGCCGAGATCGAAGCCGTCCAGCACCACGTAACCGACGATCATGATGGCGGACAAACACAACCAGATCAGGGGCAGCGTCTTTGTAAGCATGGATCAGTATCCTCCTTCACTGGCCGCGCCCTCACCGGAAGAGCCCGGGCCGTGCTCGATTTCCCGATAAATCAAAAACAACCAGAGCATCCCCAGCACCATATACACGCCCATGAATCCGACCAGCGTAAACAGGCCGTTGCCCGCCGACACCGAGGGCGAGGAGCCGGCGGCCGTGCGCATGACTCCGTAAATCACCCACGGCTGGCGGCCCAGTTCGGCAGTCATCCAGCCCGCGGTGTTGGCGATGTAGGGGAACGGGAGAGCCAGCATCAGGATCCAGAGCAAGGGCCTGGTCTCGAACAGGCGTCCTCGCGCCAGCCAGATGGTGCAGATCGCCGCAAGGGCGACGAACACCGTTCCCAGGCCGACCATAATATGAAAGCTGTAATACAGCAACGGCACATTATCCGGCCATAAATCGCGGGAATATTCGTTTAATCCTTTTACTTCCGCGGCCCAATGCCGGTAGGTCAGGAAGCTCAGAACCTTGGGAATCAGCAAGGGATTGTCCAGCCGCCCGGACTGGGTATCGGGCTGGCCCAGAATCGCGATGGGTGCGCCCTGCGCGGTGGAGAACAATCCTTCCGAGGCGGCCAGAGTGACCGGCTGAAACTGGGCCTCGTTCCGGCCCTGGCCGTCGCCGGTGGCCATCAGGAACAGACTCGCGAACAGCGCCGCCACGATGCCGTTGGCGACAAAAATCCGGCCGTATTCTTGGTCGCGGTGCGAGAGCAAGTAAAACGCGCCGGTGGCCGCCATGGCGAAGGATCCGGTTTCCACCGCGCCCAGCATGGTATGCGCGTACTGCCACACGCCCCAGGGGTTCAGAATCAGATCGCGGAAGCTGGTGAGCTGAATGATGCCGCCCGCTCCAGCGCTGTATCCGGTAGGGTGCTGCATCCAGGCGTTGGTGGCGACGATGAAGAATCCCGACATCCAGGACCCCAGCCAGACCAGCACCGCCGCAACCCAGTGCCCCACCGGCCCCAGCATCTCCTCACCGTAGAGAAAAAGGCCCAGGAAACTGGACTCGATGAAGAAGGAATACACGCCTTCCAGCGCCAGCGTCTGCCCGATGACTCCGCCCGAGACCTTGGAAAATTGCGACCAGTTGGTGCCGAACTGAAACTCCATGGGAATGCCGGTGGCGACGCCGACGGCGAAGTTGATGGCGAAGATCCGCGCCCAGAACCGCGCCGCCTGGCGGTGCTCTTCGCTGCCGGTGCGCAGGGCCAGCGTTTTCAGCCACACGATCAGCAGCGCCAGGCCCATGGTCAGTTGCGGAAATAAATAGTGGAACGTGGCGGTGAAGGCGAAGTGCAGACGGTCAACGGTCAGGGCTTCCATGTTGAGGAACGCCTCCTCCTCTAGGATGTACCCATTGCCCTGAAATTTCTCGGGAGATTTTCGTGAAGTTTTGGTTTCGCGGTTACGACGCAACCGCTCCCTGCGGTCCCGGCTCAGAAACCGTCTCAGAGCCGCGACCGGGGCGCCCGCCGGGCCGAGCGGAGACTCACCGTATGATTTAGGGCTCGGTGGGCTTCGCCGCCGCCCGTTGGAGGCGGTCGCGAATCGGGGCCCAGGCGGGAGTGTCCGGCGGAAGCTCCACCGCGATCCACGGCAGATGTTCTTGATCGAGCTCATGCAGCACCGCGTAGAGCCGCGCGGCATACTCTTCCGGCGCAGCCGGCATGTGGACGCTGCGGCACACCAGGCCCGACTTCTTGCGCCACACATACGCGCCGGTACGGCCGGGCACAGCCTTCGGACTATCCACCAGCAGCAGCGGAGTGTGCGGGCTGTAGTGGCGAGGCTGCATTCCGGGCGATGGATCGGAGGCGCCGGGTAGACGCGACGCGCCCGCCTGCGCCACGGCTTGCTCTAGTTCGCTGATCGAAACCATCCCCGGCCGCAGCAGCTTCAGCGCGCCGTTCTCGATGGCAACCACGGTCGATTCGATGCCCACCCGGCACGGTCCGCCGTCCAGCACTGCGACGTCGTCTCCGAAGGCCGCGCGCACGTGATCCGCCGTGGTGGGCGAGAGCTCGCCGAAACGGTTCGCGCTGGGAGCGGCGACCGGCACGCCGGCTTCCTGAATCAGCTCCAATGCGATCGGATGATGGGGCATGCGGATGCCCACGGTGGGCAATCCCGCGGTGACGACATCGGGAATCGCGGACTTCTTCGGCAGGACCAGAGTCAGCGGACCGGGCCACCATTTCTGGGCTAGCTCTTCGGCGAGCTGCGGCCATTCCGCGGCGATCCCGCGCGCCATATCGATGGAGCAGACGTGCACAATCAGCGGACTGGTATTGGGCCGGCCCTTCAGATCGAAGACGCGCTGGACCGCAGCGGCGTCGAGCGCGTTCGCGCCCAGCCCGTACACAGTTTCGGTGGGAAAGGCGACCACACCGCCGCTCCGGATCTGCTCTGCGGCTTCCTTAATCGAGAGCGGCATCTTCCTTATCGAAGCCCGGCTTATCGGAAGCCGTGGCAACCGTCTTGCCCGTCTTCTTGAACACCAGGAACGCGTGAATCAGGGAATCCAGGTCGCCGTCGAGCACCCGGTCCACATCCCCCACCGCGAGCTTGGTGCGGTGATCCTTGATCAGCCGGTACGGCGCCAGCACGTAGCTGCGGATCTGGCTGCCGAAGTTGATCTCCAGCTTGGTGTCCTCCAGCTTGCGCTCCTCCACGCGCTTCTTCTCCATCTCGTATTCGTAGAGCTTGGCGCGGAGCTGCTTCATCGCGCTGGCGCGATTCTTGTGCTGGCTGCGCTCGTTCTGGCACTGCACCACGATGCCGGTGGACAGGTGGGTCATGCGGATGGCGGAGTCGGTGCGGTTGACGTGCTGGCCGCCCGCGCCCGAGGCGCGAAACGTGTCGACGCGCAGATCCTCCGGGCGGATGTCGATCTTGATCTCGTCGTCGATCTGCGGATAGACGAACACGGAGGCGAAGGAGGTGTGCCGCCGCGCGTTGGCGTCGAACGGCGAGATGCGCACCAGCCGGTGCACGCCGACCTCGCCCTGCAGCAAGCCGTAGGCGTTTTCGCCGTTGACCTCGAAAGTGACGGATTTGATGCCGGCGCCTTCGCCCTCCAGGCGATCGGTGATCACGGTCTCCATGCGGTTGCGCTCAGCCCAGCGCAGGTACATGCGCAGCAGCATCTCGGCCCAGTCCTGGCTTTCGGTGCCGCCGGCTCCGGGGTGAATGGTGACGATGGCGCTGCGAGCGTCGTTCTCGCCGGAGAGCAGCATCTGCGTCTCCAGCGCTTCCAGATACGCCGGAGAGCCCGCGCATTTCGCGCTCCAGGTCGCCGGTGACCTTCTCGCCCTCCGCGCCAGTTCAAACAGCGTGTCCAGGTCGGAGGTCATGCCGGTGATGCGCTGGTCCTGGGCGATCTGCTCCTCCAGGCGCTTGCGCTCCTGCATGATCTTCTGGCTTTTTTCGGGATTGCGACCAGAAATCCGGAGCGTTGACCTGTTCTTCGAGCTTGGCTAACTGAGTTTTACGAGTGGCGGCGTCAAAGATAGCTCCGCACAGCGTCGGCCTGCTGGCGGAGCGGGGTGTATTCGCGTTCCAGTTCTTCGAGGGTCATTACGATTTCGATTTTAGCAAGGGAAAGCCCGGTGGCGCGAGAGGCGGCGGCGAAGGCTGGGCGAAGCTTTACATAACGCCGGCTTGATCGGCATAGGGGCGGCGGTTGCCCGCCGACCCCTGCCACACCACCGTGCATACGGGTCCGTACACGGCGATTCGAGTCGGTTACGCTAACACTCCGCGAACAATGACGGAAGTCCGAGCGATCGGAAGTAAGCATTCGAAAGACCGAAGGCAAGAGCCTTGGCCCGTGCGAGGTACCAAGGGCCGCGCCCGCTGCCAGCCGTATTGCGGGCCGGTCGCGGATGCACCCCGAGTTCCAGCAGCGCCGCCCGGCGACGGCGCGGTGTTTTCCACTGCCGCCACAGAGCCGCCCTGAGTCGCAACCGGACCCAGCGGGTTAAGCCGATCAGCACCTCGGGCGTTTCGCAGAATCCGAAATAGCTACGCCAGCCCCGCATATACGGGGCTAGTTCCGCCATCGTCGTCGCCATACTAACGCTCTTAGCTCGTCGCGTGATGTCCCGGATTCGCTGCTTAAACCGGCTCAAAGCTTTCGGCGCTACGATGCGCCTGACCTCCGGACCGACCGTAAAGCTGAAGCCGAGCAACTTCCGCTGCTGCGGCCGCGCCACCGCACTCTTCGCCCCATTCACCTTGAGTTTGAGCTTTTCCGTGATGAATCGCGTAATGCTTTCCATCACCCGTTGCCCGGCCCGCTCGCTGCGAACGTAGATATTACAGTCATCCGCATATCGAACGAAACGATGGCCTCGGCGCTCCAACTCCCGGTCGAGTTCGTCGAGCACGAGATTGCTGAGCAGTGGCGAAAGTGGACCCCCTTGTGGAGTCCCTTCCACGCTTGGGCTGACCAATCCGTTCTCCATCACCCCGGCATTCAAGAATGCCCGGATGACCTTCAACAGCCGCTTGTCCTCGACCCGTTTGGCGATCTGACCCATCAGTTTGTCGTGATTGACTCGATCGAAAAACTTCTCCAAATCGAGATCAACGCACCAGCCGTGACCTTCGGCGATATACTGCTGCGCCTGTGCCACTGCCTGATGAGCCGACCGTCCTGGCCGGAACCCATAGCTGTGATCGGAAAACGTCCGGTCCCACCACCTCTGCAGAACCTGCATCACCGCCTGCTGGATCAACCGATCCAGCACCGTTGGGATGCCAAGCTTTCGCACCCCTCCGTCCGGCTTGGGGATTTCCACCCGCCTCACCGGTTTCGGCTCGTAAGTCCCGTTCAGCAGTTGTTCCCGGATGGCTGGCCAGTGCTGTTTTAAGTAGTCGCTGATTCCGCCGACGGTGATCCCGTCGACGCCTGCACTACCTTTATTAGCCTTCACCCGCCGCAATGCTTCCTTCAGGTTTTCTCGCTCACATACTTCCTCCATCCATCGATTCGTGTTGGCTGGGCTTTCGGTTCCATTCGTTACCCCGGACGATTCAGTCTCTTCCCTTCCCGCTTCACGGGCTTCACCCGTTGGCACCGAAGAGAAGTCCAGTTCGATCTGGATATTCTGCTGCTTGTCGTCCTTGAAACTCATGGCCTACTGGCCTCTCCTTCTCGTTCGGGCCTTCGGCCATCGTTCCCGGCTCGGCCTATCCATTGCTCCGCCTTTCAGCATTCGGAGTGCCTCACTAGCCTTGCCGACAGTCACGACCTACTATGCCCTCTGCTGACTTCTGCTCCGCGGTCAGGCCGCCTTTCAACGACCTCAGTCGCCGCAGCGACACGGAGCAGATCTCCTGGGTAAGCTCAGCCGTCTTCCGTGCACAGCCGCCGGATCTACGCTTCGCACCTTTGATGGATATGGACTTCGCGGTAAGTTGCCCGCTCGTCCGACGCTAACGCCTTGTATCCGGTTCTTGTCCATCGACTCGCACATTTGATCCATGCTTCCTTCAGACCTCGCCTG
>CAWISY010000237.1:0-17233 GCA_963838455.1 Bryobacterales bacterium
CCGAATAAACTTCGGGGTCAAATGCCTTCTTCTTTTGACCGGGATGTGGAAGCTGTCGTAGCAAACCTCGACCGGATTGAGGCTGACGCGCTCCGCCAGATGAACCAAACCACGCTCGATCGACAAGGGCAGATACGCACGCTGGGGAAGCTGTTGCTGTTTGACAAGCACCTATCCGTAAATCAGAACGAGGCGTGCAGCTTCTGTCATACGCCTGAAACGGGGTTCACAGGGCCGATCCAGTCGTTAAATCTGACTACGGTGTCTTATCCGGGATCGGTGAGAACCAGGTTCAGCCAGCGAAAGCCGCAGAGTTACATGTACGCTACCTTTGCGCCCGTGCTGCATTACAACGCGCTCCAGGGCGACTTTGTCGGTGGAAATTTCTGGGATATGCGAGCCAGCGGTTACCGTCTGCAAAGTCCCGCCGCAGAACAGGCGCAAGGCCCGCCGACCAATCCCGTCGAAATGGGCTTGCCTGACTCCGCCTGTCTTACCTATCGCCTCTCCAAAGCCCCGTACCGGAAACTGTTTGAGACCGTGTGGGGACGGGAATCCTTCGTCATTCGATGGCCTCAGGATGTCGAGCAGGTCTGTTCGACCCCTGGTCCTCCGCCCGCGAATGACGAGTATCCGGTTCATCTCAGTGCGCCAGACCGAGGGCGCTCCGACCATATATACGACGAATTCGGCCTGGCCATCGCGGCTTACGAGGCGTCCCCGGAGATTAATCCCTTCACCCCGAAGTATGACTACGTACAGGCGGGACGGGCTCAGTTTACGCCTCAAGAGAGATTGGGCTACACGCTGTTCCGAAGCAAGGCGAAATGTAACCAGTGTCATCGGGACGGCGGACCCGGTGAAGAGCCCCTCTTTACGGATTTCACCGCCAGTAATCTTGGCGTCCCCGCGAATCCAGGGGTGCAGTTTTACTATGAGTCCAAGGCATCGGCCGGCTACACTCCCAACCCTCTTGGTTCTGCCTTTGTCGACCTGGGAGTCGGGTCTTTCTTGCGCAAGATGAAGAGCCTCAGCGGCCAGTTGAACCCGGATTCAGAGTGGATCGCCTTAGCACCGAAGTTTGACGGCAAAATTCAGGTGCCGACCTTGCGCAATGTCGATATGCGGCCCAGTCCGGACTTTGTGAAAGCCTACATGCACAATGGCTACTTCAAAAGTTTGAAGGAAGTGGTACATTTCTACAACACGCGGGACGATCTGCCCAGGTGTAAAGCGGGAGATCCCGGCGAGAAACTCACCTGCTGGCCCCTGCCTGAAAACCCTGCGAACGTCAATAGGAAGCAGCTCGGCAGTCTGGGCCTGACAGACCAGGAGGAGGACGCCCTTGTGGCTTTCTTGAAAACGCTAACGGACGGCCAGCGAATGGAGAAGCCGTGACCTCAGCATAGCCACAGCTTTGGCGAAATGTGGTCACCTGTGGCGCTCCCGCGACTGCATCAGCAAGCCCACGTGGAGAAGTCCATTGAATGTTCGGGAGCACAGCTTGGCACTCTAGCTGCTACTCATCTTCGTGAATGCTGCTGGAAGCAAAGGTCGCTGAGACGAGATTACCGGAACTGGCAACCCTGAACATCGTGATTGACGGCGCGCGAACACTGGCCAACCAGGGAGAGCGGTTGATCGATGTAATCAATCGCTCCGGGGCGAAGCTGGCGCAGGTTTGCTACCACCCGCAACTGGGTCCCATCCAGACGTGCGATACGTGCATGGTTGAAGTCGAGGGCCGCCTGATCCGCGCCTGTGCGACGACGGTATCGGCTGAGATGGCCGTCTTAACCACCTCAGAGAGCGCCAGAACGGCGCAGAAGGACGCCTTCAATCGCATCCTCAGCAATCACGTTCTCTATTGCACCGTGTGCGATAACAACAACGGAAACTGCACCGTCCACAATACAGAAAAGTTGCTGGCCATCGACCACCAGGCCATCCCCTATCATTCCAAGCCTTACGAGGAGGACCACACCAACCCGTTCTATCGCTACGATCCGCAGCAATGCATTCTGTGCGGACGCTGCGTCGAAGCTTGTCAGAGCGTTGAGGTGAACGAAACCCTCTCGATTCGCTGGGAAGATCCTCATCCCCGCGTTTTGTGGGATGGCGGTTCCGCCATCGGAGAATCGAGTTGCGTCTCCTGCGGGCATTGCGTGACCGTTTGCCCCTGCAATGCGCTGATGGAGAAGTCGATGTTGGGGCACGCTGGCTTCTTCACGGGGCTGTCGAAGTCCATCTTGAACGGCATGATCGATGTGGTGAAGGGCGTCGAGCCCGACACGGGCTACAGAGCGATTCTGAAACTCTCTGAAGCCGAGTCACACATGCGGGACGCGCGGGTCCGCCGCACCAAGACGGTTTGCACCTATTGCGGAGTCGGATGCAGCTTCAATGTCTGGACCAAGGACCGCCATATTCTAAAGGTCGAACCACTCGAAGGCCCGGCGAACGGGATTTCCACGTGCGTAAAGGGAAAATTCGGTTGGGACTATGTAAACAGTCCAGACCGCCTGACCACGCCCTTAATCCGCGAGAACGGGAAGTTTCGTGAAGCATCGTGGGACGAGGCCCTCGACTTAATTGCCCGCAGGTTCACGGAGATCAAGTCCGCGAACGGACCGGATTCGCTGGCGTTTGTCTCTTCTTCGAAATGCACCAATGAGGAAAACTACCTGATGCAGAAGCTGGCACGGGCGGTCATCGGGACAAACAACATGGACAACTGTTCGCGCTACTGCCAGGCGCCTGCCACGGAAGGACTGTTTCGAACGGTTGGGTACGGCGGAGACTCGGGTTCGATCAAGGATATTGAGAATGCGGGACTGGTCATTATCATCGGGAGCAACACCGCGGAATGCCACCCGGTCATTGCCACTCGCGTCAAACGGGCGCACAAGTATCGCGGGCAAAAACTCATCGTGTCTGACTTGCGTGAGCACGAGATGGCGCGGCGCGCCGATCTTTTCCTGCATCCCAAGCCAGGCACCGATATTGCCTGGTTATTGGCGGTAAGCCGGTACCTGCTGGAGCACGGCAAAGCCGACAAGGATTTCCTGGATCAATGGGTGCACGGCTTGGAGGAGTACAAGAAGAGCCTGGCGCCTTTCACCATGGAATGGGCCGCCCGCACATGCGGCATCCCCGAAGACACGCTGAAGAAAGTCGCCGATATGATCGCTGACGCGAGCGGGGTGTGCGTGCTGTGGGCCATGGGCGTCACGCAGCACAGCATGGGCTCCGATACCTCCACCGCCATCTCCAATCTTTTGTTGCTGACCGGCAATTACATGCGGACCGGCACGGGCGCATATCCGCTGCGCGGCCACAATAACGTGCAAGGCGCCGGCGATCACGGAGCGGCGCCGCATTCTCTCCCCGGCTACCAATCCGTTGACGATCCCGAAGTCCGAGCACGCTTTGAAGCGGGTTGGAACGTGAAGCTGCCTTCGACCAGGGGACTCGACAACCACGAAATGGTGACAGCGATCCATGCCGGGCAGGTCAAGGCGATGTACATCTTCGGCGAAGAGATGAGCCTGGTGGATTCGAACTCGAACTATGTTTGCGAGGCCTTCTCCAAGCTGGACTTCTTCGTCCTGCAGGAAGTCTTCTTCTCTCACACTTGCGAGTTTGCCGACGTAGTGCTCCCGGGCGAGTCCCAGTCTCGAAAAAGAAGGCACGTTCACAAGCACGGAGCGGCGCATCCAAAGGCTCTACGAAGTGTTCCGGCCTCTTGAAGGCAGCCGGCCGGACTGGCGAATTATCCAGGACATCGCGAACCGGCTCGGCGCGAATTGGAAATACGAGCACCCTTCTGAGATTTATCGTGAGATCGCGTCGCTAGCGCCCTTGTTCGCTGGAGTGACCTACGAAAGGCTGGAGGGTTTTCAGTCCCTCCAGTGGCCGGTTGCCGCCGACGGAACCGATCAGCCCCTGCTCTACACGAAGCAGTTCAATTTCCCGGACGGCAAGGCCAGGCTGCACCCAGTCTCATTCAGTGAAGCGATGGACCGGCCTGACGCGGAGTTCGATCTGCATGTTAACAACGGCGGATTGCTGGAACATTTCCACTCCGGGAACATGACCTATCGCGTGGAAGGTATTGACGAGAAGGTGCCGGACGTTTTTGTCGAAGTCTCCCCGGAGCTAGCCGCAGAGCGCGGGATTCAGAGTGGCACCTGGGTTCAACTGACGTCCCGCTACGGAGAGGTCAAGGTGCGGGCGTTAGTCACGGACAGAGTTCGAGGGAACGAGCTGTACATGCCGATGAATTCTTCGCGAAACGAATGGGGTCGTTGGCGGCCCCGCGGGTGCTGCCGCCAGACTGGGACTGCCGAGGACAACTCTGCTTTCGATCATGCGGCGCTTAGGTATGCCCCTAGCGAACCGCGCGCAGAGAGCGGATCAGCCGTTCGTAGAAGCGGCCGATAGATTTCCCGCGACGTGGGACCGCTTTCAAGGTAACTTACAGGGAAGCGAGGGCGGCGAGGATGCCAACATGGCACGGGCTGCCTCTTTTTGACTCGAGACTAACGGTCCAGAGGATGCGCCGGCGTTACGCCGCGTTCTAACAGTTGCCTTTGGCGTTCCAAACCGATTTGAGCTCAGCTCCTTTTAATGATCGGCGGTTTGAGCTGGTTTTAGTTCGACACTGTGCCGCTATGGCGACGGGGCTAAGGCTCGAACGATAGAAAAGGCTGTGACGTAACGCCGCGGCATGGTCCCCGCATTGCTCTCACTCGGACGAGTGAGCAAGCGGAGCAGGCTCAAGCGGTGCAGGGAACCGGTACGGTCCCAAAAACGTTCGACTTTAAGGCGAGCGCGATGAAGCCGGCCAAGGTCACTCGTGGCGGCGAGGTCACGATCATCGATTCGAAGATCTTCCCCGTGACCCCGATTTCGGCAGCAATCGTTACCCTGAAGCCCGGTGGCCTGCGCGAATTGCACTGGCATCCAAGCGCGGACGAGTGGCAGTATTGCATCGCCGGGCAAAGGACGCATGACGGTTTTCGCGGCCGGCAGCACCGCCCGAACGATGGATTTCGAGGAGGGAGATGTTGGATACATCCCCATCTCCAGCCCTCACGATATTGAGAATACGGGAGACTCGGATCACGTCTTCATCGAGATGTTCAAGGCCAGCGAATATCAGGACATCTCGTTAGCTGAGTGGATGACGCACACACCGCACCTTCTGATGGATCAGAATCCGTGGGTGGGAATGACCATGCTCGACGGCGTTCCCAAGGAGGAGATGGTCATTACCCCGGCCTAACGCCGGACTCTCTAATGGGGTGTGGCCACAACGCGTGGGTTGAGCGAAGTTCACCTCACCCTCACATGGCGACTTAGTTTCGGCGGAGGGTGACGCTCTGGCGACGCGATTGGGGAACGCAAGCGACTTCTGGTCCGTGGAATCAGCTACCTCCCTGATAGCGTCACTTGGCAAGTCAGATGCACCAGTCCGTTTGCGAGAACACAACAGAAAGAGGGGCGAATGTTACCAGACGAAAAAGTCACTCCGCTAACCAAACTTGCCTTCATTGGGGTCGGATTCCTGGGTTCCCGCATGGCGGGGCGTATCCTCGCCGCTGGTTTTCCGATGGTCGTGTACGACAACGACATCGATAAGGCCAAAGCTCTCGGCGCGCTGGGAGCTGCCGTCGCGCGAAATCCCGGCGCACTGGCCGCGGAGGCCGACGTGGTGTTGTCATGCCTTCCCAGCGATGCTGCGGTCGAAGCTGTTTATATGGGCGATGGCGGAGTCCTGCAAAACGCACGAAAGGGCACCCGAATTATCGAAATGAGCACCATCTCTCCGGAAACGATCCAGCGAGTTCAGTATGCCGCCCGTTCCCGGGACATCTACGTAGTGGATGTTGCAGTCTCCGGCAGCACGCCTGCCGCTGCGGCCGGGGCGTTGACCTTATTTGGCGGTGGCGAGCGCAAGGTCTTCGATGCCTCCGAACCAATCTTTGCCGCCATTGCGAAACAGTGGTTTTTCATGGGGCCGAGCGGCTCCGGTTTGGCGATGAAGTTGGTGGTGAACACGCTCCTGGGAGTTGGCATGCAGGCTATTGCCGAAGCCGTCGCCTTAGGTCACGCTCTCGATCTGCCGCGCGACCTTGTGCTTGACACCCTGGCCAAGACGGCGGTCGTGGCACCGGCTTTCGCCGGAAAGATGGTGAGCGCCAAGCAGGATGACTACACGCCGCAGTTTCCGGTTCGCCTTATGCACAAGGATTTTGGACTGATTTTGGCCGCTGGCGCCCGGTCCGGGCTCGCCATGCCGGCGACGGAAGCCTCCGCGGCAATTAACGCCGCGGAGGCCGCATCGGGAGGCGAGGAGGATTTCTCCGCGGTCATCCGCAGGATGGAGCAGCAGGTTGAATTCGCGCCCGCCGGGCCGCCCGCGGCGTAGAAACGTCGCTATTGAATTTGCACATTCACTTGGAGTGAGGAGAAACTGCAATGAATTTACGAACACTGGGACAGAGTGACTTGAAGATTACCCCGATCGGGATTGGAGCCTGGGCGATGGGTGGAGGGCAGTGGCAGTTCGCCTGGGGCCCGCAGGATGACAACCAGTCCGTCGCCGCGATCCTGGCGGGACTGGATCGTGGCATAAACTGGATCGATACTGCAGCCGTCTACGGGCTGGGGCATTCGGAGAGCGTTGTCGGCCGCGTCCTCCGAGGACTTCGCACCCGTCCGCACGTCTTTACCAAGTGCAGTCTGGTTTGGGACGAATCCGGAAAAATCTCCCACAACCTCCAAGCCGCCTCCATTCGCAGGGAAGCCGAAGCTAGCCTCAAGCGCCTAGGGATCGACACGATTGACCTGTACCAAATTCACTGGCCGGCCGGGTTCGGAAGGCCCGAGAGCGAGTCGCCTGGCTCGATTGAGGAGGCCGTCCGCACGTTGGCGCTGTTAAAGGACGAAGGAAAGATTCGGCATATCGGCGTATCGAACTTCGATGCGTCGCAAATGCAGAGGGCTCTGAACGTGGCTCCGATCGCTTCTCTGCAGCCGCCCTATTCTCTACTCGCGCGCGATATCGAGTCTTCCATTCTTCCCTTCGCGTTGGAACACCATATCGGGGTGATCGTATACTCGCCCATGGCGTCCGGGCTGCTGACTGGCGCGATGACGCGGGAACGGATCGCAAGGATGCCCGAAGACGACTGGCGGAAGAAGAGCCCGAACTTCCAGGAGCCGCTCCTGTCTCGCAATCTGCGGCTGGTCGAAACGCTGCGTGCCATCGGTACACGCCGCAGCGCCACGCCAGGTGAAGTGGCTATCGCGTGGACCTTGCGAAATCCGGCTGTGACCGGCGCTATAGTTGGCGTCCGCAGCGCGGAACAGGTAGGCGGAATTGCCGGCGCGGCCGAAATTCACCTCAGCGAGGACGAGGTGCTCGAGATTGCGCACGAGCTGACATTACAGCCGGCCTGAACTACATAGCACTTGCAGATGCCCGTGAGCACCGCGGCAATTTCAGTTTCGATCGGCAGAGTGGAGGGCTCTACCGCGTCTCGAACCCACGACCCATTGGCAGTAGAAGAGCCTTTGGAAATTCGCCTCGGCCAGCAGGGTCTATCCGTGACGATGCGAACCCCCGGAAACGACTTCGAGCTAGCCGCCGGCTTCCTTTTTTCCGAAGGAATCATCGAGAGTGCTTCGCAGATCCGCTCCATGGGCCTCTCCAGCGACGGGAGTCCAGACGTCGTGGGGGCGGCGTCTCCATTTGTCCATCCAATTCCAGCACCAGGGCGACTTGGAATCACTGGAGGATGTCGGCCGCCACAATGCGGTAGACAAGTTGATCGCAGCACTATTGAATCACCGCACGCCGCTGAGCGGCTCGGTGCTGCTGGTCAGCGGACGAGCCAACTTCGGGCTCGTTCAGAAGGCGCTGGTGGCCGGCATTCCGTTCCTGGCGGCCGTCGGAGCGCCTTCGAGCCTGGCCGTTGCCACCGCTGAGCGAGCCGGGATGACGCTGGTTGGCTTTCTGAGAAACGGCCGCTTCAACGTATATACAGAACGCCGCCGAATCTTAAGGACGGAACATTACCGATGAAACGCCGCATCGAATGAAAACTGCTGTGCTCACACAAGGGAGCAGGATGAGTGGCTGGCAACAATGGCTCGAACAGCCCCACAAACTTCGCCTGCATAACGCCGTCTTCCAGATTCACTTCTGGATCGGGTCGATCGCCGCAATGTACCTGGTATTCATGAGCGTTACCGGTAGCATCATCGTATTCCGTAATGACCTGTCGCGGTGGACCTCCGTGGACTGGATTGTGAAGCTGCATTCCAATCTGCTGGCAGGTTCGACAGGCCGGTTCATAAACGGAATCGGCGGAGCTTACCTGACCCTGCTGTGCTTGACTGGAATTATTGTTTGGTGGCCCGGAGTGAAGTACTGGCGCCGGAGCGTGACGGTGAGCTGGGGCGCGAACATTGCGCGCATCACTTGGGATCTCCATAGCGCACTCGGATTCTGGTGCTTCTTCTTTGTCTTATTGTGGGGGATATCCGGCTTCTACTTCGCGTTCCCGGATTTGTTTGCCGCCGTGCTCTTCCTGGATCCGTCCGATAAAGCTTTATACTGGCTAGCGGAGTTGCATTTCGGACGGTTTGGCTGGTTTTCGGAAGCGGTTTGGTCGATCGCTGGCTTGGCGCCCGCCGTTCTCGCATTGACCGGCGCCTTCATCTGCTGCCGCCGTGTGATCTTCAAGAAACCGTCCAACCCCAACCGTGCCGGATCGGCGATTACATTGTGAGGACGGCGCGGAAACGGGCCTTGCCCTCCGCAACTCGCTCATAGGCCTTCGGCGCCTCCGCCAATGGGTACGTCTCAACGATGGTTTTAACTTTTCCTTGCGCCACGAAATCAAGGGCCTCGTAGAGATATTCGGGGCCGTTTTGCTGACTGCCAATGACCCGAATGCGCTTCATGATGAGGTCCATCAGAGAAATCGAAAGCGGCTCCGAGTCGGCGCCCATAGCGACAAGCCGTCCATCTGGCCGCAGTCCCTGAATGCTGTCGACCATGGACCTAGTCGAATTGGAAGTGCTGAGGATCACGTCAGCGCCCCCCGCCGCAGCAAGGCTCTTTCCGTCGCGGACAATTTCATCCGCGCCAAGCTCGCGGATCATTTTGTCCTTATCGGGGGAGTGCGAAACGGCGATGGTTTCAAAGCCCGCAGCCTTCGCGTATTGCACTGCCAGGTGCCCAAGGCCGCCGATTCCAAGCACGGCCACGCGCTCATGCGGCTTAGGGTCGGCCCAGCGTAGCCCGCTATAGACTGTGTAACCGGCGCAGAAGATCGGGGCGGCTTGTTCGTAGGAAACCTTTTCCGGAATCAGATAGGTGGCTTCGGCATTCATCAGCATGTATTCCGCGTGACCGCCCTGTACATCGACGCCAGTGCCCTTCATATAGGGACAGAACATCCTGCGGCCGCGCTGGCACCATTCGCAGCGTCCACACGTGGATTGAATCCATGCCGTACCCACCCGGTCGCCTACCTTTCGTGTGACGACGTCCGGAGCCACGGCAACGATCTCGCCGACTGGCTCGTGGCCTAAGATTCGGGGAAATGCACCAGGAAAACGTCCAAGCGTGAGGTGCACGTCGGTATAACAGATGCCGCTTGCATGCATCTTCACCAGCACTTGATTGGGTCCCGGTTCAGGTTGCGGAACGTCTTTGATCTGCCACGAACTGCTCACCGCGGGAACGACTGCAGCTTTCATAACACCTCCACGAAAAATCTGATGCGTACGCCGTTGCCGCCGGTGCATGATTTTGGATGCCCGATCCCCGGTGGCTGAAAGCCTTGTGCAGAGACTGCTTTCACGCGGCTCCCTAAAACGCCGCCACGGCGTTCGCGCAATGGCTCTATTTCGACACGATGAGCGGAAACCGCAAAGCGAACCTCACCCGTCAATCGAACCACGGCTGCGACTAAATGATCACGCTTGCGTTCGATAAAGTGGATCAGGCCGGGTTGATCATCTTGCGGGGATCGACGACACGATCGAAGGTCGGTTCGTCAATCCAGCCCGTGGCGAGAGCTGCCTTCTTGAGGGTGGTGCCCTCCTCCAGAGCCCGATGGGCGATTTTCGAGGCTTTGTCGTAGCCGATCACGGGGCTGAGTGCGGTGACCAGCATTAGCGAATTCCCGACAAATTCCGCGATGCGCTTCTCGTTGAGCTCGGTTCCTTCCACCGAGTAGATCCGGAACTTTTCGCAACCATCGGCCAGGATTCGCGCGGAGTGCAGAAAATTGTTGATGATGATCGGGCGCATCGTGTTCAGCTCAAAATTGCCTTGAGAGCCCGCGAACGCAACAGCGGTGTCATTCCCCATCACCTGGATACAGATCATCACCATCGCTTCGCACTGCGTGGGATTGACCTTTCCCGGCATGATGGACGAGCCAGGCTCGTTCGCAGGCAGGATCAGTTCGCCCAAACCGCAGCGTGGGCCGGAGGCGAGCCATCGCATGTCATTGGCGATCTTCATCAGACTGACCGCAAGAGATCGAAGGGCAGCGTGCGCGTTCACCATCGCATCCAGCGATCCGAGGGCGGCGAACTTGTTTGCGGCGGTAATGAAAGGCAGACCCGTCAGCTCCGCAATCTTCGCGGCGATTTCTTCGGCGAAGTGCGGCGGCGCATTCAATCCGGTCCCGACGGCCGTTCCGCCGGCCGCAAGTGAATAAAGTCCGTCGAGCGAAGCCTCGATGCGCGCAAGGGAATCCCGGATTTGAGTTTCATATCCCGACCACTCCTGGCCGACGGTAAGCGGAACCGCATCCTCCAGGTGAGTACGTCCAATCTTGACCACGTCTTTCCACTGCCGGGCCTTCGCAGCGATGGTGTCAGCCAGTTTGCGTATCGCCGGCGCCAGGAGGTTTTTGATCTCCAGCACGCTGGCGATGTGCATCGCCGTGGGAAAGGTGTCGTTCGACGACTGAGCCATGTTGACGTGGTCGTTGGGATGAACCGGCTTCTTGCTGCCCGGCTGGCCGCCCAGCAGTTGATTGGCGCGGTTGGCAATCACTTCGTTCACGTTCATGTTCGATTGCGTGCCGGAACCGGTCTGCCACACGAACAGCGGAAACTCGCTGTCCAGTTCGCCCGCGATCACTTCGTCGGCCACCGTCACGATCGCCTCAGCCAGCGTGGGATCCAGTCTTCCTGCGGCTCGATTGACCAGCGCTGCCGCTTTCTTCACGTAGCCATATGCGTGGTAAACCGGTTTCGGCATGCGGTCATCGCCGATGGAGAAATGCACCAGAGAGCGCTGGGTTTGCGCTCCCCAGTAATGGTCGGCGGGAACCTCGATCTCGCCCATGGAGTCGGACTCGATGCGTTTGCCGGAAACCGTCAATCCAATTGGGAGCTTCAGAAGCGTCATAATGCGATCCTTGCACGGATCTAGCCAAAACGGAATCAACCAGGACAGGCAAATCGGTCATCCGCTGAATGCGGAAAAACCGCGTCCACCGGTGGACGCGCTGATCACCGCGTGACACCGGTAGCCCGGGAAAGCCCCGTGCGTCCATTACGCGGACTTGGCAACCAGCATGCTTCTGCAAGTCGCAAGATGCCAACGACCATCGACCTCAGCTCAAAATCGAAGCAAGAGATCCGGACCGCCGGTCCCGTTAGCGAGACATGCAGCGTCGGAAGCTATCTCGCGTCGCGACTCGAAGAGATCGGAATCAGGCACCACTTCGCGGTCGCCGGTGACTACAATCTGGTTCTCCTGGACCAGCTCCTCCTCAACAAGAACATTCAGCAGGTGTATTGCTGTAATGAGCTGAACTGTTCTTTCTCGGCGGAAGGATACGCACGGGCGAACGGCGCCGCCGCATGCGTGGTCACTTTCAGCGTGGGGTCGCTCACGGCGTTCGACGGACTCGCCGGGGCCTACGCGGAGGAACTTCCCGTGATCCTGATCTCGGGCGCGCCCAATTCCAACGATTTCGGCGCCAACCACTTGGTGCATCACGCGCTGGGAACGCTCGACCTTCAATATCCGCTGGACTTCGCCAAACGCATTACGTGCGAGGCGGTCGCTATTACTCATCCCGAAGAGGCCCCACACTTGATCGATAAAGCGATCCGGGCGGCGCTGCGGGCGAAAAAGCCGGTCTACATCGAAATCCCGTGTAATCTCGCCTCGGCGCAGTGTTCGAAGCCGAAGCCTCTCGACTGGCTGGAGACGCCGAAGAGTGATCCGGCATCGCTCGCTGCGGCGGTGCGCGCGGTGGCGCAATTTCTGGAAAATGCTGTGAGGCCGGTGATGCTCGCTGGTCCGAAACTGAGGTCGCACGGCGGCATTGAGGCATTCCGGAGGCTGGCTGAGGCGGCCGGCTGTGGCGTCGCCGTCATGCCGAGCGCCAAAAGCTTCTTCCCGGAAGAGCACCGTCAGTACATGGGCATCTATCTCGGTGCGGCCGGCAGCCCCGGCGCTGCCGAAGTGGTCGATTCGTCGGACGCCGTTCTCTCCGCAGGCCCGCTGTTCACCGACTACACCACCACCGGCTGGACCGCCCTGCCGTCCGAAGACCGGCTGATCCAGGTGGAACCGAATCGCGTCCGGCTGGGCTCGGCAACCTTTAACGATGTTTATATGGCGGAGTTCCTGAGTGAACTGGCGAAGGTGGTAAAGCCCAAGGCGAAGTCGTTGGCCGAGTTCGCAAGAACCAAGGTCCTGGTTGCCGCGCCGCCGGTAGCCGACCGGGGAGCTCCGCTGACTCGTGAGGAGATGTGCCGGCAGATCCAGGGAGTGATCGACGCGAATACGACTCTGATTGTCGAAACCGGAGATTCCTGGTTCAACGGCCTCAACATGAATCTTCCCGATGGCGCGAAGTTTGAAATCGAGATGCAATGGGGACACATCGGCTGGTCTGTACCTGCGACGTTTGGGTACGCGGTGAAAGCCAGAGACCGGCGCATTGTCCTGATGGTGGGCGACGGATCGTTTCAACTCACAGCCCAGGAAGTGTGCCAGATGATCCGGTTGAATCTGCCGGTCCTCATCTTCCTGGTCAACAATCGCGGCTATACCATCGAAGTCGAGATCCACGATGGGCCCTACAACAACATCAAAAACTGGGACTATGCGGGCCTGATGAAAGTCTTCAACGCTGAGGACGGTAAGGGCGTTGGTCTTCGCGCGACCACCGGCGGAGAACTCGCGGCCGCAATCGAGAAAGCCATGGCCCACTCCGGCGGACCGGTGATGATCGAGTGCACCATTGACCGCGATGATTGCACCCGGCAGCTCCTCGAATGGGGATCGCGAGTCGCCGTCGCCAATGCCCGGCCCCAGCAGAGAGCCTGAACGATATGACCACCAATTCAACCATCCCACTTCAGTCGGACGTCGTCTGCGTTGGCGCAGGAGTCATGAGCGCCACGCTGGCAGTATTCCTCAAAGAGCTCCAGCCGGATTTGAAGATCACGGTTCTTCGAAAAGCTGGAGACCGCCGCCATGGAAAGTTCGAACGCGTGGAACAACGCCGGCACCGGCCATGCGGCGTTGTGCGAGCTGAACTACACGCCGGAGAACGCTGACGGAAGCGTCGACATCTCCCGGGCCCTTGCCGTGAACACGGAATTCGATTTATCCCGCCAGTTGTGGGCGTATCTGGTATCAACAGGCGCGATCAAAGATCCGCAGTCGTTCATTCATTCCGTGCCGCACTGCAGCTTCGTGCGGGGAGCGGCGGATGTCGCCTTTTTGCGCCAGCGGTTTGAAGCGCTTTCCCGGCACCATTGCTACCGCGGGATGGAATTCTCCGCGGATAGGAAACAACTTGCCGGGTGGTTCCCGCTGGTTATGGAAGGCCGGGATGCGGGCGAGCAGGTTGCAGCCACGCGAATGCGAACCGGCACGGATGTGGATTACGGCGCTCTCACGGACGTGCTTCTCGATTCGCTCCACAGGATAAAGAGGGGTTCTCGCTCCACTTTTCGACGCGGGTCCAGGATTTGCGCCGCTCCGGCAATTGCTGGACGGTTCGCCTCAGAGACGAAAAGACCGGCGAGGATCGGGAAATCCAGACCAAGTTCGTTTTTGTCGGGGCGGGCGGCGGCTCACTGCCGCTTCTGCAGAAGTCCGGGATCCCGGAAGGGCACGGCTACGCAGGATATCCGGTGAGCGGAATCTGGCTGCGATGCGACGATTCTGCAATCGCAGCGCGCCACGACGCCAAGGTGTACGGCAAGGCCTCCGTTGGTTCGCCGCCGATGTCCGTGCCCCATCTGGACAAACGTCACGTCGACGCGCGGATTTCCCTGTTATTCGGGCCGTACGCGGGATTTTCGACGAAATTCCTCAAACACGGATCGTATCTCGACCTCTTTGGTTCGATCGATCCGGAAAACATTCTGCCGATGCTCGCCGTCGGCAGGGACAACGTAAAGTTGACGGAATATTTGATCGGACAGGTCCTCGAAACCTCCGAGCAGCGATTCGCCGCGTTGCGCGAAATGTACCCGGACGCCAAAGAAGAAGACTGGAAGCTGGAAGAGGCGGGCCAGCGCGTGCAGATTATCAAGAAGGATCCGGTCCATGGCGGCGTCCTTCAGTTCGGCACCGAACTGGTGTCCGCCGCGGACGGGTCTCTGATCGCCATGCTGGGAGCGTCACCTGGCGCCTCCACCGCGGTCTGGATCATGATTCGAGTCATCGAACGTTGCTTTGGCGAAGCACTGAAGAAAGCGTGGATGGGCAAAATGCAGCAAATCATCCCGTCGTACGGACATTCGCTGATCGACGAAGCCGATCTTTGCCGCACGGTGCGCGCCTCCACAGCCGCCGTACTGGGGATTCAAAACTTATGATCAAAGCCTGGTATATTTCCACCGGACCGGACGGCAATTCCCACGCCGCTCCGGGAACCATCGTGAATAATCGCGAAGTGCTGGCAGCCAGCTCGATTCTTTTCGAGGAAACGCCGGCTCACTCCGCGCTCGATTGGCACAACGCCCCCGCTACGCAGTACGTGATCACGCTGTCGGGAACTCTCGAATTCGCCACGCGAACCGGAGAAACGTTTGTGATCCATCCGGGGGAAATCCTGGTGGCGATGGACACCACGGGTACCGGTCACAAATGGAGACTCATCGACGATCAGCCCTGGAAGCGCGCCTACGTGGCATTCAAAGAAGGCACGAAGGTCAACTTTCAAGCCGACGATGGGCAAGCCGTGGGAACGAATTAAATGACGCTCGCTTGAACGAAGCCCGGCGAATTGACATAGCTGTGGCGTTGGATGGTTTGCACTGGATCTAAAAGGGGCGGTTGGCATCGGGACGCCCGCGCTCGGATTAAGGAGAGGTATGAAAACCACTGAATCGGATCAAATTTCCCAGCCGCCCGCCGCTCCGTTGCATGGCGGAGGATTAGCCGGGCGGCTCACTGCAATTGTTGGCGCGCTCGCATTGACTGCGGGGCTCTTTCTATATGCGGGCGGCTGGTTCACGCCGCACCAGTTGACGCCGGCGGCGATTATCAACACCTTTGAATACGTCAACGGAGTGCATCCCGGATTTCGGCGCAATCATGCCAAAGGGGTCTGTGTCACGGGTTACTTCGAGAGCAATGGCCAGGGACAAGCGGTCTCCAAGGCGCAGGTATTCCTCCCCGGCCGCGTACCCATCGTAGGACGGTTTGCACTGGCAGGCGGAAAGCCGGATGCCGCCGACACGCCGCAAACGATACGAAGCCTGGCGATTCTGTTCAAACAGCCCGACGGACAAGAGTGGCGGACGGCCATGGTCAACATCCCGGTATTCGTCGTCAAGACGCCGGAAGCCTTCAACGAGTTCCTGGTGGTGTCCTCCCCGGACCCGGCTACGGGAAAAGACATTCCCGGCGCTATGCCCGCCTTTCTGGCGAAGCACCCGGAGACCGCCGCGGCGTTGCAGGTCATCGGCAAGCATCCGTTTTCGTCCGGTTTCGGCGACAGCCCATATTACGCCCTGAACGCCTTCCGGTTCGTCAATGCCCAAGGTGATTCCACTCCGGTTCGTTGGTTTGTGACGCCGGATCAAACGTTCGAGGCAAACAGCGCGGCGGCAACCGGCAAGAACTATTTGTTCGATGGATTGATCGCGCAGCTTCGTGCCAAGCCGCTGCATTGGCATTTGATTCTCACCATAGGCCAGCCCGGCGATTCGACGGCGGACGCGACCCGCCCGTGGCCTCCGGACCGGAAGCAGATCGACGCGGGAACGCTGACCATCAACGCGATCGAGAGCGAAGACACCAGTGCCACGCGCGATATCAATTTTGATCCGCTGGTGCTGCCGGACGGGATATCGCCATCGGACGACCCGCTGCTGAGCGCGCGCTCGGCGGCGTATTCGCAGTCTTTCACGCGGCGCGAAGGGGAACATAAGGACCCCAGCCCAATTTCAACGGCGGAGGTCGAAAAGTAGCCATGCCCACTTCGAAGAGTCCCATTCAATTCGCGCTCCTGTCGCGGATCCTTCACTGGTTGATGGCCGCCTGCCTTCTGGCGATGCTGTTCATCGGCGTGTCCATGGTGGCCTCGCTGGGTGACTATCACACACTCCTGACGATCCATCGTCCGCTCGGCATCCTCATCCTGCTGCTGGCCATCCTCCGGCTGGCTACCAGGCTGTCGACGAGGCTCCCGGATTTTCCGCCGGCCATGCCGCCACAGGAACGCTTTGTGGCGAAGGCCTCCGAACGGCTGCTGTATACCTTGTTCTTCGCGCTGCCGCTAGTGGGTTGGGCCATGCTGTCAGCAGGCCACTACCCGATCGTGATGTTCGGAGCGGTGCACCTGCCGCCGATTCTGCCCGCGAGGCCGGAGTTGTACGCCACGCTGCGTGAAACGCACACGATCCTCGCGTATCTTTTATTCCTGACCTTTCTTGCCCACATGGGTGCAGTGTTGTTCCACACGCTGATCCTGCGCGACGGTCTTTTGGAGCGCATGGTTCCGTGGTCCGTTCGCGCGCCGGAAGGCAAAAGCAGAATGTGACAGGGGACCGATGCGCCAGCCCAGGCACTTTCTTCGCCCCCCTAAAGTGGTACGGCCGGATCTCACGACCTTGGTAAGCGGCTGCCCCACTATGTAGCTAGTCCAAAATACGGCTATCCGGGGTTTGCCGTAGACGGGAAAGGCTCCACAATCGACCCATGACCTGGAGGAGA
>CAWISY010000238.1:0-13152 GCA_963838455.1 Bryobacterales bacterium
AGCCGTTTATTCGGCGACGGTGGCTCGCCAGGTGCAGTTGGACTAGCCTGCGGGCCGGCCTTGGTTGAGACAAACAGGACACCAAATGTTAGTAGCCCTGCAAACGTCCGGCGTCGCCGGACAAGGCCCTCAGGCGCGTATCCTCCCATGATCCTGGCTTCCTCCTTGAGATGCGGCAGGCACGTTGCAGGCCGCACGGAATGCCTTCTGAAATCGCGCAGGCAATTCCTGTGAGGCGCCTTGGACCTGACGACCGGAGGACTTGGGTGGCGTCAGAGCATCGCCACTGAGCCGAGTTCACCCTTTTTAGTCAGGAAGTTCGCCGCCGGTTCCGAAATTGCTCAATCGCGTTCGTGGAAGCTTAAGACCTAATTCCTCAAAGGAGACAACTAATATGAAAGCGAAACTGCTCTTACTCGCGGGCGTGGCAGTACTCGGATCTTTGATGCCAACGGCAATGGCCGACAATTGGGACCAGAAGACCATCTTTACGTTCAGTGGTCCGGTCGAGATTCCAGGCCAAGTCTTACCGGCTGGGACCTACGTCTTCAAGTTGGCCGGCTCTTCGTCGGATCGAAACATCGTGCAAGTCTTCAATCGCGACCAGAACCACCTGTACGGGACTTTTCTCGCGATCCCTGACTATCGCCTCCGGCCTGCCGACAAACCGATCATCACGTTCGATGAGCGTCCTGCTGGTTCGCCTGAAGCGGTAAAGGCTTGGTTTTATCCCGGACAGAACTACGGCCATGACTTTGTTTATCCAAAGCCCAAAGCGGTCGCGTTGGCCAAGGCGAACAATACACCCGTCCCATCCATGCCTGCGGAGCTTGCTCCGAATACGACGATGCCCACAGCCACTATGAAAGAGCCACAGGTTGTAGCCATGCAGTCAACCCCGCTGAAAGCTGAGAAGCCGACGGAGGAGGAAGTCGAGATCGCCGACGTGTTCGCCATCCAAGCGGCGCCAGACCTGCCTGCAAAGCTACCCGCGACGGCAAGCAATCTTACACTTATTGGGATCCTCGGACTAATCTCGCTGGCCGCAGCCTTCAGTCTGCGGTGGGCGGGCAAGACTCGTTAACATCCACACCTATTAATTAACTCGCGACCGGACGACCCTGCGTGGTGACGAATTCGCGTCGCCACGTCTCGCGAGCGACAGCGTCCTCCGAGGCATCTGCCTAACCGTTCAGCTAACGACCGAAAAAGTGATGGCATGCGAACTGCATGCCACGCAAAGCAGGCTACTTCATATGTGGATTGTTCGACTGGCCCTTCGCCGCCCGTATACCTTCGTCGTCATGGCCCTCTTGATCGCCATTCTCGGGGTGATATCGATCTTG
The DNA here is from genome assembly GCA_963838455.1 of Bryobacterales bacterium. Taxonomy (GTDB): domain Bacteria; phylum Acidobacteriota; class Terriglobia; order Bryobacterales; family Bryobacteraceae; genus Palsa-187. The sequence continues at coordinate 1,347 of CAWISY010000238.1, forward strand.
AGCACGCCCACCGATGTCTTTCCCTATATCAACATCCCGGTGGCCGGGGTGATTTGGTCCTACTCAGGCATGAGCCCGGATGACATGGCGAAGCGCGTTCTGCTGATCTCGGAGCGGGCCATGACAACCACAGTCAACAGCATCGAGCACATCGAGTCGACTTCGTACAACGGCGTTGGTTTGATTCGCGTCTATCTGCAGCCGGGCGCGAACATCGATCTGGCGATCTCGCAGATCGTGGCGGTGAATCAGACCATTCTTCGAACGCTGCCTCCCGGAATCTACCCTCCGCTGGTTGTGCAGTACGATGCTTCGAGTGTTCCGATACTCCAACTGGGCCTGAGTAGCGCCACGCTCACGGAGCAACAGCTCTACGATTACGGCCAAAATTTCATCCGCACTCGCCTCGCAACGGTGCCGGGCATCTCAGTGCCCTTGCCCTATGGCGGGAAGGTCCGAAGCGTAATGGTGGATCTCAATCCCGATGCCCTATTTGGGAAGGGGCTCTCGGCGACGGACGTTTCGAACGCCCTAAGCCTTCAGAACCTCATTCTCCCCACCGGCACAGTGAAGGTGGGTACGCGGGAGTATCTGATCCAGCTCAACAGCAGCCCTGAATTAATATCGGCGCTGAACGACATGCCCATCAAGACCGTGAACGGCGCGCCGGTGTACATGCGGGATGTTGCCCAAGTGCGGGATGGATATCAGGTCCAGACCAACATCGTGAGAGCCGACGGCCAGCGGTCCGCCCTCTTGACTGTCTTGAGGCACGGGGGCGCTTCGACTCTCGAAGTCGTTGACGGAGTCAAGAAGTTGCTCCCCGCGGTTGAGGCAACCCTGCCAACGTCTCTTCACATCGCGCCGCTGTTCGATCAATCCATCTTCGTGCGGGCATCGGTGAGCGGCGTTGTGCGTGAGGCGACCATTGCGGCCTGCCTGACCGGATTGATGATTCTGTTGTTCCTGGGGAGCTGGCGGAGCACGTTGATCGTTTGCCTCTCCATCCCTCTTTCCATTCTTACGTCGCTCATCGTGCTGAGCCTGCTGGGGCAAACGATCAACGTGATGACGCTTGGCGGGCTCGCTCTTGCCGTTGGAATCCTGGTCGACGACGCTACGGTCGAAATCGAGAACGTCCATCGCAACATGGGATTCAAAGGGAAGACCCTGGCGCGCGCGATCTTAGACGGCGCGCAGCAGATCGCGGTGCCGGCTTTCGTCTCGACGCTATGCATATGCATCGTATTTGTTCCGGTGCTCATGCTTTCCGGCGCCGCTAAGTACCTGTTTACGCCGCTCTCCATGGCCGTGGTCTTCGCCATGCTGACTTCGTACTTGTTAACGAGAACCGTGGTTCCGACGCTGGTTCACTACCTCCTTCCAGTGGAACTGCCGCTGTATCAGGGAGGCGAAGCCGCTGAAAATGCCGCGAAGGAAGCTGGCGTAATCTGCCGGATCCATCAGGCGTTCGACCGCCGCTTCGAGAAGCTGCGCGACGCCTACCACCGGCTGCTGAACAGCGTGCTGCACCATCGCCCGCTGGTTGGCGGGGCGTTCGCGCTGTTTGCGTTCTCGTCCTTGGGGCTGGTGCTCTTGGTCGGAAGAGACTTCTTCCCGTATGTGGACTCGGGACAAATGCGATTGCACGTCCGCTGTCCGTCAGGGACGCGGATTGAGGAGGCGGAACGGATCTTCGGGGACGTGGAAGCGGAGATCCGCCGGATTGTGCCCCCTGAGGAACTCGATGCCATTCTGGATAACATCGGGCTTCCGAACTCGGGCATCAACCTGGCGTTCAGCGATAGCGCGACCAACGGTTCCGGCGACGGAGAAATCCTCATTTCCCTGAAGCCCACCCATCACCCGACCATCGACTACACCAGAGAATTGCGAAGCACCCTTGCAACGAAATTCCCTACCGAAGTGTTCTTCTTCCAAGCGGCGGACATTACCAGCCAGATCCTGAATTTCGGCCTCCCCGCGCCAATCGACGTTCAAGTGACAGGCAACAACGCCGCCGCGAATTACACCATCGCGACTCGACTCCGGGATCAGATTGCGCAGTTGCCGGGAGCCGTCGATACTTTCGTCCGCCAGCAGGTCGATTATCCGACCGTCAAAGTGAATGTCGATCGCATCAAAGCCGATGAGTCGGGGCTTACGCAAAGAGACGTCGCCGATAGCCTGCTAATTTCGCTGTCATCCAGCGGTCAGGTGGCGCCCAATCAATGGCTCAACCCGCAGAACGGCGTCAACTACAACGTCGCGGTCCAAACACCCCAGTACGCGGTCTCCACCTTCGACTCCATGCAGCGGACTCCGGTCACCGCGGAAGGCGGCGGCCAGACCACCCAACTGCTGGACAATCTGGCCACTCTGCAGCGAACTACCTCTGAGGAAATTGAAAGCCACTACGACGTACAGCCTGTAATCGACGTTTACGCGAGCCCCGATCGCCGCGATCTGGGTGGTTTCGGCGTGGACGTAACCCGGATCATCGACAAAGCGCGGGAAAGCCTGCCGCGAGGCACCACCATCGAACTACGCGGCCAGGTGGATACCATGCAGACCTCGTTTGCGCGGCTTGGCCTGGGAATGGTGTTCGCGATTCTGCTGGTCTACCTGCTGATGGCCGTCAATTTTCAGTCGTGGCTGGATCCGTTCATTATTCTTACGGCCTTGCCTGGAGCCATGGCGGGGATGCTGTGGATGCTGTACCTCAGCCGCACAACCCTGAGTGTGCCGGCGCTGATGGGGGCGATCATGGGGATCGGCGTGGCCACCGCTAACAGCATCCTTCTGGTCACCTTCGCCAATGATGAGCGGGCTCTGGGCAAGAACGCGCTGGATGCGGCGTTGTCGGCCGGGTTCACCCGCATGCGGCCGGTGATCATGACCGCACTGGCGATGATCATCGGTATGGTTCCGATGGCCCTGGGATTGGGTGACGGAGGCGAGCAAAACGCCCCGTTGGGCCGCGCCGTGATCGGTGATCTGTTGCTCGCGACGCCAACGACTCTATTTTTCGTGCCGATTATGTATAGCTGGTTGCGCAAGCAACCGCCGGTGGACCTTGACGCTCGTATCGCTGCCGAGGCCGGTGAAACAACAGAGGGAACTCGCGGGATGGAAAAGGAGTAACACGGAATGCCCGATCGCAAGGAAGGTTCGCCTAAACGCCTGATCATTGCAGTATTGCTGGTGGCAGCGCTGGCAGGTGTCGGGCTTCTCGCCGGGTACCTTCCGCGCAGGGCGACCACGCGGGCGCTCGACAGCGCCGCGGCCGAGCGAAAAGTCACGCCCCCAATTGTAAACGCCGCCAAGGTTACGCGGGCTCCCCACGCCACTGAAGTATCGTTTCCCGGCAGCATTACACCGGTGACCGAGGCGTACGTCTATGCCCGCGCCGCCGGATATCTCAAGACGCGGTACGTGGACATCGGGGATCGGGTTTCCGCAGGCCAAATGCTCGCGGAAATCGACGCTCCCGATCTTGATCAGCAAGTGACTCAGCAGCAGGCCGCGCTGGCGCAAGCGGAGGGACAGCTTGGTAACGCCGAGGCGACTCTCGAACAGTTGATAGCTACCAGAGACCTGGCTGAGGTCACTTGGAAGAGATATCAGGTCTTGACCAAAACCGGCGCGGTGTCGCGTCAGGCCGGCGACGTCCAAGAAACGGCAGCCAAGACCGCCGCGGCGAACGTAACCGCCGGCGAAAAGAACGTCGTGGCGGCGAAGGAATTCGTCAGCGCCAGCAAAGCCACCTTGGACCGGCTGATCACACTGCAAGGATATGAAAAGGTCACCGCGCCTTTCGCCGGAATCGTGACGGCGAGAAACGTCGATGTAGGCGCCTTGATCTCCGCGACCGGTTCGACTCAGGGGCCGACGCGGCCCAGCCTCGCCGCACCTTCCGACGTTCCCAGCAGCGGCGAGATTTTTCGTGTAGCCCAGATCGACCGGCTACGTGTTCTGGTTTCCGTTCCTCAAACAGAGGCCTCGGGCATCCAAGTAGGTGAGTCGGCCAACGTTACGGTGGAAGAACTTCCGAACCGGTTGTTTCCAGGCAAAATCACCCGCACTTCAAACGCTTTGGATGCGGCGTCCAGAACCCTGCTGACGGAGGTGCAAGTCGACAACCCCACCGGGGTCCTGCTTCCGGGGATGTACACAACCGTGCGCTTCATCACCAACCGCGCGGTGCCGCCCTTCTTGGTTCCGGACGCCTCTCTGGTAGTGGAGGCCGAAGGCACTACGTTGGCCGTGTTGAAGTCCCTTGATCGATCCCAATCGGCGGCAGCGATCGCGGAGGGCGTCGACCGTGCGCTTCTTCCAGGCGCCCGGATGGTGCACTTTGAAAAGGTAGAACCGGGCAGAGACTACGGCACGACACTCGAGATTCTGGGCGGCGTGCGCGACGGCGATTATGTCGTGGTCGACCCCGGTGATGCGGTTAAAGAGGGCGCCATCGTGCAGATGGCGAATCAGCAGTGAGATTCCTGGTCCAGGGAGTTGTGCTGATGGCCATTTGGCCGGAATTGGTGCTGGCGCAAACCGCGCAAGGATTCGTACAGGATAGGAGTCCCACGATTTCCCTTCCGGGTGAAACCTTCGTCGGGAGATTGACCAGCCCCTACGAAACTCGCAGCGTTTCGCCCGTCAGCTTCCAGAATTCCCAGCGTATTTTCGACCTTATACGCGCCGGACAAATGTATTTGTCTCTCAGGGACGCCATCGCACTGGCGCTGGAAAATAATCTGGACATCGGACTGGAGCGTTTTACTCCGAGGATCGCAGACACGGACTTGTTGCGAGCCCGCGGAGGCGGACTGCCGCGCGGTTTGAGCCTTCTGATAAATGAGCCGGCCCCCGGAATCGGCGGTCCGAATGGTCCGCTGTTGACCAACCTCACATCCGGATCAACGCCCACGCCGCTGGTCAACACCAACTTTTCAGATATCGCCCTGATCAGTGAGCAGCAAAACGATCTTTCGGTGACGGGTGCGACCCCGCTGGCGAGCGGGCCGCCGGTTCCACAGTTCGATCCGGTCCTATCGGGTTTAATAAGCGCACAGCACCTGACAACACAGGAATACGATCCGCTTCTGGTCGGCTCCAGTTGGCTTACGCAAAACACGGTGGATGCGAACGCCGGAGTAAATGCGGGCTTTTCGTCCGGAGCTCAAGTCAGTATCAACTTCAACAACAGCCGCAATACCACGAATGCAATGGGTTATACCTACAACCCGTTCGTCACCTCCAGTCTGGGCGTTACCATCACGCAACCGCTGCTGCAAGGATTTGGCGCGAGCTTGAACAGCCGATTCATCCACATCGCGCGCAATAGTCAAAAAGTTGCCGATCTCGTTTTTCGACAGCAAGTCATGGATACTGTGGCTGGCATCGCGCGGCTTTATACGGACCTGGTAAGTCTGAACGAGGATGTTACCGTGAAACAGGAAGCTCTGCGTCTAGCACAGCGGCTCTACGAAGATAACCGGAATCAGGTCGACCAAGGAACGCAGGCGCCGATCGAAGTCACGCGTGCCAATGCCGCTGTCGCCGTCAGCCGGCAAGCGTTGATTGTCGCTCAGGGTTTGGTCCGGCAGCAGGAGCTCATTTTGAAGACGGCGCTCACCCGCGCCGGACTGGCCAACCCGGAGGTGTTGGGGGCCCACATCATTCCTACCGATACGCTGAGTGTCCCCGGCGAGGAACCGGCGGCGACGGTAGCGGACCTGGTGGCTGACGCCCTCCGAAACCGCCCGGATCTTGCGGGCGCAGGCATTCAGGTTGAGAATTCCGAAATCAGCCTAAAAGGTTCGCTGAATGCGGTGAAGCCGCAGCTCAATCTGGTGGGAACTGTGCAAAACGCCGGCTTGGCGGGCGATTTGAATCCCCTCGCCAGCAAGCTCCCCCCCAGCCTGGCTTTAGGCGGCTATGGCACGACCTTGGGCCAGCTCCTCCGCCGCGACTACCCTACGTACGAGATCGGACTGCAACTGAACCTTCCCTTGAGAAACCAGGTCGCGCAAGCCGATGCCGTTCGCGACGCGCTGCAGGTGAAGCAGACGGAAGTGCGGCGCCAGCAGTTGGAGGATCAAGTCCGGCTGGAGGTAGCCGACGCCGAGGAGTCGCTGCTACAGGCACGCGCCTCCTACGAGGCGGCGGTGGAGGCTCGGCAGCTTCAAGAGCAGTCCGTGAATGTTGAACAGCAAACCTTCAACGTCGGGCTCTCCACCAATCTTCTGATGATCCAATATGAGAATTATCTCGCGCAAGCTCAATCGACCGAAGTAGCGGCAAAAGCAGCTTACGTCAAGGCGAAAATCGCTCTGCAGCGGGCGATCGGCACCATTCTGGACGAGAACCACATCGAGATCGACGAAGCATATCGCGGCAGCGTCGCTCGGCCGGCCGATCCGCTTCCGAAGCATCCGTAGGGTCTCCTTAAGAAGGTGCTGCGCGCCAGCGGCAATCGCCGCGCGAGGTCGCCCGCGCAGCACCAAAGTGCTTCAGAACGACCTTGGGAGGTAATCGTGATGATAGCGGAGATGCGGAAGTCTGGAGTCGAAGTTGTCGGCGATATGCCTTGGGGCACCCACTTCTGTCTCTTCTATGAGACGAAAGAGGATCTTCTGGAAACATTGGCTGCGTACTGCAAAGCTGGGTTGGAAAGTCAGGAGTTCTGCCTGTGGGTGGTTGCCGAACCTCTTAAGGAGGAAGACGCCAGGAATGCGTTGAAGCGAGCTGTTCCTGATTTCGGTCGATACCTGTTTTCGACTGGGCGATTCCAGCTACCATGATCCGGGCACACCGCTTTGCGATCATTCGGCCCAGACTGAATCCCTCACGCCGTATCCGCCTTCCGCTAAAGTGCGACAGCCGCCCGCCCGATGTTACAAGATGGAGCAGTCTCTGCAAAGGACCCAACACGCCGGTGGCCATGAGAGTTCTCACAATCATTCCAAATGACCAGTTAAGTCACGCGCTGGCGGAGGAGCTGACACACATCCCAGACATTCAGCTCGCCCGGTCGCTTCCGGCCTTTTCGCGCCTTGATGAACTCCTGCAGACCATTCGCATCCACAGGCCTGATCTCTTATTTGTGTGGGTTGAAGACTTGCCAAAGGTCGAGGCTACTTTGGCCAGCCTCGCCGACCTCATGCCAGGGCTTCAACTGATCGGTGTCGCCCATCATATCGACGAGGAACTCGCGCATCATCTAATGCAATTGGGACTTCGAGACTACCTCGTGACTCCTTTCACACACAATAAGCTGAAAGAGACGCTTGCGTTCGTGCAAAGACAATTGAAGCGATATCCGAGTCCGGTCTCCCGCCTTGCTGATCTTTACACCTTCTTTCCAGCAAAACCAGGCGTGGGCACCACGACCATCGCTCTCAGTGTCAGCTGCGCCCTCGCGGAGGAATTGTCTGTCCGCGCGCTTCTGATGGATTGTGACCTTGCGGCTGGGATGGTTAACTTTCACTTAAAGCTCGGAAACTCGGCATCTGTCGTAGACGCGATCAGCCACGCGGAGAACCTGGACGAGGACCTGTGGCGTCAGCTGATTGGAAAGTCCGATAAGCTTGACGTGCTGCACGGAGGAAACCTGATCTCGCCTCCACGCATTGATCCGGCAAGCCTTCAGCGAGTGCTCGACATTGCTCGTGCCCAGTACGAGGTAATATGTGCCGACCTGGGCAGTGACTTGAACGAGTTTTCAATCGAGTTGTTGCGCGAATCTCAACGGATCTTTCTCATCACTACCCCCGAAGTGGCTCCGGTACACCTCGCAAAGGCCAGGGCGAAGAGTCTTGGCGATCTAGGCCTGGCTGACCGAGTGAGTCTGGTGCTCAACAGAAAGGACCATTGGCGAGGGCACCTTGAGACGGCCGTGGTTGCTGAAGCGGTCGGTGTGCCGGTTGCGTATTGCATTGGCAACGATTACGACACTTGTGCCGAGGCAGTCGTGAGGGGAACTTCGATTCCTGGCGCGTCCGACATCGGCAGGCAGATCTTGAATCTCGCCCAGTCCCTGCGTGCAGATTCGCTGCAGAAGACGCCCCCAACGGGACACGGACGTAGGTTTCTTGAATTCTTTCATATCTCACACGTCGAAGATCCAACAACTGTTTGGCATGGTTAGTCCCAAGCGCTTTTCCCGGCAATCGGGTCGCGGTGGCTACGCCGGTGGACGCTCCGGAAACGCCCACGCCGGACCATACCTTCGTTCTGCTCGAAAACGTTTTCGATAAACTTCGGCGCCGCTGTGCCTTTGGGGAAATAACGTCGCCTTTCAGGGGGTTGGCTGGATAGGGATCTCGCGGCGCTACCCGATGAAACACTAGTGAATAATACGACGTCATCCAGAACTAGCAGCCAGGGAATGGCAGCGGGATGTTCCCATCGAGAAGTTTAGTTGAGCGATCTGTCGGAAATCCGCCGCACCACCCCGGACAATTGACAAATTCGTCCTTGCGGACATGCGTATCTCATTGCAAAGACGCTTCGCAGGTTTTGGCAGTCAGACTGCCAAGGCAATGGAGCGATGCTGCACACTGTCCTAAGCACCGTTAACAGGGATTCCGCGGATCTGCTTCAGCGAGCGATTCGGGAAACGGGGCATTTTGTTCTGGATCGGATTTTCTCTCCCTACCCGTCTCCGTATGAACTGAGCCGGGCGTTGAACACGCTCCGGTTGGACGTTGCTTTTCTGGACGTGACCTATGGCGGTGCGACGGCGTCCCTGGTTGAGCAGATCAAGAGCATTGACGATTCCTTACCAATCATCGGTTTCTCGACGCAGACGGCCCATGCCGTGCCGCCCTCGGATCTCGCAGGGTTTATGGAGCCACCCTTCTCCGTTCACAATCTGGTCAGAACCACACGGGAGTCAATCCGAAGCAGCGGCCACTCCAATTACTCCAATGTCACGGCGATCCTGCCCGCGAAAGCCGGCGGAGGCGCGACCACCATCGCGATCAACACTGCTGCCCACTTGGCGCGATCATTCAGCAAAAAAGTTCTGGTGGCCGAATGCGACTTGCAGTCAGGGACCATCGGCGAGCGGATTGGATCACGGCCCGTGCGTTCGATTTCAGAAACATTGGAGTCTGCCGACGCTGCTTCCACGCTGATTTGGCCGCAGCACGTGTTCCGAAAGATGGATGTGGATTTTCTCCTTACTAACCGAAGAACGGCGAACCGGCCCCCGGCCTGGCACGATTACCATCATCTATTGAGCTTTGTGGCTGGCCGGTACGACCACGTCATTCTGGATTTACCCGACGTAGTCAACGATGCCACGTCGGAGGCGTTGCACGCGGCCTCGTCGATTTTCATCATGACCACACCGGAACTACTTTCTTTAAGCCTTGTTCCCCAGCGTCTGGCCGAACTGGAAGCCGTCCGAATCGATCGCTCCAGGGTTCGCATCCTGGTCAATCGGTGGCAGTCCGGTGATATGAGCAAGTCGGAGGTGGCCGCAATGTTAGGTTGCGAAGTTGCCGCCGTTTTTCCAAACGACTATCGAGCCGTTAACAACGCGATACTCAATCATTCCTTCGTCGATTCGGATACCCGCGTTGGGAAGGCCTATCGTTCCTTCGCAACGACTTTAATACAGGAACCGAATGAGCCTCAGGTAAGCCTAAGCTTGGGATCATGGCTCAAACCTTTCCGTTTCACGCGACCGGCCATGGCCAGCGCGCACGATGTCCCTTCGCGCGGGCGATAGACATTCGTCTGTGGGCGGGTGGCGCCGATTGTTCGCTACCTCGTCCGTTGAAGTTGACACGCCTTTCGGATCTCAGACAATGGCTTCCCAGTTTGAGGCGAGTCCATGTGTGCCGGCGAAGCCGCCCAGAGAGAGCACCCCGCGGGGGTCCGTCCGGATGCGCCCTGGGTGCCCGACATAGAAGTGAGGATCAGGCCGCATGTCGGCCCTCCCCAGTAATCCTCGAAGCGACCGTTAAGGTTCGATCGGGTTCCTATCGCGCAAGCGGAATGCGAGTCGCTCGCCCTCGTGACCGCCGACCGGGAGATTCGACATACGCGTCGCAGACGTTGCGGGTGATCGGTTAGCAGTCGCCCAATTTCCGTATCAGCTCCAGAACCGGGGACCGGCTAGCGCCCCGCGCCTCGGGTCTGAGATTGAACCTGCGCGAGGATCTCGCGGACACGCGGCATGTCCGGCCGGAGGCGCAGAGCGGTCTGCAATTCGGCGACACCCTGCGGCACGCGGCCGGGCATTTTGAGGAGAGCGACACCTAAATTGGCATGCGCCTCCGCGAGATTGGGATCGAGGCGCAGGGCCGTCTCAAATTCGTTCATGGCTTCCTGTGCGTGGCCTTGCGTGGAATAGGCGCTGCCGAGGTTGTTGTGAGCTTCGGCGTAGTTTGGGCTGAGACGCAAGGCTTCCTGATATTGGGCGATGGCGTCAGCGAGGCGCGCGGGATTGTCCGCCAGCACGCTCCCCAAATTGTTGTGCGCCTCCGCGTAGTTTGGTCGAAGCTTGAGCGCGTCATGGAATTCCTTGACAGCGTCATTGGTCTCGCCGGGGATGTCGGAGAGCAGCAGCCCGACGTTATTGTGGGCTTCAGGAAGATCGGGGTTGAGCTGCAGGGCGGTCTCGAGCAGTGTCATGGCTTCGTTGGACTTTCCGGGCACGCGCATCAGGATACTGCCCAGGTTGCTGCGCGCCATCCAACTATCGGGATTGCGCGCCACTGTTTCGCGATACAGCGTTTCGGCGTCGCTATAAAATCCGGCCTGGTTCCAGGTGAGAAAAGCGAGCGCGGCGACGGCCACGGGGCCGAGCCAAAAGACGGCGCGAGCCGCGCCACCCGCAAGTTTTTTTGACGCTAGAGCCAAGCCCGCCGCTGCCGGAACTATGATTCCAAGACAAGCGATGTATTGAAAATGATCCGCAACGTAGGAGAAACGAAACGGATAGACATTGAGAAATCCGAGCACGGGAAACAGCGTTCCGACGAAAAATAGGAATCCGGCGAGCGGTCCACGCCACTTGCGGGCCAGAGCAGCCAACACCAGCGCCGTTACCAGCACGGCTGCCAGGAAACCATACTCGGACGCTATGTGGGTGTCGATGGTCCAGTGCGGATAAATGAACGTCAGGTCAAATGGCCAAATGAGCTTGCTCGCGTAAAAGCAGATGACGTGTCCCGCGAGGAGCATCTTCTGCGCCAGCGTGAGTGCGTAGAGCTGCCCTTGCGCTCCGATAACATTGTGCTCGAAGCGTGCGGTGAAGAGTCCGGCCAGTGCGCCAATGCCAAGCCACGGAACCAGCGGAAGCACGTCCTGTTTCCAGTTGAGGCTTCCGCGCCGCCACCAAAACACGACTAGCAGCGCGGCCGGGAGGGTCGCCGTGACGGACTTGCTCATGAGGGCGGCGGCAAACAGCCCGAATGCGATCCAGTAGATCCGCCTTGCGCGCGTGCGATCGAACTCCAGATAAAGGAGCGCGGACGTCAGATAGAAAAGCGTGGAAAGCGTGTTCTTTTGTTCGGCAATCCAGGCGACCGACTCGACCTGCACAGGGTGCAATGCAAACGCAAACGCCGCCAGCCACGCGCCAGGGATCGACAGCCGCCGCAGGATGGCGACCAGCACCAATGCGGACGCGGCATGCAGCAGCAGGTTGAGGAGATGGTAGAAGAAGAGCGCATCCCCCCACAGTCCGTGCTCGATCCAGAACGCGGTGTAGAGCAGAGGATAGTATTGCTGCGTGGCGCCGGGCTGGAACCAGCTGAACTGAGTCGAGCAGATCAGCAACATG
>CAWISY010000239.1:0-23093 GCA_963838455.1 Bryobacterales bacterium
GAGCAGGAATTCGACGAAGCGCCCATTCTATGCCGCCTTTCTGATTTGTTGAAGTTCAACGAATTCGGCATTGGTGACAGCCATGCGTTTGGCCTTCAGCAGTAGGTAGTGGACGTTTTTATAGCCACGACCACGATTGATCAGCATCCGAATGTTTCCATTGAGCGCCTCGATCACACCGAAGCGAACCTTGGTCCGGCAGTAATTCAAGATCCCCTCCAGATGCTTCAGCAGCATGTCGGCGAGTTCTTCGAACGGCCTCAGCCGTTGCCACTTCAGTTGGTCCATCCACCTCTGCAGGTAGTTGAGCATCGCGCCTTCGTAGCGGTAGTCCCAAAGCTTCTCCAAGCTCTCTTTGAGAAGGTAGGCTTTGAACACGCGCCGGTTCAGTTGGAACAGCCGGTTGAGTTCTCCGCGTTGCGGAACAGTCAGGTTCTTCCACCGGCTCATCAGGAGCCACTTCTTTCCCTTGATCAGCCCGCGCTTTTGTTTTCCTTGACGGAAGAACTCCGCCCTCCGCACTTCGTCTATGGCATCGTTGGCATGCTGGAGGATGTGGAACTTGTCGTACACGATCTTGCACTGTGGCGCCCATTGCTCGATGCTCAACCGGAACGGTTCCCACATGTCCACGCACGCCGCCTCTATCCGCCTGCGTTGCCGGGGTCTTAACTCATCACGGAAGAATTCATCCAAGGTTTCCTTCTTCCGCGTTTTGCCAAACCACAGTGGCTCGCCGGTTTCCAGATTGCACACCACCGTGAGGAACTTGTCCTTCTTGCCGCGGTACAACTCGTCCACGCCCATCTGCCGCAGCGGCGGCTTGCGCCGCTTGGCCTCCCAACGTTCCAGGCATCGCAGGTCGATCGCGCGCACCGTGCTTTCGGCCATGCCGAACCGGCGGGCCACTTGTCGAGCCGACGCGCTCTCGCAAGCTTGCCCCACAGCTTCTTCGAATCGTTTGCTGAACGGAGCCTTACTCGGTAACTGGGCCACCTTCTCTGCACGGAATCCGCAGCGGGGGCACTTCATCCGATACGTCTCTACCACCACCGTCGTCGAGTACTCGAAGCAGGGCAGGTCCCGTACCTCCCGCTCGCTGATCTCTTGGATCTTGCTGGCCGGTACAGGCTGACCGCACCCGGAGCAGATCAATTTAAGCCCCGCCTTCTTCCGCCTCACCCACAGCTTCAGCTTTTTGCGCGGCTCATCGATTTCCTTCGCATACACCTGGTATCCCGGCCATCCCAGGACTCTTGTCCAGTCTCGCTCCTTCATGCCCTCAGGCTAGCGTACGCGTCAATGGATCAGTGCGGCGTTATTGAAGCCAGTCGAATTCCTGCTCAGAGCCGTAAAGCCTACGGTCTGGCCGCGCCGCTCCAACAGGATGACGACGTCTTAGGAGCGAAGATCGCCTGGTTCAAAGGAACGCCGGTGGTGCTGGCTTCCGCCGCCAACGCGCAATCCTTCGTCGCCGCGCGCATCGAACAATTTGGCGAGGGCCCGTGCGCGTTCCTTCTGCGCATGCGCACCGGCAGTTCCTATCAGGCCCGCGCGTTCAGCCACTGGTTCGGCGCGCTGATCTCCTGGCTGGATATCGAGAAACTCGGTTGGCGCCTGGGTTTTGAGGGCTAAAATAAAAACGTTCTCGCACGCTTTGCTGAGCGCTTTACCGGACATGCCCGCACTTCGTGCAAACCTCCCTTTCGCCGTCGAACTCGCCTGAGAACCAAGCGCCGCACGAAGGACAACGGGCAAGCCAGAGTTGCAGGCCTAGGGCGACGAGGACAAGGAGGAGAAAACCAAATTCAGCAACGGATGACCGGCTGGAATCGGCCGGAGCTTCCGCTACGAGAGATGAATAGGATAGGGTCATAGGAGCGTGAGCGTCTCTCGGAGTACTCGATGATGATAGTAGCGTGGGGACCAGCCTCGGTACCGTCAGATTTGTTGATGCGGACCGCAAGCTAAAACGATACTGACGCAGGCCTGAGGCTCCAAACGAATTTTATCCCTAAAACAAATAACTCACGCCGAACAATGGCGTGAACTGGTTAAACACCCCGCGAGCCGTGTTATGCGGCGCAGGCGCGATCTCCGCGCTCGGAAACGTCGTGATGTAGTCGCGAAAATCGAAGCGCAGCAGCACGTGCTCTTGCAGTGTGTACTTCACCCCTGCTCCCACGCTCACCACGAACTTCCACTGATTCGTGTTGTTCAGCGTGGCGATGTTGGGAATCGGCTGCGGATACGGCGCTGGACCCGCGATCAGAAACCCTTTCGCGCCGCCGCCTGCCGCAATAAATGGCCGCAGCCGGCTCTGGCGCGGCTTGAAGTGGAACAGAATGTCGTAGGTGATGGTCTGGGATTGGCCCTGGATGTCATACCGGGAGCCATCAAAACGCAGGTACGGATGACCGTCCTGATACTCGTAACGAATCTCACCGGAAATGTAGTTGTTGATATTCTCGCCCAAGACGGCTCCGGCCGCGAAGCGATTGAGAATCCCCGCGCTGGCGGTGCCGCCGGGCGAATAAACCGAGCCTCCGCGGTACAACCCGTACCCTACGTTGCCGCCGAACTCCCAAGTCGATTGCGCCATGCAGGCGCCGCTCAGCAGCAGATTCACAGCGAGGACTTTGACTCCCATGAACCTAAGGATAATGGAGCCGCGGGCGAGCGTTTCAACCCGTCTGAAACTCAACAGCAACACGAATCGCCTAGCTGCTAAAATTCTAGGATGTTGCCCACGTTTGGTCTGACCAACGCTCTACGGCGCCGGACCCGGGTTTGGTTGCCGCTTCTTTCCTGCGCAATCCTGATGGTTTTTGCGTTTCTGCTGGCCGCGCAGGACCCCGCGCTCACGTCGCGGCCGAATCCGTTCTCGAGGTCAGATCCCGCAACTACGGCTCCTGCTCCTTCCCCCACGCCGGCGTCGGCCGCACAGCCGCCGGCAGGGCAACCCGGACCAGCCGCTCCTGCAGCCCCCGCCGCGCCCGCGGCTTGGACCACCAAGTTGCCCGCCCGCTGGACCGCCGAGGACGCCAAGCAGGTGCTAGTGAGATCGCCGTGGGTCAAAGGCGTTGAAGCCGGTCTCGCCCGCCGCCAAACCGAAGACGAGCTGCGCGAGGGCGGCCAGATGGGCCAGCCGCAAGGCCCCGGCTATGAGCACGTCGACAAAAAGGGCAGCGGCATCACTCCACAGGTCTCCGATGTTTTTCGCCCACGCCCCGGCGACGGCCGCAGCATTCGCTCGCGCCCCGGAACCTTCCCGGTCGTGCTTCGGTGGGAAAGCGCTCTGCCCATCCGTCTCGCCGAGCTTCGCGCCGGCCAGGACCAGCTTGCCCTCGAAGGCGACGGCTACCAGATCGCCGTGTTCGGCGTACCGCGCCCGGATGAGCACAAAGACCCCGACAAGTGGAATGACATCAAGAACGACGCGGCCTTGAAGCGCGAAGGCCAGAAGGACGTCAAGGCCATCAAGGCGGAGGTTTTTGATCGCGAAGACGGCCTGGTGATCATCTACGTCTTCCCGCTTTCAGCCGAGCTCACCAAGAAGGACGGGCGCGTGGCCTTCACCGCGCAGATCGGCCGCATCGTCATCTCGGAGTGGTTCGATCTGACGAAGATGGATTTCCAGGGCAAACTCGCTCTGTAGCTAGCCCGCAAAGGGCCGGTCGCGGCCCTCGATGTTCGGGAGTAACAGCCGGCGTGGCCGCGACCCAGGCTCCGTTTTGCGGGCTGTTCTCAGAAGCCCGCCGTGTAATCGCTGGGTGCCTTAACCCATTCTTTCCGGACGCGTTCCTGACGTGTCCCCGGGATCCGCCCGGAACTCCAGCCACCTCAATAGGAAACCAGCCCGATTCCGGCAAACTTGCGGCGTGGCTCCCCACGTGCACATCCAAGAGTGTGTGGAGGATGACCATGAAACCCTTCTTGTTGATGATGGCGCTGACGACAGTGGCTGTTTCCCAAAGCGGCCTTGCTCCGGCCCCGGCGGCCGGCATTCCGGTGCATATGGTGGTGACCGCCGAGTTCGGTCAGGGCTCCGAGCCAACCGCCATCCCGACCAATGCAGTGGCGGCCTGGCAGGGCCGGACCCAGCTACCGGTAACCGAGTGGGTTCCGCTTGTAGGCGACAAAGCCCGCGCGGAGTTCTATATTTTCATCGATGAACGGGTCGACCCCGCGCAAGCGGCGTTGTTCGACAACCTGCGCCAGTTTGTGATGGAGCAGCCCGCTACGACCGCCGTTGGCATCGCCTATATGTTCAACGGAGAGGCTCGTATCGCCCAGACCCCGACCGCCGATCACGCCCTGGCCGCCAAGGCCCTGCGTGCTTCGAGCGGCAGTGAGAGCGCTGCGGCGAGCCCGTATACTTCGCTGAGCGCGCTGATCGGCGCTTGGCCCGCCGCCTCGCTGCGGCGCGAGGTCCTGTTCGTCACCGACGGCATCGACCGCTTCGGCGATTTCGGCGAGCTCAACATGTATGTGGACCAGGCCGTGGAGGACGCGCAGCGCGCCGGTGTTCTGGTGTATAGCCTGTACGCGCCGTCGCTGGGCCACGCCGGCCATAGCCCGGCCTTGATCCGGTGGGGCCAAACCTACCTGTCGCAGTTAGCCGAAGAGACCGGTGGTGAGACCTACTTGTCCGGTGCGGTCGAGCTGTTCCTGTCCGACATCACCGGCCAAATGCAGCATCAGTACCGCGTCACCTTCCTGGCGTTGCCCGGGTCGGGTCCAGGGTTGGAGCCCATCCGCTTCACCACGAACATCGCCAACGTCGACCTGATCTCGGCCTACCGCTTCGCGATCCGCGGTCCGGAGGTGAGCGAGTAGGGGCGGCAGAAAGGGCATCTCGTAGGCACCAATCCGGCCGCAACAGCCTCCTGCGCGGGGTCAAGCGGCCGGATCTTTGCTTGTCCAGTGAGCCCGTGAATCGAACGAAACGGCTGCGGCTAAATGATCACGCTTGTGACGAGTTTTTCGAACCATTTTATGAAGGCGCGCGCCTTTGCGCTGGTCAATCGTCCCGAAGGATAGATGACCCACAGGTCCATTGCCGGAAGGGTCCATTCATCAAGAATGCTCACCACCTGCCCGGATGTGAGTTCCGGAGCAAACATCCACCGCGAAGCGATCGCCAATCCCTGTCCTGCGAGAACGGCTTCGCGCACTCCCTCGGCCGCGCTTAGCTTCAGGCGCGCCTGCAGGTACACCGGTGTCTCCAACGTTCCGCGCCGAAAGAGCCATTCCTGCCCGCCCGAATTCTGGCCATAAATAATGCTGTCGTGTTCAAGTAACTCCGCTGGAGCGCGTGGAACCCCTTTGCGCGCGAGGTAAGCCGGAGTCGCAACCACCAGACGGTCAGCTTGCCCCAGCCTGCGGGCTTTCAACGCCGAGTCGGTCAGCACGCCCAGCCGCAGCGCAGCGTCGATGTTTTCCGCCACCAGATCGACCGCACGATCGTCCATTACAAGGTCAAGCTTCACCTTGGGATGAGCATCCAAAAACGAGCCGAGCTGCGGGACCAAATGCAGACGCGAGAACGTGACCGGCGCTGAGATTCGGAGCCGGCCTTCCAGTCCTGCGCCGGCACCCTGTGCCGCAGCTTCCGCTTCGTTTGCCTCGCCGATGGCGCGAACCGCCCGTTCATAGAACGCGGTGCCGGCCTCCGTCGGAAACAGTTTGCGTGTCGAGCGCGTCAACAGGCGGACGCCTAATCTGTCTTCGAGGCTTGCGATGGTCTTCGAAACTGCCGGTTGGCCCATGCCGAGATCCCGCGCCGCGGCGGAGAACGACCCCGCATCGACGACCCTGACGAAGATTTCCATCTCTCGCAGGCGATCCATTCCTAAATGGAATAAATGTTATCACCGGCAGCCGTCTTCTGTCATTCTCGCGGAATGTGTAGTCTGATTGCATAAGTCTGACTGCATAAGCAGGAGGCAACCATGGCTGAGAAATTCTCTGGAAAAGTTGCGGTCATCACCGGGGGCTCGACCGGTATAGGTCTGGCCACGGCGAAACGATTCGTGCAGGAGGGAATGGATCACGTATTCATCACCGGGCGGCGCAAGGGCGCGTTGGATGGGGCCGTTGCGGAGATCGGCCGCAACGTGACTGCCGTGCAAGGCGACGTTGCCAACCTGACCGATCTGGATCGTCTGTACGACGAAGTCAGGAAACAGAACCGGAAGCTGGATGTGATCTTCGCCAATGCCGGGGTCGCGGAACTGGCGCCGTTCGGCTCCATCGACGAGAGGTTCTACGATCTTCACTTCGACACGAATGTGAAAGGAATGTTTTTCACCGTCCAGAAGGCGCTTCCGCTGATGAACGACAGTGGATCGATCATCCTTACCGGATCGATTGCCGACGTGAAAGGCTTCCCGTCCGTCAGCGTTTACAGCGCCACTAAGGCGGCAATCCGCTCCTTCGCGCGGACCTGGACCAGCGAGCTGAAAGACCGCCGCATCCGCGTGAACACCGTCAGTCCGGGACATATCGATACGCCAATCTTTAACACCTGGCTGCAGGGCGAGGCCCTGACAAAAATGAAAGAAGACCTGGCCAAAAACGTTCCGCTGGGCAGGCTCGGAGATCCGGATGAGATCGCCAGAGCTGTGTCCTTCCTGGCATCGGACGAGGCCAGTTACGTCGCTGGAATCGAGCTTTACGTCGATGGCGGCGTGGCCCAGATCTAACGAGGAGCAGACGATGACGCTTCGAGATGACTACTTCAATGCATACCGCAGCCTCAAGCTCACGCGAGATGCCGAAGGCGTGCTGGTCGCCCAATTTCATACCAACGGTGGGCCATTCACCTTTACGGCGCCGGATCACACCGAGTTCGTCGATGCGTTCTACCGTATCGCGCGGGATCGTGCGAACAAGATCGTGATTCTGACGGGAGCGGGCGGGGAGTTCATTCCGGGTATCGATTTTGCAACGTTCGGCAATGTTTCCGATCCCGGTCTCTGGAGCCAGGTTCATGATGAGGGCGTTCAGATTGTGGAGAACATCGCGAATATACGGGTGCCGATGATCGCCGCGATCGAAGGCCGCGCTCATGTGCATTCCGAATACGCGCTGCTCGCCAATGTGATCGTCGCGGCTGAAGGCGCAACTTTTCACGACGTGCCCCACTTTGCCGGCGGGATTGTTCCGGGCGACGGAATCTTTACGACGTGGAGCTATCGCGCTGGAGCGGGCCGGGCCGAGGCGTTTCTGCTGAATCCGCAGCCGCTGTCAGCGGCTGTCGCACACCAATGGGGAGTGGTCGCTGAAGTAGTCCCAAATGGCAAGGCGCTTGGGCGGGCGCAGGAATTGGCCCGGCAGTATTTGAAGGTGCCTGAGGTGACACGCCGTAACACGCGCGTCCACCTCATTCATCCATTGAAGGAGCGTATCGTGCGGGAAGTTGGCTACGGACTTTCACTCGAAGGAGCGTCCGCGGCAGCCCTCGTACGATCCATGCAAGCCAAGACCTAGGAGGACACAGTGTCATGAGTGAAATCGAACGGTTCGATGTCCTTGTTTTCGGCAGCGGGGCGGGGGGCAAGCTTACCGCCTGGACCAGCGCCAGTGAAGGTCTGCGGACCGCGGTCGTCGAACGCCGCTACGTCGGGGGATCATGCCCGAACATCGCCTGCCTGCCTACGAAAAATGTGGTCCACAGCGCGAAAGTGGCCGACTTTGTCCGTCATGACCGCGACTTCGGAAGCGGCACTCCGCCCGCAACGCTGGATATGGCTGAGGTGAGGGCTCGCAAGCGGCGCATGGTTGACGGCCTCGTCAGCATGCACATGGACAAATACAAGCAAAGCGGCGCTGAGCTGGTCTTCGGCGAGGGCCGCTTCGTCGGACCGAAGACCATTGAAGTGCGCTTGAACAACGGCGGCGTGCGCACTCTGCAGGGCGAACGCGTGTTCCTGAATCTGGGCACTCACGCGGCCATCCCCGACATCCTGGGCCTTCGCGCCGCGAAACCGCTCACGCACGTAGAGGCCCTCGAACTCGATCGCCTTCCCTGCCATTTGATCATTCTCGGCGGCGGCTATGTTGGCGCGGAATTCGCGCAGGCGTTCGCCCGTTTCGGAAGCCGTGTGACGGTTCTGGAACGGGGACCGCAGTTGCTTCCGCGCGAGGACAAAGACGTCGCTGATTCGCTGGTTGAGTTTCTCCATCTTGACGGTGTCGAGGTTCGTTTGAACGCCGAGGTCGCGCGGGTGGAGGGCGGGTCCGGGGATTCCGTCCGCGTCACTGTCGCTACCTCGGCGGGAACGTCGCTACTGGAAGGCCGCGATATCCTTGTGGCCACCGGCCGGATTCCCAACACCGCGAACGTCGGACTGGATAAGACCGGCGTGGCTCTGGATACCCGTGGGTACATTCAGGTGAACGAACGCCTGGAAACGACGGCGCCCGGCATCTTCGCTTTGGGCGAGTGCGCCGGCAGCCCTCAGTTCACGCATGTCTCTGAGGACGACTTCCGCATTGTACACGCCAACCTTCGCGGTGGCTCTCGGAACACGCGCGATCGCCTGATACCGTTCTGTCTTTTCACCGATCCGGAAATAGCGCGAGTCGGACTCAACGAAAACGAAGCGGCCGCGGCGGGTCGCCCATACCGCGTGGCGAAGCTGCCGATGCAGGCAGTGCTTCGCGCCCAGACTCTGTCGGAAACGCGCGGCTTCATGAAAGCGCTGGTCAGTCAGGAGACCGACGAAATCCTGGGCTTCACGGCAGTGGGACCGCACGCGGGCGAGGTTATGTCGGTGGTTCAGACCGCGATGATGGGGAAACTGCCTTATACCGCGCTGCGCGATGCTGTCTTCACGCACCCCACCATGGCCGAAGGCCTTGGCCCGCTGTTCGGCGGAGTGCCGGCCCGTGCATACGCCGGCGCCAAGCCGGCCGCCTGATACGAATACTTGTGTGGCGGAGGAAGAGGGATTCGAACCCCCGAACGAGTCACCCCGTTAACGGTTTTCAAGACCGCCGCCTTCAACCACTCGGCCATTCCTCCATCTTTATCCTACCCGCATTCGCCCCTTTGCGGCGGGGCGTATACTGATCCTCATGAGATGGCTGATTGCTGCAGTGATCGTTCTCGCGCTATGCGTCGTCTATCTGGTGCACCAAACCCGCCAGCTTGAGCGAGCCGCCCGGCCGAGCTTCCACCTGATCGCGCAAAGCCGCTAGATCTTCTTCTTCACAAAAATACCCGGCCGTAGGCCATGGTATGGTACTTGGTATGGCGACGGTAAAGGTGACGGTCACCCTCGACGAGAATCAAGTGAAGGAGATCCGGGAACTGGTTGCGGCCGGCTCGGCCGACAACGTTTCCGCCTTCGTGAAGCACGCCATCGGCATTGCGCTGTTCGACGCGGCGGGTTGGCGGGACTCGCTCGAGCAGGGCCTGCGGCAGACCGGAGGGCCGCTGACCAAGAAGGAACGCGCCTGGGCCGACGGCATTCTTTCGCCGCCGCGGCGGAGGCGCACTCGCCGAACGCAGGCCGCATGACCGCGGGTGCGACCTTTGATGCTGGCGGATTGATCGCCCTCGATCGCAATGACCGGCGCGTGCTTACCCTCCTGGCCCGTGCCGCAGAGCGCGGCTTCCGCATCACGATTCCAGCCCCCGCCCTGGCGCAAGCGATGCGCAACCCGTCCAGGCAAGCTCGCTTGAGCCGGCTGATCCGGCAGCCGGGAACAGACGTGGCGGCGCTCGATGCCCCGGCAGCCACTGCTGTCGGTATTTTGCTGTCCAAAGCGGGCACGTCGGATATTGTCGACGCCCATGTAGTCCTTTGCGCACGGAAGGCCGGCCAGGCGGTCGTAACCAGCGATGCCGCGGATCTTCGCCGTCTCGCTCCGGAGCTTTCCTTTGTCGAAGTTTAGCGGCCGCATGCGCCTCGGCATCCACACCTCCATCGCCGGCTCCCTGGAACGCTCCGCGCTCAAGGCTGCCGAGCTCGGAGCCAACACCTTCCAGATCTTCTCCTCCAGCCCGCGCCAATGGAGGGCCTCCATCCCTTCCACGCCCTCCATCGCTCTGTTCGAAAAGGCTCGACAGCGCCACGATCTCACCCCGCTGGTGATCCACGACAACTACCTGATCAACCTGGCCTCGGCTCACGAGAAGACGCGCGCTCTCTCCATCCAGGCCTTCCGCGGCGAGCTGGAACGCGCCATCGCCATCGGCGCCGAATACCTGGTGGCGCACCCCGGCAATTATAAGGGTCAAACCGTGGAGCAGGGAATTCTGAACTTCCTCGAAGGAGTCAGCGCCGCCGCTCACGGCCTGCGTTATGGCAAGCTCATGCTGCTGATCGAGAACACCGTGGGCGCAGGCTCGCAGCTTGGCGGCCGGTTTGAGGAACTGCACGTCATGCGCGAGTATGCGCCCAAGATGACGGAGCTGCCGGTAGGCTTCTGTCTCGATACCTGCCACCTTCTCGCCTCCGGCTACGATGTCTCCACCGCGGCCGGCTTGAAGAAAACCGTCGCGGAAGCCGACGCCCTGCTCGGACTCGAAAACGTCCGCGTGATTCACGCCAACGATTCCAAGGGCGCGCTGGGCTCCCACATCGACCGGCACCAGAACATCGGCGAAGGGTATATTGGAGTTGACGGGTTTCGCCGCATTCTCACCCACCCGGGTCTCCGCAACAAAGCCTTTATTCTCGAAACGCCGGTGGATCAGCCCGGCGATGATCGGAAGAATCTCGATACCCTAAAGCGCGCAGCGGGGGACGCGCCCCAAAATTGAAGTGATCATCGCATCCCGCTGCGTTGCGCGCGGTGTCAACGGAGAGAGCCTATGCCAGAGAGCGCCTACGACCACAAAGAAGTCGAACTGAAGTGGTTTGAGCGCTGGAAGAACGATCCCGGCCTGTATAAGGCCGATCCCGATTCCACGCGTCCCAAATATTACGTGCTGGAGATGCTGCCCTATCCCAGCGGCTCCTCCACATCGGCCACGTCCGCAACTACGCCATCGGCGACGCCCTGGCGCGATACAAGTGGATGCAGGGCTACAACGTGCTTCATCCCATGGGTTGGGACGCCTTCGGCCTGCCCGCGGAAAACGCGGCCATCCAGCGCGGACGCCATCCCACGAGTGGACCCTTTCCAATATCGCCGAAATGAAGCGCCAGCACCTGCGCATGGCCTTCAGCTATGACTGGGATCGCGAAGTCACCACCTGCGAGCCCGAATATTACCGCTGGAACCAGTGGTTCTTTCTGAAGATGCTGGAGCGCGGCCTGGCCTATCGCAAGAAGGCGCTGGTGAACTGGTGCCCCGAGTGCGCTACTGTGCTGGCCAATGAGCAGGTGGTGGACGGCTGCTGCTGGCGTCACGAAGACACGCCGGTGGTGCAGCGCGCCCTGGAACAGTGGTTCTGGAAAATCACCGCCTACGCCGATGAACTGCTGCGCGACATCACCGAAAAGCTGGAAGGTCACTGGCCGGACCGAGTGCTCTCCATGCAGCGCAATTGGATCGGCCGGTCCGAGGGTTCGGAGATCGACTTCACGCTGGACCCGTACCGGAGAAAAAATCCGCGTTTTCACCACGCGCGTCGATACGATCTATGGCGCGACCTGCGTGATCCTCGCGCCGGAGCATCCTGTCGCTCAGAAGCTGCTGGATGAAACCGGCCGCGCCCGAGCCAAGCAGATGGTGGACGCCCGCGCGCAAAAGGGACCAGGCGATATCGAAAAGGATGGCCACTTTACCGGCCATTACGCGATCAATCCCTATAGCGATGCGAAGGTGCCCATCTGGATCGGCAATTTCGTCCTGATGGACTACGGCACCGGCGCGATCATGGCCGTGCCCGCGCACGATGAACGCGACTTCGATTTCTGCAAAACCTACGGCATTCCGATTCGTCCGGTAATCCGGCCCGTGGACGGTGTGATGGTCGAGCATCCGCAGGACGCATTCACCGAGGACGGAATCGTCGAGAACTCTGGCCCATTCACGGGGCTCACCAGCGCCGAAGCACGCCGGCGGATGAATCAGGTCGCCGAGTCCAAAGGTTTCGGCAAAGCCGCGATCACGTATCGCATCAAGGACTGGGGCATCTCGCGGCAGCGCTATTGGGGCACGCCGATCCCTGTGGTGCATTGCCCGGTGGACGGCGTGGTTCCGGTGCCCGAATCCGATCTCCCCGTGATCCTGCCCACCGACGTGAAGCTCACCGGGACGGGCCAATCCCCGCTGACGCTGGTCGAATCGTTCATCAAGGTGAAGTGTCCCAAATGTGGCGGCGATGCCCGACGCGAAAGCGACACCATGGACACCTTCGTCGATTCTTCCTGGTACTTCTATCGCTACTGCGATCCGCATAATTCGCACGCCCCGTTCGATTCGCGAAAGATCGCCTACTGGTTCCCCATCGACCAATACATCGGCGGCGTGGAGCACGCTATCCTGCACCTGATCTACTCGCGCTTCTTCACCAAAGTCATGCGCGATCTGGGCCTCATCACCAACGATGAACCCGCCGCGCGCCTGTTCACGCAGGGCATGGTGATCAAGGACGGGGCCAAGATGTCCAAGAACAAGGGCAACGTGGTCAGCGCCGAAGAAATGATCGAGCGTTTTGGTGCTGACACGGGACGATTGTTTGAGCTCTTCGCCGCGCCTCCGGAAAAAGACATGGACTGGACCGATGCCGGCGCCGAAGGGGCTTACCGCTTCCTGGGCCGCGTCTTCCGCTTCGTGACTCGCAACGCCGACCGTGTGGCCGGTGCGGGCGATCCTGCCGCAGATAGGCAAGCCCTCCGCAAATTGCACCAGACTATCCGGAAGGTCACCTCGGATTTCGATCAGCGCTGGCATTTCAACACCTCCATCGCCGGGTTCATGGAACTGGTCAATGAACTCTACTCGCTCGAAGACAAGCTCTCCGCCGAAGCGCTGGCCCAGATTCTGCCGGCGCTGCCGCTACTGCTGGCGCCCTTCGCGCCCTACGTCGCCGAGGAGCTCTGGGAGTCGATCGGCCGCATCGGTCCCGTGTTCCGCCAAAGCTGGCCGGCTTTCGATCCCGAACTGGCCAAAGAAGACGACGCCGAAATCGTGCTGCAGGTCAACGGCAAGGTCCGCGGCCGGATTCGCATGCCTCTCGACGCGTCGCAGGCGGACCTGCAGAGCGCGGCCCTCGCCGACCCCAGCGTGCAGCCGTTTGTAGCCGGCAAACAGATCGTGAAGGTGATCGTCGTGCCCGGCAAACTCGTCAACATCGTCGTGAAATAAAGGTGGGCCCACAGGTGAGCTGCGGCCAGGTGAACTCCGGCGACGAATTCTTCCTTCGCCAGGCGATCGACCTTGCCCGCGAAGCCGAACGAGCTGGGGAGGTTCCCGTAGGAGCCGTGGTTGTGGTGGGCGGCGAAGTCGTGGGACGCGGGCGCAACTCGCCGATCGCGTTGAACGACCCCACCGCCCACGCCGAGATCCTGGCGCTGCGCGAGGCCGCCGCGGTCCTTCGCAATTACCGGCTGGAGGGAGCGACTCTGTACGCGACACTCGAGCCCTGCGTGATGTGCGCCGGAGCGCTGGTGGCCGCGCGCGTCTCACGCCTGGTGTTCGGCGCGCGCGACCTGCGCTTCGGAGGCGTTCGCAGTAAATTCCATCTGGCCGACTCCGCCCTGCTCAATCATCGGGTCGAGGTGAGCGAAGGCATGCTCGGCGCGGAATGCGCGGAATTAATGCGAGGTTTCTTCGAAATCCGGAGGGGTTAGGCTAGCTCGAATCACGCCGCCTTCACGCGACACTTCACGCAACCACCGGAAAGCGGAGATGCTCCGGCAGCGCCGAAGGACCCTTGAGCGGCGGCGCGAAGGCTCGTGCCGGCGGTTTGCGTACGGCTCCGCCGAAGTACTCATCCAGCGGATACAGCCCGTAGGGCTCCAGTTCGCGGAAGACTCGTCCCAGCTTCTGCTCGATCCGGTACACGGCATGGAAGAAATTACCCCGCGGCAGGCCCAAGCGGCGGCTGCACAATCTCCAGTCCGCGCCTAGTAAGAAGTGATACCGGAATAATTTGTACTCGAACTCGTCCAGCGTTCTTCGCGCGACCAGGCAAAAATCGGCGATATATTCTTCGTCTCTTCTGCCCCACGTCATGCGGCCCGCTCTTCCCCCCTGGGGCTCAAAACCAATCCGGCTTAGGTGGCGCTCCTGCGTCGCGCAAGTAACAAAGCGCGAATAGCAGGCCCGAAAAATGCCGCGCAGTACACAATTACAAGGCGCCAGCGCGCCTTTTCTGCCCAAACGCAATCCCGAACCGTGGCAATGCGTACAGTGTGGCATGGCTAACGCCAGGGTTTCCGACCGTGACCATTCCATCCAAGTTTTGTCCTTCTGCCGGCCCCCAGGAGGCACACCAGTGGCCGGACAGCAGATCCCCCTAGTAGTACCGGATCTGTCTTCGGTTATAGTACTTCCAGATCTGTGGAAAAGTCAAACTTAATTTCTTAATTCGTTGATTATTTCGGAGTAAACCTTCAGAACATCTCGCGCCGTTTCTTTCCAACTGAACCGCCTGGCGTGGGTAAGACCAGCGGAACTCATGCGTTCGCGGCGTTCCGGGTCCAGCAATAGCTCCCGTAATCCCCGGGCGATGTCGAAAACATTGTCCGGCGTCACCAGTTCCGCAGCCTCGCCGACGGCCTCCACCAGCGGCGGCAGATTGGACGCGACCACGGGGGTTCCGCATGCCATCGCCTCCAGTGGCGCCAGCCCGAAGCCCTCATAGAGCGATGGGAAGGCGAAGATGGAGGCCGCGCGGTAGAACACCTTCAAGGTTTCCGCGGGCACGAAGCCGAGGAAGCGCACGAATGGCTCAAGGCGCGTGGCGGTCACCGCCCGCCGCACCGACGGGTTGCGGGAAAGCTCGTCCCCGATGATGACCAGCCGCAGATCGCGATACTCGGGATGGTTTTCGAATTCGCCGCGCAGCACGGCGAAAGCCTCCACCAGGCGGGGCACGTTCTTCTGCGGGCGGACCGTGCCGGCGTAGAGGATGAACGGCCAGGTGATGGAGTAGCGCTCCAACACTTTCTGCTCCTGCTCCGGGTCGGCATGGTTGGAGGTAAAGGCAGGATCCGGCGCGCTGTAGATGGTGCGAATGCGTTCCGGCGCGATCGGCAGGACGGCTTCCAGGTCGCGGCGCGTGGAATGCGAAACCGCAATGACACGCGAAGCGCGCAAGGCGCCGCGGCGGTAGCGCTCTTCGTGCGCCGTGGCCCGCCAGCCGCTGCCGGCGCGAAACAGCACGCTGCTCATATCATGGATGGTCAGCACGTAAGGGCGGGGCATCCAATACGCCACCGAGTTCAACGGAATGTGATACAGATCCGCGTGGAACCGGCGCAGGAACAGCGGAAAAGTGACGTTGTGCGTCAACTCCGTATCCGCGCGCGGGTAGGGAGCGGCGGTGAAATTCGGGGCCAGCTTGGAAATATCCGGCTCGTCCTGGGGACGGGTGATCAGGGTATAGCGATTTTCGCGGTCCTGCGCGGCCAGCGCCGTGACCAGATTGCGGATGTAAGTGCCGATGCCGAAGTCATTCCAGCGGCGGACATCAATGGCTGCGTGAAACGGCATGACGGCTCTCCGGGAGGTCAGCGGACGTGCGCGGGGCTGAGTTTCCAGGCATACAACGGGAATCTTTCGGTCAGGGCCGAGACCCTTCCCCGGACTTCCGCCAGAACATTTTCGTTGGCCGCGTTTTCGAGCACGCGCACAATCAATTCCCCGACCTCGCGCATTTCCGGCTCCCGCAGTCCCCGCGTGGTCACCGCCGGGCTTCCGAAGCGCATGCCGCTGGGATTGAGCGGCGGGTTCACATCAAAAGGAATCGCGTTCTTGTTGGCGGTGATGTAGGCGCGGTCCAGCGCCGCTTCGGCCTCTTTCCCGCGCACTCCCTTGGCGAAGACATCTACCAGCATCAGGTGCGTATCGGTGCCGCCGGAGACCACCCGGCAGCCGGATTCGGCCAGCGTCGCGGCCAAAATTTTGGCATTCGCCAGAACCTGGCGCGAATACTCGACGAATTCCGGCGTCATGGCTTGCTTGAAGCACACCGCCTTGGCCGCGACGATGTGCACCAGCGGCCCTCCTTGCGTTCCCGGAAACACGCTGCGGTCGATCGCCGCCGCATATTTTTCCTTAGCTAGAATCATGCCGCTGC
Source organism: Bryobacterales bacterium (assembly GCA_963838455.1). Taxonomy (GTDB): domain Bacteria; phylum Acidobacteriota; class Terriglobia; order Bryobacterales; family Bryobacteraceae; genus Palsa-187. The sequence goes on from CAWISY010000239.1 coordinate 16,211, forward strand.
GCGGACCGCGAAGCGTCTTGTGCGTGGTGGAGGTGACGATGTCCGCCCACGGGCAGGGATTCGGATGCAGCCCCGCGGCCACCAGCCCCGAAATATGCGCCATATCCACCAGCAGCATCGCGCCCACACTGTCCGCAATTTCGCGAAAACGAGGGAACTCGAGCGTCCGCGGATAGGCGCTGCCGCCGGCGATGATCAGTTTCGGCCGGTGCTGTGCGGCCAGCCGGGCCAGTTCGTCGTAATCGATCCGCTCATCCTCGCGCCGCACCCCGTAGGGCACAATCTGGTACGTCTTGCCCGAAAAATTAAGCTGATGTCCGTGTGTCAGGTGGCCGCCGTGGGCCAGGTTCATGCCCAACACCACGTCGCCCGGTTGCAGCACCGCCGCGTACGCGGCTTGATTGGCCTGCGAGCCGGAATGCGGCTGCACGTTCACATACTCAGCGCCGAATAATTTCTTGGCGCGCTCCCGCGCCAGGTTTTCCACGATATCGGTCTGCTCACAGCCGCCGTAATAACGCTTGCCCGGATAGCCTTCGGCGTACTTGTTGGTGAACACGCTGCCGGCTGCTTCCAGTACCGCTTCCGACGTAAAATTTTCGCTCGCGATTAGTTCCAGATGCGAGTTCTGACGCTCCGTCTCGGCGCGAATTTGCGCATAAATCTCCGGATCGACTTCGGCCAGCGGCCGGGCCATCCGGTCTTGTTCGGTCATCTGCTTCCTTCCACTCCCCGGACTTGTTTGTCGGGACCCTCATTTTAACATCCGCCTGTTGTGAAACGACGCCGTGAACCAACATGTTCTAAGCTCGTATCCGGTGCCTTCCTCGCGAGCCGCTCTCGTGCTGATCCCAGTCGCCTGTCTGGCCGTGCTGGTGCACGGTTACCACCTGGGCGCCGACGATGCGGCGATCTACGTTCCCGCGATCAAGTACGCTGCCGATCCCGCGCTGTATCCCTTTGGGCGGCAATTTTTCGAGACCCAAGCCGGGTGGTCGCTGGCGCCTGAGCTGGTCGGCGGTTCGGCACGCCTGTTGCATATACCGGTGGACCTGGCGATTTTGCTCTGGCACATGTTGAGCATTTACCTGTTTCTGCTGGCCGCTTGGCGTCTCACGTGCTCTTGTTTCGAATCCGCTTCGGCTCGCTGGGGCGGCGTGCTCCTGTTGGCCGGATGCTTGACCGTCCCGGTGGCAGGAACGGCCTTAGTGATCATGGACCCTTACGTCACAGCCCGTTCGCTAGCGTCTCCCGCGGCTCTGTTTGCGGTTGCGGCATTTCTCGAAGGCAGAAGATGGATTGCGCTCATCTGGCTCGCGGCAACCGTCGGCCTGCATCCGCAGATGAGCTTCTTTCTCGCTGCGTTGCTCTCCACCCTAGCCGCGATGGAGCTGCGCATGCCTGCCGCGGCCGCCGCGTTCGGACTGCTCCCTATCGGCTGGGGCTTCGAGCCTGCGCAAGGACCCGCGCGCGAAGCCTTGCTGGCACGGACGTACTTCTTCGTCTCCAAGTGGGCGTGGTATGAGTGGATCGGAGCGCTGGCGCCGCTGGCTTTGCTGTGGTGGTTTACGCGAATGCGGCCGCGCGGCGCAACCAGTGCGTTCCGTCAAATCGCCCGCGCGCTGGTTGTGTATGGAGTCTTATTCACCGCGGCCGCGCTGCTGCTGGCCGGCTCGCCCGGCCTGGAAACCTTCAACCGGCTGCAGCCGATGCGCGCATTCCATCTTTTATACGCGATCTTCTTCGCGTTGCTCGGCGGCCTTATCGGCGAATACGTGCTGGGCCGGAAATTGTGGCGCTGGGCCGCACTGCTGGTCCCGCTCGGCGCAGGCATGTGGCTGGGTCAAGGAAACGCGTACTCCTCCAGCCCGCACGTAGAGCTTCCTGGAAGAACCGGAGACAACCCCTGGCTCGCGGCGTTCTACTGGATTCGCGCCAACACTCCGAAGGATGCTGTCTTCGCGCTGGATCCGAACTACTTCGCCCAGCCCGGAGAGGACCAGCACGGATTCCGTGCCATCGCCGAGCGCAGCGTGCTGGCCGACAACTTGAAGGACAGCGGTCCGGTGGCGTTGTTCCCACGGCTCGCCGAGGAATGGAAGCGCCAGGCGACCGTGCAAACCCATCTGGACCAATTCGAACCGCGGGATTTCGAACGCCTGCGCGCACTTTACCCAGTCACCTGGATTGTCATCCAAGCGCCCGTCACCGCCGCACCCGGGCCGGCCTTCGCCACGTGCCCCTACCGGAACAAACAGCTCGCGGTGTGCGTTCTAAGGTAATGACGGCAGCTAAGGCCTTTGCCCGGTATCGGCCTTTCGCGATCCCGACTAGAATGAACAACAGGAGGGTTCCCGTGACCCGCTCTCTGGTTATCTTCTCTCTGGCTACTTTCGCCTTTTGCTCGCTGGCGTTGGGGCAATCCCCAACAGCTCCGCCGGCCCCAACCGCTCCGCCCGCGGCCGTGTCGTCTCAAGCCTCGCCGGCCCCGTCCGATTGGCGCTTCGCCCATCCCAATGCCGACATGAAGATCGGCCTCAATTTGCAGGCGGTGCTCAAGTCCGAAGCCTTCAACAAAGGGCTCGCGCAGGCCAAGGCGCAAAACAAGGATTCAACCGCGCAGGTCGACATGGTTCTGGGGATGCTGCGCACCGTAGACCGGGTAGCGATTTCGGCCCATCAAAACGCGCCCAATGACATGGACGTTCTGGCCGAGATCAGCGGCAGCTTTGACCCGAATTTCATCACGGCGCTGTTCCCCTCTACCGGTAAGGACCAGGTGAAGGTGGTGGGCGACCACACCGTTCTGATTGGCGAAGGCGATTCCTTCACGCAGGCTCTGGCGCGCATCAACGGTTCCGCCAAGCCCGATTGGGGCAACGAACTGGAACGCAGCGATCTGTGGATTCAGGCCAGCGCGGCGATGCTCCCGCAGCAGTCCGCTCAACCGCAACAGACCTTGCCGGCGTTGAAGGACCTGAAGAGGGTCGCCCTGGGACTCAACTTCAGCGATTCGCCGGTCCTCAACGTGGTGCTGACCTCGGCCAGCGATGCAAGCGCAGCCACCCTGCTGACTACCCTCCAGGCGATGTTGCCCCTGCTGGCCGCGTCTCCGCAGAGTGCGGCGATCACGAAAAACCTCAAACTGGCGCAGGACGGCCCGGAATTGCGCATGCGTCTGACGATTCCTCCGGATATGGTGGCGATGTTGCAGCAGCAGGCGATGTCGGCGGCAGGGGACGGCGGAATTCCCGCGCAGCTCTCGCCCCTGCTGGGTGCTTTCGGGCTCGGTCCAACGCCGGGGAAGAAGACGGCCCCGTCCGCCACTCCTGCTCCTCCGCAGAACCCCGGGTCGATCAAGATCTACGGGCTCGATGGCGGCCCCAAGGAAATCCCGATCCAAAAGTAGTATTCTCTGTCGAATGGCCGACCATTCGCGCAGGCGCGCAGCCGCCGTGCTGGAAGTGCTGGGAGTGTACCTCACCGGCCCGGTCCTGATGCTCGGTTTGCGGCGACTGTTCGGCGTCAACCTTACCAATCCGCTAAACACGCTGACGGCTGCAGCCTCCAATGCGGATCTTGTCACGGCGTCGCGACAGTTGTTCCTGCTCCTGCTGGTTTCCAATTCGGGTTACTATCTCCTGGCCGTTCCTCTGAATTGGTGGTACCGGCGGCGCGGCTTGCAGCTTCAAAGGCCAGTGCTGTGATCGTCCAGAACACGGCGGTAAGAAGGCGGCAAGTTCTCCGGAATGTTTCAATGTGCGGATCAATTAACTTCTGAAAGCCACTCCTGCGGATCCTGGGTGGTTTTTCCAAGCCATATTTCAAAATGAAGGTCGGTTCTTGAATCTTCAGGATTTGTATGGACTTTCCCAATCATTTGTTTAGTCGTCACCGTTTGTCCGTCTTTCACAATAACTTCTTCAAGATTGGAATAAACAGTAAGGTATTCCCCATGCCTGATAATCACGACGTTATTGAGGTTGGGGAACGACATGACACTGGCTCACTTTCCCGTTAAAAACGGCCCTGACCGAAGCTCCTTTTCTCAGTGGAAATATCAATCCCATTATTTTTCACTTTCACATACTTTCAACACCGGATGCGGATGCTCGCCGAATCTACCCTGTGATCACACCGTGTTCCGAAGGCCAGGGCAATTTCCCTTTATTAGAAGCAAAAGAACTCGATAGAACCTGTTCATCATTGGTAAGCAGTGATCTCTGTACTGTCCTGTTTTCATTGTCGGTCTTTGCATCCCTGCTTAGTCTGTTTTCCTGGCTCTCTCGCAGCAGCCTTTGATACTCAGCAGCAATAAGCTTATTCGATTTCCTGTTCGAGCTTTTCAGCAGCTTTCTGCTTTTCCTGTAATGAGGTCTGCAGATCTTTTTCCTTATGGCTCAGTTGCTGAACACTTTATCTTTTTCTTCCATCTCTTCTGCGTCAGATAACTTTTCTCGATTTCTTCTGAGCGGGCCAGGGTCAGTTTTTGTTCCCTGGTCCCTCCAGTTCTTTCTGTTTCCTGTCTATTATCATTTGTGCGTCCCTGATCAGTTCGGCCTGTGTTCTGCGGTAAGCACTGTATTGCTGGTAGTAAAGCAACCTCGGTAAGCCTGGTTAAAATCCTCAGCAGAAAAGATAAAGAGCAGACGGTTATAAGCATTCAGGTTTTTATAGGCATAATAGATCATCCTGGCATATTCGTTTTTCATCTTTCTTTAGCTCCTCCGAAAGTGATGCTATATTGCCTGTGCTGCAGCTCCATCTGTACCTGTATCTGGTCAACTTCCCCTGAAATAGTATTGATCAGCGATTGCCGTTTTTCGATCTGCTTATTCAACAGGAGACTTTATTAAGCGAATTCTGTTTTGTCTGGTGCGTCTGTTCCAGCAACCTGGTGTGTACCTGATCTCTTCTTCCAGCTGATTTTTCGTTTTCTGAAGTTTTTCTTTTGATTCCTGTGAGATAAGATAAAAGTGGGGAACGAAACAGAAGGATAAATATTATGATGAAGCTTGAAAGAATCTGCCGGAAAGGATAGTAACCTTCATCATGGGTCACGATTGTCACGTCCCGGTTCACTTTACCGGGTGATAACTCTGCGGTATTTTAAACGGAAATACCTGTGGTGCGTGTTGATTGTTATCTTATTGAAACTAACGGTCACATGAAAGATTATTATCTGCAGAAATATCAAATGACATATCCTTTGGGAAAAGCTGGTTGCTTGATCTTTTCAAAGGAAGAATACATGGGCTTCTAGTTGGATATTGGGTTCCCTGATCTCCTTTACATCTGCACGGGTGATCTTAAATGTTTCCGGGTCGATCCATATGTGTCTGGATCAAGACCCTCATGATTCTCCTGGCTGTTCCTGACAAATTTCTTCAGTTTCATGCGGTCTGCCGTCACAAGCTTATAAATACCATTTTCGATTCCTGCCCTGAATTTCCCATTTTCATAAAAGGAGAGATCAGTTCCCGTAAGGAATGATTGAATGATATCGAAATCGATATTGGTGTTAAGGTAACTGGTTCACATAATTGTAATCTCCTGTAAAATAAGTATTATTCATCCGGTTGATGAATTTAACCGAATCCTGGCTAAGCATCATCCTGAAAACTTCAATCCCAAGAGCAGGTGAAAAAGAAAGCCATATCACACTGTCTTTCCTGATCCGGATCTGCCCGTTAAAGGAATTGGTCTGTCCCTTATTTGTATATTCAGCAGAAAATTTTGCCGTGAACCATTGATACTAAGTTCGTGTTCCTTGAGCTTCTTAAAAAGATACTCGGCACCTTCTTCTTTGATCGGCGCCTTGATGATCTTCCGCTGGGTATTGCAGGAAGCCAGGATGATAAGAAGAAGAGAAAAGATGAAGTTGGCGGATAGAAAAGCATGGTTTGTGATTCACTCATTAAAATGGATTTCTATAGTAATAATAGTTTGAAAATCAGGATTATTCAATAAGTCTTTTTCTCGGTGATCTTTTTATCGAGAAAGCGGAGATCCGGGACCCTTTGCTTTTGCTTTTTGCCAGTATTCCAGTGCCTGATTCGGTATCTCCCAGCTTGTACAGTATATCCCCGTAATGCTCCATGACTTCCGAGCTCACCGAGTCCTTATCTTCAAGGGCTTTGCCGACCCATGTCCTGGCATCATCATACCGGTGAAGCTTGTAAAGCACCCATCCATAGGTATCCTGGAAAGAGGAATTCTTCGGATCGAGGGTCACTGCCTTTTTCGACATGGTTTCTGCCTTGTCGAGGTCCTGGTTCCGAAGCGACAGGTAATAGGCATAATTATTCAGGACATAGGCATTGTCATTCTTGAGGGAAAGGGATTTTTCATAGGCTTTATCCGATTCAGTAGTATCCTTCAAGGAATGATAAGTGTCACCCAGATACATATAGAACTCTGATAGCATTCATCATTATTTGCAACAAATTTCAGTCCGCGTTTAAGTCTTTGATGGCCTCATCATACTTTTTCACCTCAAAATGTGCAATACCTGCAAACAAGTACGGAACAGGCTGATCGGGAAACAGATTCGTCGCACGCGTGCTGTATTCAACGAGGTGATCATATTTTTCAAGACCAGGTCAAGTCGCAGAACCTCTTCCCAAACCACGAATTTGCTGCTGTCGAGGGCAATGACTTTAAGATACTCTTCCGGGCCTTGCTGCATTTTTTTTATCCTGAACCAGGAAATCGCCATAGATAGAATGTGCTTTGGGATCGTTGGGATGAACCGCTGTCAGGATCTTCGTAAGCTCAAATACCCGGGCTTTGGCTTCATCTGATAAATTTCTGACATTGAAAAAGGCGATCAGAATATTGACTTTTGTGTCGACGTCAAGATTCGGGTTTTCAAATCCCAGCT
>CAWISY010000240.1:0-8694 GCA_963838455.1 Bryobacterales bacterium
GCCACTTTTACTTCGAACCCTCGAAGCGGACGGAATGGGCCAAAGTGTCATGGCTTCTTATGAAAGAGGCGGCTTCGAAGGCCAACGATGTTCCAGTCCACGGCGTCCTTTGTGTCCCGCGAGAATTCCTTGAGGATGATGACTTTCTCAACGATGCCTTAGTAGCGCAGCTTCCGGAGACCAAAGTAGCTGGGGTATGGGTGTGGTTTAGTCGGCTAGACGAGCGGACCGCATCAAAGCGCCAGCTGACGAACTTGATGAAACTCACATCGTCGCTTGGGTCGAAGATGAAAGTATTCAATCTTCACGGCGGCTTCTTCAGTCTCGCGCTCTCTAAACATGGGCTAACGGGTATAGCCCATGGCGTAGGCTATGGTGAGCAAAAGGATGTCGTCCCGGTCATCGGCCAATCGACACCCTCGGTGCGATACTATCTCCCGGCCCTCTTTGCGAGATTTGGCGTACCGGATATCGAACGCGGCTTCAACACGATCGGCGTGAACACTCCAAGCGAGTTCTTTTCAAGAATATGCGATTGCGTTGTTTGCAGGGGCGTTATCGCTTCCAGCCTGAGTAACTTCCGGGAATTTGGAGAGCGTCATTTTTCTACGCCCGACTCTAAGAGGGCAGCCCAAACACCAGCTGCCGCAAAGCGATGCCGGTTCCATTTTCTTCTTTGTCGATTGAAGGAGCGCGATTGGATCGGAACGAAGACGAATGACGAAGTCGTGAAGAAGCTTCGCGACAATTGTAAGACTTGGAAGCCGACGGTTCTCAGCGATCATGTCCAACAGGTTGAACTATGGGCTTCAATCTTGGAAAAGGGATAAAGCAACCGAGCCTACTACCGCCCCGTCTGGCGTCCACGGAGGGATTCCATGTGTACGCGAACGCGATGGAAAGTGGCCGTTCACTACCGGCGCTTGGTGATGAAGATCGATTGAATTTCTTACAACCGGGACGAATCAGCTTGTGTCCGCGGGGCAAAAACTCTGCTGCGCGAACGGACTGGTTGAGAAGCTCCAGGAATGGTCTCTTGCAGCTTTCGCAGAATGGCCCAATTGCCGGCTCGCGCAGCCCCCTCAAAAAACAACACCGCGTTTCCACCAGACTGAAAGCCCGATGGAGAACGCGGTGGTCTGATTTCGATTTAGATTGCCAGTGGCTTACTTCTCGGCGGCCTTCTTGTCGGTGAGCTTCTCGCCCGAACCGCCCAGGTCCAGCTTGCGGCCGTCCGGAAACTCGATGTCGCGCGAGCTCCCTCGGAAAGAGCCATCCTTGGCCTGGGAGGCGGTCACCTTGATCCTGGTTCCGGGCGGAAGCGAATTCCGGTCCCACCCCAGCCGCAGCAGCACGGACGGCGATCCTCCCTCGATCCGCCACCGTTCCACCTTGCCATCGGGCTTGGGCACGTCGATCGTCAGCCAGGAATGCGGGTTCACCCATTCCATCTGGACCACTTTGCCTTCGAGGACGACGGTCTTTGACGCGTCGAACTCGGCGGAAAACGAATGATGCGCACTGGCCGGCACCCACGCCGCTACACCTAAACCAGCGAGCACGAAAGCCTTCAGCACTCTGCTGTGCATTGCCCTAACTCCTTTCCTCCTCTGAGGAACCCTTAAATTTCATTATTGCATGCAATTCCCACTGATCAACGCCTATTTCCCTTGCAGCAGGTCGTGGTACCGCAGCAGATCGGTGTACGGAACGCACTTATGCTCCAGGAGCTGGGCGTTATTGTCGATCAGGCGGTATAGCGGCATCTCGATGGTCCACGGCTTGGAAAACGTATGCGGATCGTCGAGCGTAGCCTCATACCAGATGTGGCCGGCGTCCAGCAGCTTGAAACGCTCAGTGACCTTCAAGTTGTTGCTGGCGAAATTGCCCGCGCGATCCAGCCAGGACATGCCGTTCTGCGAAGTAGTCACGATCACCAAAGTGTCGCCTTCCCAGGTTCCGTTGGACTTGCCCATCCAGGAATCCACCGGCAAGTCGGAGTGATCCTTCATGTAAATGACGCGGTTGGCCGCCTCGAACGGGTAGACCATGAGAAGATCGCCGTCGCCCTGGAAAATTTGGAAGGGGAAATTCAGATACGTCGCGCGCGGAATGCCCGGCAGGAAGCACATCGCCTCAGGATCGGCCTCAGGCCACTTGGAGCGGTTTTCGTCGCGCTGCTTGAGAGCGTCGGGCAAATAGGGAATTGTCCCCCCGCCTTTGAGCATGCTCTTGCCCGCCGGAATGACGCCGATCGCGCCGAGCAGACCGAACTCCTTCGGGAATCCTTGGATCGAGTGGCCCTCCAGGTTCCAGTTGGCGTCGTTCAGAACTTCCCAGATACCGTTCAAGTTCGGATGCCCGTACATGGTTGCCTGATGAGTGAGCTGCTGCGCTTGAGCTCCGGCCCCTGCGGCGGCCAATGCCGCCAACCATGTCATTGCCACACTGACAACCTTGGCCCCCCTGACGATCTTGCGGACGACTCGATTGTACAATCTATGACTCTCCTTGAAGAAGCTACCGTTTCAGATTCTATCGCACTGCGAACCCGGCGGCTCCTCCAACGGGCAAGTTTACTAACGTAGGGGCTTCTCACTGACAGATGACTGAAATCAATGAATTTGATGGCGATACCGCGATCTTTATCTTTGCTATCTTTGGGCTTTGCTGTCTTTGGGCCTGCGGGCCTTTCCCGCCTTTATGAAACGAAGCGAAAAGCGAATTTTAACGACGCACGTGGGAAGCCTGGTGCGTCCTGCCGAATTGAGAACCAACCATGATGCCGAAACGGTGAAGCGCGCGACCGCCGAAGTGGTCAAGAAGCAGGCCGATATCGGCATCGACATCGTCAGCGACGGCGAGTACGGAAAATCCAGTTGGTCCGCTTACGTGCTGAACCGGATCAGCGGATTCGAGTACCGGCCCGACCAGCTACGACCCGTCGATTGGCTGGGCCGCGACCTGCAGCGTTTCCCCGATGCGATTGTGCGGGAGATGCCGGCCGCCCTCACCGGCCGTCCCACCGAAGCCTGCGTGGGGCCCATCGAATACCGCGATCATGCGCCCATCCGCCACGCCATTGAAAATTTTCAGTCGGCGTTGCAGGGCGTGAAGGTCGAAGAAGCGTTCCTCACCGCGGTCGCGCCGGCCAGCACGGCTTATGACGGCGTCAACGAATATTACGGCTCCGACAAAGAGTACATTTTTGCGATCGCCGAAGCGCTGCGCCAGGAATATCTGGAGATTCATCAATCCGGCTTGCTGCTGCAGGTGGACGATGCCGTGCTCGCCAACATGTACGACCATCTGGTGCAGCAGAGCCCGGAGCGTTATCGCGAATGGGCGCAGTTGCGCGTCGACGCGGTCAATCACGCCTTGCGCGGCATCCCGGAGGATCGGGTGCGCTACCACGTTTGTTTCGGAAGCTGGCACGTGCCGCACGTGGCCGATGCGCCGCTCGAGGAAGTGATTGAGTTCATCACGCAAGTTCGCGCCGGAGCCTATTCGATTGAAGCGGCCAACCCAAGGCATGAACATGAATGGCGCGTCTGGCAGAACGGACGCTTGCCCTCCGGCAAGATCCTGATCCCCGGCGTCATCACGCACCACACCGTAACAGTGGAGCATCCCAGGGTGGTGGCGGACCGAATCATCCGCTACGCCCAGATCGTGGGGCCGGAGAATGTGATCGCCGGAACCGACTGCGGATTCGCCCAACTGGAAGTCATCGAGCGTGTGCCTGCCTCGGTGATGTGGGCCAAGTTTGAATCTCTGGTTGAAGGCGCGGCCATGGCCAGCAAAGAATTGTTCTAGGAATCGCGGCGGCTCAGGCATAATGGATGGCGATGAAGCTGTTTCTGGCCGGTCTGGCGCTGCTTGCGTGGCAAAGTGCAGCCCAAACACCCCAACCGCCCGCGCAGCAGCCTCGGCCCCAGGGTCGACCTGGACGTACGATCACAAAAATCACGGGGGATCTTTACCACTTCGGCAATGGCGTTTGGTTCGGTGTTTTTCTGGTCACTTCGAAGGGCATCATTCTGGTCGATCCCATCAGCACGGATCTCGCGACCTGGCTGAAGGGGGAACTGGCCCAACGCTTTCCCGGTGTGCCCGTCCGGTATGTGATCTACAGTCACAGCCATTGGGACCATATCGAAGGGGGCGGCCTGTTCGCTGACACCGCGCAATTCATCGCCCAGGAGGGGGTGCTCAAGAATATGGACGGCCGGTACCCTCACATGCCGGGCGACATGATCGATCGCAATAACAATGGCCAGTTTGAACTGGAGGAGATTACGGGTCCCGGCGCCGCCCATCCCGGAGTATGCGGAATGCCTGCCAGCTTTTTTGAGAGTCACGACCGCAATCACGACGGTCACATGACGCCTGCGGAACTCTACGCGGAGGTGCGCTCTCCGGACATCGTGTACTCGGAACGCATGCAACTCACGCTGGGCGGCAAGACCGTCGAATTAATCTATCCCGGGAAGAATCACGCCGACGATGGAACAGCCGTGCTCTTTCCTTCCGAGCGCGTGCTCTTCTCGGCGGATTTTCCGGCCGACGCGCTGGTGCGCACCTCCATGCGGTCGCTGCCCAGCGCCTGCGGGAACTTCGACGGCCATCCTCTGGCGGAGTGGATCAAATCATACAAGAAAATCGAAGATCTGGATTTCGACATTCTGGCGCAGGGTCACGGCAGCGTGATGTTCAAGAAGGCCGATGTCACCGAAGGCCGCCAGTTCTTCGAAGATCTGGTTGCCGCGGTTTCCGAAGGGATGGCGCAGGGCAAGAGCCTGGCGGAGCTGAAGCAAACCATTCTGCTGGAGAAATATAAGGACTGGAATCAGTATCAGCGCCTTCGCGAAGACGACATCGAAGCCGCTTACAACAACCTGAAGATTTACCGCTAACCCTCACGTTGGACCCTGGAGGACTTCTCCGTGGATGCGCTTACAACAACCTGAAGATTTACCGCTAACCCTCACTCCACTCCGAACGCGAGCAGGACATTCCCCGGTGTGCCGCGTAGCGTGCCGGGATAACCGGATGTGGCGAAGACCATGCCGCCCACGATCACGGGCCCGGCGGAACCGAACGAACCTCCTTTTGCGGGCACGCCGTTGACGGTGGTGAAGTCGCGCACGGCATTAAACGTCCAGATCACTTTTCCGCCGGCATCCACAGCGCGTAGGATTCCGTCCCATCCGCCGGTGAAGACGACTCCCGGAATCGCGCTGGCCGGACCACCCTGACCGCGCCGGTCGGCGTTGATGGAAGCGTTCCAATCCACCTTGCCGGTCTTCACGTCGAGCGCCTTCAAGCCTCCGCCGTCCTGCTGCAACGGGTAGTAGACGCGGCTGCCGTCGGAGGCGCCGCCCCAGACCACCAGGCCGGCACCGGGCGGCGGCGTTTTGTCCCACAATTGGGTCCGCCATAGGAGCTCGCCCTGGTTATCGGGATCCAGCGCGATCGCCACCCCGCCTTTTCCCGCAGCCAGCAGGAAGTCCTTGCCGTTGACAGTTTGCAGAATGGCGGACGAACCGCCGAAGTCGTAGTCCGGTCCAAGTTTGTCCGGACAGTTCGAGCCGGGCGGGTTGGCCGACTGGCAACGAGCCATGAACGTATCGCCCGCGAATTCCTGGTGATGCCACACCATTGCGCCATCCGACATGCGCAGAGCCAGGATGGAATCGCTGGTGGCTGCCGCGACGCGTCCAAAGTTGTTGCCGGTGCCCACGTAGATCAGACCGCGCTTCGCATCGACGGTGGGAGTGTTCCACACCGAAGCACCCGCGGGCCCCCAGCGTTGCTTGCCATTGGTGTTTTCGCCGAGCTGGCGCAGGGGCTCCGGAATACTCTGCGTGCGCCACAGCACCTTTCCCGTGTTGGCGTCGACAGCGGCCACGGCGCCGCGGGACTGGCAGCATTCGTAGTTCAGATCCGCCCCCACCAGCGTCTCGGTTCCGGACATCGGCACATACAGCCGTCCGTCATGATAGGCCGCCGTTGCACTCAAGTTATTCAGTCCGGTCCTGACCTGCGTTTTCCAGAGCAGTTTGCCGTCATGCGCGTCCAGCGCGTAGGCAGTGGTGGAGCGGGTAACAAAGAAGATCGCATAGCGAGTCCCCGCATATCCGGAGATTGGCGCCGCGATGGGAGCGAACCTGCCAAACATATCGGCTTGGTAGGCCCAATACACGCATCCAGTCTTGGCGTCCAGCGAATACACCACGCCGTTGTCGTTCCCCACGAAGACCCTACCGAATGCCACGGAGGACTGCGAATACATGCTGGCGCCGCCGGGAAAACCGAAGCTCCACTTCAGCTTCAGCTTGGGTACGTCGGCCGGTGTCAAGCCGGAGGCCGCGGCAGTTTGATAGCGCGCGTTGCCCGCTCCGCCCCATCCGGACCAGGAGGGCGTGGCGTCGAGACTGCCGAGCTGGGAGTTCGCCGGGCAGCTCGTCACCGCTGAGACCAGACCCTCCTTCACGCCGGCAGGCGGCTGTGCGAGCTGGGCGGGCAAGGAACTCGCGAAGAAAGTGAGAGCGGCGATAGCCAGAATCAAGTTGCGCACTTGGTTTGTCCTCGAAGGTATTGTAATGTAGAACTCGGACTTCGGGAGACATTCATGCGCATTTTCGATACCAGCCTCACCGTCCTTTTCGCCGCTTGCACAACCGTTATGCTCGGGCAAGCGCCCATCCCCGTGCCGGGACAACCGCCGGCTCAAAACGGCCCTCCAGCGGGGGCCTTCGGGGGACAAGGGCGAGGCGGCCGCGGAGGCCGTGGAGCGCAGCAGCCAGCCCAGCCCGTGAAACAAGTCGCCGCTAGCATCCCTGCCGCCGTCGAGGTCACTGGCCCCGGTGCATTTTTCGAGACCTTCATGGACGACTGGGACGACCTCAAGAAGGTCCAGATTCCCGCCAGCGACACCTACGCCAAGTTCAACTACGAGGCGCGAGAGTACTTCGTCTCCGGCACTACCTCCGCGGGTGCGCCCTATAAAACCCGCATCGTGATCCGCAAGCCCAAGGACAACGCCAAGTTCAACCACCTGATCCTGGCCGAATCCATGCACCCGAGCGGCAATCCGTGGGTGTTCCACTTTACGCAGGTCTACGCGATGACCACGGGCGTGATTGGGCTCGAAATCCTGACCACTACGCCGGCGGGCCTCGCGGCGGCGAATCCAGCACGCTACAAAGATCTGGTCGTTCCCAACGGCGCCACTAACGACATCCTGGCGCAGGTGGGAGCGCTCATCAAGTCGGACCACAAGGACAATCCTCTGCTGGGCCTCGCGCCCCGGAAGATGATCCTGGCCGGTTCTTCGGCCTCCGCCGCGGTCGCGCAGAATTACCTCGCGAACGCGCACATGGCGCTGCGCCTCCCTGCTGTGAATCAGGGGGACATGAAACCGATCTACGACGGCTTCATGCCCACCAGCGCCAACGGTCCCATCCCGGCCATCGATGTGCCGACCATCCTGGTGCCCACCATGCGGGAGACATTTGCGGGCAACGGGACGACGGAACACGATACCGACCGGCTCCGCGTGTACGAGTTTGCCGGCATGGCGCATATCGACTCCCGCGTGGCCGGCGCCTACTACCCCGACCCCTGTAAAGCTCCCATCAGCCGGTATCCGCTGGGCGCAGAGATGGCGGTGGCGCTCGACAAGCTTTTCACCTGGGTGGATAAAGGCGTCGCGCCGCCCCACGCCGATCGCTTGTACCTCGACTTTAACCCGGACAACAAGTCCCAACTGGATCGCGACAAAGGCAGCATGTTCGCCTTGGACGAATTCGGAAACGTCAAAGGAGGAATTCGCAGCACCTACGTGGATTTGCCCGTGAAAAGCTACCACGTCCCGGATGAAGCGGCTAACCCCCGAATCCCGAATCCGCATCGCACCATCGCGGCCAACCGCGCCGCCGGACAGGACCCCGAGGTATTACTCTGCAGTCTAGCCGACTTCGAAGTGCCGCTCGCGAAAGAGCAGCTCAAGAAGCTCTACAAGAATCCCCAGGACTACGCCAAGAAGGTCGCGCAACGATACGACGAGCTGGTGAAGCAAGGTTGGGCGCTGCCGATGTATCGGGAAGTGGTGGTCTCCGAAGCTTCCCGCACCACGTTCTAGCAACTGCACGGAATAACGACTGCACAGAGTGCAGAGAAATAGTGCCGCTCGGCTGCACCTATCTCTTTAATGGCCCTGTTTCGCACTCGCTCGGCTGCGGTTTATGGAATCGAGGCTCACCTCATTGACGTTGAGGTGGATATGTATCCTGGTGCGGGCCGCGATTTCATCACCGTGGGCATGCCGGATACAGCCGTGCGCGAGAGCAGAGAGCGCATTAAGTCAGCGCTGTTGAATTCGGGCTTCGGGTATCCGAACAAGTCGGTCACGATCAACCTCGCGCCCGCGAATGTTCGAAAGGAGGGCGCGGGGTTCGATCTGCCCATGGCTCTGGCAATCCTGGGAGCGACCGGGGCCGTCGGCGCATCCGAGGATTATTTGTTTGTGGGCGAGCTGTCTCTCGATGGCAGTATCCGGCCGATACGCGGAGCGTTGTCGATCGCTGTGGCCGCGCAACGGCAGGCATTGCGGAATCTGATCGTGCCCGCGGACAATGCGGCTGAGGCGTGCGTGGCGGAAGGCGTGCGCGTGTTCGGGCTGCGGCACCT
>CAWISY010000241.1:0-13184 GCA_963838455.1 Bryobacterales bacterium
GAGCCGAGATTCCGAACAACTTTCCCGCTATCGACATCGACGGCGTGTTTGAAGCTTTAACCCGTGATGGCACACGCACGCCCGCCACGAAGCTTTATCCCTTAAGCGCCGTTTTCGATGACTGCAACAGCAGGCTGATGGCAAGTTATCTGGCTACGATCACTGACACGGTCCCAATATGCCGCCTGCCTTTTCTGCCTGGCATTAAAGGCGACCTCGTGAAGCGCGAGGAAACAGTATTGGAGGTGGCTCGCGATTTGTTCCCTTGTCCTGATGCCAGTTGTGCATGGCAGGACATACTCGACTTCAAGGAAAGAAGCTCACGATAAGCAGTGGGCTTTCCGGCGCTTTCTATGTACACTCGGAACGAAACAGCAAACCGAGGCCGAGATTCGGGATGATCTCGAATGGTCGCTTAACGAGTATGCGAAAGCGATGGAGCATCACCGCCTGAAGACATCGATCAGTTTCGTCGATGTCTTCCTCATCTCTTCAGTGGAGCTCCTCGAAGACATCGTCAAAATCAACTGGTCGAAAATCGCCAAGGGCGCGCTGTCCGTGAAGAAGCGGAAGATTGAGCTGATGGAGGCCGAGATGAAGGCTCCCGGCCGGGAATGCGCCTACGTGTTCGATGCGAGGGAGAAGTTTGGAGCGAAGTCATAGCGCACCCAACGTCATCGTCGCCGCAATAGCCGTCATGGTGCCAGATACCGATCCGGATGTCGCCCGCGCCCGGATATAGAATGTCCAGTCGCCAGCAGCGATACTACCCGAGTCTACCCGAGCAACTTATGGGCTGATTCGTCACGCTTCCCGTCACGACAACCGGCGTCCCAACAGGATGGTAGGTTGTTCCATCTTATCGTGTATTGCGTGGAGGGATCGCCCGTGGAGTGGATTCTTGCCGATCCCTGGCTAGGAGCGACCCAGGGGAGTTTGCTACAATCCCGCGCATGAACCCGTTCCTTTTGGAAGCGGCCGCCGGCCTTTTTGTGGCTGCAATCGTCGCCACTTTCGGCTATTCTTCGGGAAAGCGCTCGCTGCAGAGGAAAATTGACGACGCTCCTGTGGCGTATCTAGCGAGTCTGGACGACCTCATTTCCAAAAGTGTCGCCGAGGGGAAATTCAAAGCCTCTGCGAATGCGCGCGAAATCCTGACCCAAAGCGCGGCTCTCAAGCAGCACCTGGAGGGAATGCTCCAGCCGCTCCGTTCGAGCTTCGAGGAATTGGAGCGTTCGGCCATGCCCGGCCAGATCGGGGACACCGAGGAAACATTCGACGCGATTCACTCGCTGCAGGCATCTTGGCCGGGGCAGCGCCGCGTGATTGAGAGTGAAACGCGCCGCTTGCTCGAACTTCTTGGTATAGAGTGACGCGCGATACCATAAAAACCATGCATCTGACTCCTTACCTGAGCTTCGACGGGAACTGCCTGGAGGCCTTCCAGTTTTATGAGCGGTGCCTCGGCGGCAAGATTATCTACAAGATGACGTATGGCGAAATGCCGGGCCAGCACGGCAGCGCGCCTGAGCGAATCGCCCACATCTCGTTCTCGGCCGGCAATCAGACCCTCAATGGCGCCGATTCCACCGCCGAGCAATATAGCAAGCCGCGCGGGTTCTCGATTGCGATCAGCGTGACGGAGCCGGCCGAGGCAGACCGAATTTTCGGCGAGTTAGCCCCCGGCGGCTCTGTGCAGATGCCGATTCAGGAAACCTTCTGGGCGCAGCGCTTCGGCATGGTTACGGACCGCTTCGGCACTCCGTGGATGGTGAATTGCGAAAAGCCGAGGCAAACGCCTCACCAGTAGCGGTGGCCATTGGGGATCGCGCCCGGGAACACATAGGCGTAGAGCAGCACGATCAAGCCCACCAGCACCGCTAGCGCCACGCTGTGTTTCAACACGGCGCGGAACATCAAGCCCTCCTGGCCCTGTTGGCCGGTGGCCGCGCAGCCGATCACCAGCGACTGCGCCGCGATCATTTTTCCCATGACTCCGCCGGCGCTGTTGGCCGCGCCCATCAGGATCGGGCTCAACCCCAGATGCTGTGCGGTGATCATCTGGAAGCTGCCGAACAGCGCGTTCGACCCGGCATCGGTTCCGCTGAGCGCGACTCCCAGCCATCCGATCAGCGTGCCAAACAGCGGAAACATCGAGCCGGTATGCGCCATGGCCATGCCCATGGTCGCGTCCATGCCGCAGTAGCGTGTGATGAACCCGGTGCCGAGCATGGCCAGGATCGCCACGACGCTCCACTTCAACCGCGCCAGGCACTCGACAAAAACTTCGATGGTCCGGCGCAGGGATAACCCGCTGAGCAGGCCTCCCAAAATGCCGGCGAAGAATACCGCCGTGCCCGGCGAGGCCAGCCACGACCCGTCGAACAAGGCCGCCTGCGGCTCCGGCTGCGCAACCACAGGAGGCATCCTCACCACCTGCAGGTGCAAGCCCGGAACAGGCTGGCGGAAGCTGAACTCGTCGAGCGCGTGGCTGACCTTCGGCAATCCCCAGATCACGACGAAGACGGCCAGCAGGAGGAACGGGAGCCATCCCCACAGCACGCTACGCGCGGGGAGCGGTCTCGATGCCTCGGAGTCTGGTGAAGCTCCGTGACCCAAGATCGTGTTCGGTCGCCATACGTGATGGAAGAACAGCGCCAGCACCAGCAGGGTGCCCGCGCCACTCAACAAATCCACCAGCGACGCGTCCATGTAGTTCGACCAGAAGAATTGGATCGAAGCGAAGGTCAATCCTCCGGCCAATAATCCGGGCCACACCGCCAGCGTCTGGCGCGTCGTGAACAAGACGCGCAGCAGCCAGAACGGCAGAATCACCACGGTCCAGGGCAGAATGCGGCCGAGCATAGCGCTGAAATCGGCCTCGGGAAGTCCCGTCACGGCGACCAGGGTGCGCACCGGGTTGCCGAGCGATCCATAGGCCACCGGAGCGGAATTCGCGATCAGGCACAGCAGCGTGGTCTCAAACGGAGGGAATCCTAACCCGATCATCATCGCGCCGGTGATGGCCACCGGGGCTCCCCCGCCGCCCGCGCCTTCCAGCAACCCCCCGAAGGCGAAGGCGATCAGCAGAACTTGTAACCGGCGGTCGGAAGAGATGTTGCCGATCGATTGTTTGACCAGCGTGAATTGGCCGGATTCGACCGAGATGTCGTACACGTAGACTGCCGCAACCGCGATCCAGGCGATGCGGAACCATCCGTAGACCAGGCCGTCGGCTACCGCGCCGGCGACCAGATGCGCGGGCATCCGAAACACCAGCAGCGCCACCAGCACCGCTGCCAGGAATCCAAACACGGCCGCCAGCCACGCGGCGATTCTTCGCACCGCCAGAAAATAGAGGAGCGTGCTGATCGGGATCGCCGCGGCGATGGTGGAGAGCCACGCGTTGCCAAGCGGGTTGAAGTTCTGTAGCCACTGCTCGGACATCAAAAGGGCCCTTGCATCAAAGACCGTCCTGGCATGAATCAGGCCAGCGCGTCTTTGCAGTACTGATAGCAGCGCTTGACTTCGGTGACCGCGTCATCCTTGCCGGGGTATTCGTACTCGATGAACGCCTTGATCGGCCACTTTTTGTCGCGCAGCAACTGCAGCACCGGGCGGATGGGCGTGTCGCCTTGCCCCCACGGCAGGTTCGCGACCTGGTCGCCCTTCCTGCGATCCTTCAAATGCAGAATCGTGATCTTTTCGTGGTTGGCCTGAATGAAGGGGATCGGGTCGTAGCCCGCGGCGACAAAATGCCCGATGTCCAGATTGATGCGAAATTGTTTGGACATCGCCAGAGCCTTCGAGAAACTCTCCGGCTTGGCGAACTGGTTGGGATCTTTGACGTCGGCGTGGCCGTGGAAGGCCACGATCATCTGATACTTCTCCGCGCCTTTCACCAGCCGGGGAGCCGTGGTCAGCGTGGAAGACGACGTGATCTGATCCACGCCGAACGCCTTGGCGAGTTGGAACCCGTGGTCGATCTCCTCGTCGGTAAAGCTGTCGTTGAAGCTGAGGTTGTAGGCCGAGACCTGGATGCCCGCGTCATCGAACTTCTTGCGAGCCTGCCGCATGACGTCCATAGGCGCGTGGATGCGCCACTCGCGCAGATCGTCGCGGTTTTGCTGGGGAATGATGCTGTTGCTCATCTTTGGTTCGACGTGCGGCGAGTAGACCTCGCAATCGCCTAAGCCCACCTCGACCATCGCGCGGATCATTCCGTCCAGCGGCAGGTTGCGAAAGCTGTAGGTTTGCGCTCCGATCTGGACGCCGTGAATGATGGAATTGATTTTCGGCTTTGCCTGAGCGAACAGGGTCTGGGAGAACAGGGCCCGAGCGAACAGGGTCTGGGAGAACAGGGGAAGACAAGCGCCGGCCGCCCGCTTCCCGAAGTCGCGTCTCGAGTACATGGATGTTGGGGCGTGGTCCTTCCGCCACGTGTGCAAGGTTACTACTGTTGGCGCGACTTCTACAAGCGGCCGGTGTTCATCTTTCCAGGGTGTTAATCTGTTTAAGACGTAAGTTCTGGAGGGAACCTATGAAATTCGTATCTGGATTGGTGGTTGGAGTGGTCTTGAGCGTGGGAGCGAGTGGTCTGTTGGCGCAAAGAGGGGAATTCCACCCGCGCCTCGCCCATGCGATTGAAGCGCTGCGCGACGCGCGCGCCTACATGCAGGAGGCTCCGCACGACTTCGGCGGGCATCGCGTCGAAGCCATCCGCGCCACCGACGAGGCGATCAAGCAATTGGAGTTCGCGCGCGCCTACCGCCCGCGGTAAGCAGCGGCACACGAAACCGCTTCCTCTGGTCGCGGCTCAGAACCGGCCTGGCAGAGCCGCGACTGCAAGGAGCGGACGGACGCTCCGTCATTCGTCGCGTAGTGCGGCCATCGGGTCGACGCGGGAAGCACGCCGCGCCGGAACGAAGGCCGCGGCCAGCGCGACCGTCAGCAACAGTGGCGCCATCAGCCAGTAGATCTCCGGCCGGATGTCCTAGACCAGCGGGAACGACGCCCGCAGCCAGCGGCCGGCTCCGGCGCTCAGCAACATGCCGACCGCGATTCCCGCCAGCACCGGCCACGCGGCTTGGCGCAGCACCATCTGCATCACGCTAAACCGGTCCGCTCCCACCGCCATGCGGATGCCGATCTCTCTCGCGCGCCGGCTCACTGAGTACGACATCAGCGCGTACAATCCCGTCATCGCCAGCCCCAGCCCCATCAGGCCCATGCTGCCGATCAGCTTCGTGAGTACGTCGCCTACGCCGGTCACTTTGGCGGCGTAGAACTGCTCCATCGTATGCGAGTCGTAGATCGGCATGGCGGGGTCCAGATCCAGAACCAGGCTGCGCAGCGGCGCCAGCAGGCTGGCCGATTCGCCTTCGGAAGCCGCCAGCAGCGTCAGAAACGCTTGCGGCATTTGGCGGTAGGGCACATAGAGGAACTCGCGCGGCGACTCACCGACGTAGCCGTAGTGGCTGTTCTGCGCGATGCCCACGATCTCCACCCACTTCGCTCCATTCAGCCGGAAACGCTTGCCCAGCGGATTCTGATTGGGCCAGTAGTGCGCGGCCATGGTCTGATTAATGATCGCCACCGGCGGAGCGCCGGCATCGTCGGTCGCGGCAAACGCGCGTCCGCGAACGATGGGGATTCCGAAGGTGTCGAAGTAATGCTCGTCCACCCGGCTGGAGAAGATGGTGGCGAATTCGATATGGTTCGGGAAACGGTAGCCCTCCGGCTGGACTCCGCTGTTTTCGATCTGGCCCAGCATCGCGGAGGTGAGTCCGGCCGATTTCACGCCGGGAAGCGACCCGGCGCGCTGCGTCAGCTTCTCGAAGAATTGCCTGGCCTGTGCATCGCTGTAGTGCAGCAGACGCGGATCCACGGTCAGCATGGCCAGGTGATCGCTGCGGAATCCCATGCCATGCAGCAGCTCGCCGCGAAAAACGCTGCTGGCGAAGACTGCCATGGTCAGCAGCGCCAAGGACACGGCCACTTGCGCGGCAACCAGGGCGTTCCGCCCCCACAGTTGACGCCGGCTGGTCTCACACCGGCCGCCGGCCTTGAAGGCAGTGGTCAGGTTCAGGCGCGTGGTTTGAATCGCCGGAATCAGTCCGAAGAGAACGGCGCTGCCCATCGCGATCGCCAGGCTAGCCAGCAGCGCCCGCTGGTCCAGCTCGAAATGCGGCTGGAGCGCCAGTTCGCTGGGGAAGCGGAATTGCCGCAGCAGTACCATCCCCGCATACGCGACCGGCAGTCCGAGCGCGCCGCCGGCCAGAGCAATGAGAGAACTCTCCATGAGCAACTGGCGGATCAGCCGAATTCGTCCCGCACCCACCGCCATCCGCAGAGCAAGCTCCTTGGCGCGCAGCGGCGCGCGGCTGGTCAACAACCCCGCGACGTTGGCGCAAGCCGCCACCAGAACAGCTCCGGACAGAAGCGCAAGGATCGCGGTCAGCGCGGTGTAGACGGCGTTTCCCAGAACGGCGGTCTGCAGCTCGGTGCGCAGAATCAGGCCGCGATTGCGATTGGTCTCGGGGTGCGCCCGCTCGATGTTGGCGGCGATGGTATCGAGCTCGGCTTGCGCCTGGCGGAACGACACCGCGGGCTTTAGTCTTCCCTTGACCCGCAGCAACGTCGCCGCACGATCGTCCAAAATCCTGGGGTTCCCGGAAATCCGCGGCCACATCATCATCGGGATGTAGAACGCGGGTTGAACAAAATGATCGGGGCCCGTGGATCCCTCCGGGGCGACGCCGATCACGGTAAACTTGATTCCCGCGATCTGGACCTCACGGCCCACCAGCTTCGGATCCGCGCCCAGTTCCTGCCACTCTCCATAGCTCAACACCACCACGGCATCTCGTCCCTGTACCTGATCTTCCTTCGGCCGGAAAGGCCTTCCCATGCGCGGCTCGACCTCCAAAGCGTCGAACATATTTGCGGTCGCCACCGCCCTCACCTTGACCTGCGGCGGTGCACCGGGCGCGCTTTGAACTCCCGCGGTGGCGAAACCGTACGCGAACAAGCCGTCGAAGCTGCGGGACTGGCCAAGGAGGTCCGTGTAATCCGGATTGGACATGCGCAGGACGCTAGAAAGGTCGTTGTGATACTCCGCGCCCAGCGACAGGATTTCGCGCGCATGCGGCACCGGAAGCGGACGCAGCAGCAGCGCGTCGGCCACGCTGAACATGGCCACGTTCGCGCCGCCTCCGAAGGCCAGCGAAAGCACGGCCGTCAGCGTAAATCCGGGATTCTTGGCGAACATCCGCAAGCCGTGCCGAAGATCTCGCCACATCATCGCACCCCTGGAGGAATTGTAGACTATCTTGGTGTTGGAGGCAAAGCCGCCGCGGCAATCTGGGCGATATCCAGAAGTTTTGGAGGATTCGCGGAGACCGCGGGCAGGGCATCGCGGAACATGGTATTGCAAAAGGGGCAGGCCGCTGCGACGGTTTCCGCGCCGGTCGCCGCCAGTTCGCGCGCGCGCACATGGCTCACTCGTTCGCCGGTTTCCTCGCCCAGGAACGCGAGTCCTCCGCCAGCGCCGCAGCAGAAACTGCGCTCGTGGGAGCGCGGCGCCTCCACGATTTGTCCCGCCGTTTCGACCACCGAACGTGGCTCGTCATAGATCCCGCGATAACGGCCCAGATAGCAGGGATCGTGATAGACAATCTTGCCGCTCGCTTCGGTCCGCGGTAGACGGTCGCGATGGCGGGCCAGAAACTCGCTGTGATGCTCGATCGGCGGGCGGCCCTCCTTCCAATCCTCCGAGGCCGGCCAATCGGTCGAAATCGTGCGCACGCAATGCGGGCAAATGGAAACGATCTTCGCGACCTTCGCCTGCCGCAGCGTTTCGAGATTCGCTTCCGCGAGCTGATCGAAGAGCAGGTCGTTGCCCAGGCGGCGCGCCGGATCGCCAGTGCAGCGCTCCTTGCGCAGCACCCCGAACGACGTGCCGAGATGCTCCATCACTCGCGCAAAGGAGGCGATAATCTCCCGCCCGCGCGGATCGTAGGAGCCCATGCAACCCAGCCATAGGCAGTATTCCTGCGTGCCGTCGAAGATCGGGAGCTTCTCCTTCGCCACGAACTTGTCGCGCTCACCGGAGCTGAATCCCAGCGAGTTGCCGTTGCGCTCCAGAGCCAGGAACAGCTTGGTCCCGTAGGGATCCTCCCACTTCCCTGTGTTGACCGCGCCGCGGCGCAGGCCGACGATCATGGGCACATGCTCGACGCCCACCGGGCATTGGAATTCGCAGGCTCCGCAGGTGGTGCATTGGAACACTGCCTCCTGCGATAGATGCACGCCCAGCAGAGGCTCATCCGCGCCCGGGCCGAATTCGTTCAGGTACCCGCGCATTCCCAGCGCGATTTGTTTGGGATCGAGAACCTTGCCGGTATTGGCCGCCGGGCAATGTTCGGTGCAGCGTCCGCACTCGACGCAGGAATACGCCTGCAGCGCCACCAGCCGGGTCAGGTCCTTGCCGGTATCGAGGCCGAAGTCCTCGTCTCCTTTGAGCGGGGGAATTCGCGCGAATCCGCCTCGGGAAAGGAACACCGAGAACGGGCTCAGCACCAGGTGCAGATGTTTGGTGTGCGGAATCAGCGGAAGAAAAATCGCCAGCGTGAGTGTGTGAGCCCACCACAACGGCTTGGCCGCCCAGGAATCCTCGCCCACCCAAAACAACGCGAGATAGGTCAGCATCAGCGCCAGAATCAGTCCCGCGATCACGCCCGATTCCGGAGACAGCTCGCCCAGCCATCGCGGCCGGACCAGGAAACGCCTCACGAACAGTCCCGCGATCGACACCGCGACGCACACGGCGAACCCCGCAGCCATCCACGCGTAGATCCCGCGCTCATCCAGAAACTTGAGGCCGAAGGCGGTCGCCAGGTGATTCACGGTGACCAGCGCGAAGGCGCAGAATCCCCAAAACACGAAGGCGTGCGCCAGACCGGGAAGCGGCCTCTGGCGGATCACCTTGGCCTGTAGCAGCACGTCCCAGATGAATTCGCGAATCCGCTTGCCCAGCGGCTGCAGCGAAAAATCCGCATCCGGCGCGGCCTTCAGGATGATCCGCAGCACGGGGCTGAAGCGCCGCCAGAACGCTGCTGCTGAGACGGCCAGGATCGCCGCCAGCGCCAACACTTCCGCCCCTGAAAAGCGCATCAGTACAACCGCACTGTAGCACGGAGCACATGTACCGCTAAAATGTTTTGAGGAGACAACGTTTGCGACATCTGATCTCGGGCGCGGCCGGATTCATCGGCTCTCATCTGTGTGACCGCCTGCTGGCGGACGGCCAGGAAATTCTGGCGCTGGACAACCTGATTACCGGTTCCCTGGAAAACATCCAGCATCTTAAAGCCAACCCCGCTTTCCGTTTCGAAGAATGCGACGTTTCCCGGCGCTGCGACCCGCCCGGCAAATTCGATCAGGTCTGGCACCTGGCTTCTCTGGCCAGCCCGAGGCATTACCTGGCCCACCCCATCGAAACGCTGGAATCCGGATCTACCGCCACTCGCAACATGCTGGAGGTCGCGCGCAGGGATGGTGCGCGCTTTCTGGTCACTTCGACTTCAGAGTGCTACGGCGACCCGTTGCAGCATCCTCAAGTGGAGACCTATTGGGGCAACGTCAATCCGGTGGGCATCCGCTCCTGTTACGACGAGAGCAAGCGCTACGCCGAGGCGATGACCATGGCGTTCTCCCGCACCTTCGACGTGCGCACCAACATCGCGCGCATCTTCAATACCTACGGTCCTCGCATGGCGCTGGATGACGGCCGCGTGGTGCCCGCCTTCATCGATCAGGCTTTGCGCGGCAAGCCGCTAACGGTATTCGGCGACGGCTCCCAGACCCGCAGCTTCTGCTACGTCTCCGACATGGTCGAGGGCCTGGTGCGCCTGTCCGCTTCCGATGAGCGCCTGCCGGTGAATTTAGGCAACCCCGGGGAGATGACCATTCTGGAGTTCGCCGAGCGCATTACCCGGCTGGTGGGCGGCGATGCAGCGCACTCTAAGATCATGCATGAGCCGCTTCCTTCCGACGATCCGCGCCAGCGCCAGCCCGACATCACCAAAGCCTGGAGGCTTCTGGGCTGGGCGCCGAAGGTGGGTCTGGAACAAGGGCTGCGCGAAACCATCGCCTACTTTAAGGACCGGGCCGCCGCTGGCGCGCCGCGCTGATCGCCAGCACCACCCACGCCGCGATGAAGGAGACGCCCCCGAACGGCGTAATCGCCCCCAGCATGCGATCGCCGCTGATCGCCAGGGTGTAGAGGCTTCCCGAGAACAGCACCACGCCGGCCAGCAGCAGCCCGCACACCCAGTCCGCCGCGCGCCGGCTGACGGCTCCCGCCGCGGCCAGCGCCGCCACGATCAGGATTCCCAAAGCGTGCACGAAGTGATACAACACTGCACGCTGATAAATGTCCATCGAATAGGCGTCCAGCTTGCCTTGCAGTCCGTGGGCGCCGAAGGCCCCGATCATTACGCCTAGAGCCAGAGCCCATGCGCCGGTGGCGGTCCAGTTCATTCTCTTTCAGTGTAGGGGTTCGCCCGGCGCCAAGGGCTCGCCGCGAAAGGATCAGAACCGCTGGATCCCATCCAGCGTCGCGAGTTTTTCACGGAAGCTCGCCGGCTCGCCGCCATTCGGACGCGCGATTACCGAAGTGCTGATGCGCATGGACAGGCTTCGCGCCACTCCGTTCTCCTGGATCGAAAAGTGGGCGGCAAGATCTTTGGTGACTTCCGAAGCAACCGCCATGGCATAGGCCGGTTCCAGTTCCAGAAGAATGGCGAACTGGTCTTCGCTCCAGCGCCCGATCATCGCGTCCTTGCCTACCACCCCGTGGACCCGTTTCACCAAGGCTTTCAGAGAGCCGTCGATGACGTCGCGCGAATACGACGCGCTCAGCCGCTTGAGGTTGCCGATGCCGATCATCACCACGCAGAAAGCTTCGCTTCCGCGCAGGTTATCCTCGATCCGCAGCTTCAGCTTCTCGCGGTTCCAGGCGCCGGAGGAAGCGTCGGTGAACAGGGCCCGGCGTTCCGAGTCGATTTCGCGGTGCAGCGACCGGATCTCGTCATGCAGCTGCGCGGTGACCAGTTGATTGGCGCGCCGCAACTGTTCCCAGCTCTCGCTGATGCTCACCGTGGCCTCCTGCGTCACCTTGCGGATAAACACCAGGTCCTCGCTCTGTTGGATTTGTTCCAGGGATCGCAGGCTCGCACGCAGCGTGGCCTCGTGATCGTCGCCGTTGGACGCCAGGCTTCCGGCCAGGGTTTGCATCACGACCGCGGAGGCGCGCAACTCCTCCGCCATTCTTTCGATCCATTCCGCCGAACGGTCGCGGTATAGCCGCAGCTCGCCACGCAGGCTGGCCTGAACGGCCTGATAGTCCTCCGTTTCTGCGGCGCTCTCCAGTTGTTCACGAATTCGCCCCAGGTTTTGGCGCAGATCGGCGGTGTGCTTTGGGTCCAGTTCAACGGCGTACTCGGCCGTCGCGCGAATCGCGTTGACGTAGCCGCTATGGCAGAGCTCGCGCAGGTGCTCCAGCCGATCCAAGGCATTGACCGATTTTCGGATTGAGATCACGTCGCGTACTCCTCAGTAGCCCTCATCGGCACCAGGGGGCCCGGTTTGAGCGGGAGCGATGAGAATCCGCAGACCGCGGACCGGAGGGCCCGGAAATCAGAGCTTAAGCGCGATCGAAGCGTGCTCCGGCGAAGCTCACCACGCTGTCTTCATCGATGTTCCATTGCTGATACTGAAGCAGGCGCGCTCGAGCTTGGGGAAGCGTGCGGAGCAACGTATATAGGGGAGCCGAGCCGCACCATTTCAAATCATCGTGGTTTTCCTGAACCAGGCTCCAGAAGCCGCTAGCGTCGCCGCGTTCCATGCGCTCAATGCGAGCACGGTCGCGCCGCTCCACTTCTTCCATTTCCTCCCGGCCGGCCTTGGCCCGGAACGAATCGCCATAGCGCCGGCCCATGTGCGCCATATCCACACCCAACACCCATAGCAGCCGGTCGCCTTCCTTGGCCGCGATTTCGCCCAGGGTTCCCAGCGCGCGCCGGACGTTCTCATCGTCCTCCGGCATGCCGCTCTGGTAGATGCTGCGGGCGTAGGAGCCGCACAAAACCGGAACGATCTTGATCCGCGGCCCGAACAGATGCTGCAGAAACACCACCTGAAATTCGATGGAGTGCTCCACCGCGTGGCAATAATCTTCCATCTGCGCGCCGCCCGCAGCCCCTTGCGCAATGCGATCCACCAGCGCGGTGTCCGTCATGGTCGCGCCGAACGGCGTTACGTACGGCTTGCGAGTGATCCCCAGCCGGTTGGGAGCCCCGTAATGCGACGTTCCCAGAATCACGAAGGTACGCTCGGCGTCCTCCGGCGAGAGCGACGCGTACGCCGCGCGGTAGGCTTCCACGCCTCCGAATGGGCTCACATGCGGAGCGGCAATGGCCAAAGGCCGCGCGCCGTTCTGAGGACCCGCGTCATTTTGAAGAGCCCCATTCATATAGCCGGCTAGCGTCGCGGTCAGCTCCGCCTCCTCGTCCGGATAAGCCGAGCCGGCGTGCGAAGGCTCGCGCACCTCCGCTCCCGCAAAAGCCCGTTCGGCTTCGGACTTGAGGCGAGCGAAAGTCTCATCTTCCAGGAATCCCGCGACAGAAAGAGCCTGAGTCAGATGCGCCACCAAGCCGCTGACATCCAGTTCACCGGTCAACTGCACCAAGTGAGAGCGCAAATCCAATTCGCTGTGATTGCCGTCGAAATACTCCAGGCACGCCACCAGAGCAGGAGGAACGATCAGCGTGGCATCCGAAAATTGAAAAGGATCGCGGATCAGCAGACCCGGCCGCTCCGCCACTGGCGAGGGCATGAAATCGAGGGTGGGGCGAAGCCGCGCCAGCATCAGCCTCAAGGATACGGCGTGCGCTCCCACACCTGCAAGGTAGAATCGAGGGTTGGAGTCAACGCACCCTTCCGAGCGGCGTCCCGCTGAACATCCCGCCGAAGACTACCGGGCTCGCCTTGGAACCCATAGCCGCAGCCGGGAGTTGCTGGAGCGGCGCCATCGCCACATCGGCAATGCGCGCGTCTGGACCGGCCTGGCCGCAGTGGGAATCGCTGCTGTCTCCATCGGCGGCCAGTGGATCACGCCGTGG
>CAWISY010000242.1:0-7664 GCA_963838455.1 Bryobacterales bacterium
GCCGGCTTTACGATACCGCGCGGCCGAGGCTTCCAGGTCCCGGACCGCGATGACCACACGCGAGACGCCCGTAAAATCCTGCGTGGTGGGACGGCCGGAGGGCATGGAGCGTTTGTCGCGCGGCGTGAAATCGTGGATCAGGAACGGAAGGAAGGTTCCGTTGGGTTCGGCGCCGACGTTCGCTGTTTCCCAATCGAGGCGTTCGCCGTCGGGGCGCTCGCGACCGGAGCGCGCGGGCTCGCTGACGGCGATGCCAGCCTTCTTGAGGCGAGCCACTTCGGGGGCGAGATCGCGGGCACGTACGGCCCAGGCGCAGGGTCCGGCATTGCCGCGCATCTGGCGCGACCAATAGTGCGCGGCTACGGCTTTCTCGTCCGCGCCTTTGGGGATGGCGATCAGTTCAAGGTAAGAGCCGTCGGGGAAGCTGGTGAGAGCCATCTCCGTAGCGTGGTTGCTGTGAGGGCCGCCGTATTCCGAAATAATGCCGACGAGCTGGAGCCGGGCCTGCATCGCCTTCAGGTCGCTGCCGGCGACGGTGACGTGATCGATGACCAGCTCGGACGGCATTACCTTTACATCCTTACTTCGTTTCGACAGGAGCAGGCGCGGGTTGGATCGTGAACAGCGGCGAAGAATGCTCTGGCCGGCTGTCGCGATCGAGGTAGTAATTTATGTAGGAGCTGGTGCCCTGCAAGGCGCGATTGCGCGGCGGGAGGTAGGTCTTCAGACCTTCCACTCGATTGGCAGCCTTAGCGTGATCGTAGACCTTGACCCAGATGCAGGCGCGGTCGGGATACACTTCACACTGCCCGTTGTGGGTTCCGCCGCAGGGACCGTTGCGCATGCTCTTGGGGCAGGTCATGGGGCAGACGTACTCCATCTCGCCCAGCACGCAGTTGCCGCATTCCTGGCATCCGAATGTCGAAGATTTGAACGAGTATTCGGCCTTTTCCAATGCGTGTGCGGCGGAGGGATGCTTATCCACCCAGCCGAGGACTCCGCGGAGCACCGCGCGCAGCGGGCCGGGCGTGTTGGAGGGCTCGATAACGTCCATCACCCGTTGCGAGAACTCGCGTTTGACGTGCGCGCGCCGGGAGTCGTAAAAATAAAATCCGCCCTTTTCGCCGTAGGTCATCTCTTCGGCGTACTGTTCCCAATTGCCGGCGATCTCCTCGCTGCGCTGGATGATGGTGCGAATGTGTTCGGCCGAATGCGTTCCACCGATATAAGCTCCGGCGTAACGCAGGCCGCGTAGGACGGCGACGGCTTTGGCGGCTCGCTCCAATCTTGCGGCGAGGCCCTTGTCGGGCGCGGTGGCTTCCTGGGTGACGATTTCGAGCAGCTCCGGCGAAACCCAGCAGCCGGGCGGCTCCGCCTTCGCGAATTTCTTGGCGGCTCCGGCGGAGAGCACGTAGACGTTGCCGAAGACCGGCTGGGTGAAGCCGCGCTCGTCGAGATAACGCTTGAGCTCCTTGAATTTCTTGACATCGTAACCGAGCTGGGTGATGGCGAAATCCGCGCCGTTTTCGAATTTCTTCTCCAGCTTCAAATACTGATAGACGCAATCGGCTTCGGTGTACTTGAAGGGAGAAACCGCGACGGAGATCTGGAACGGGTAACCCTTCTGGCGCATTTCGTGGATCAGCTCGACCAACTGAACGGAGTCGATGTCGTAGTCGACATTGGGGTGGTCACCCGAATTGGTGCGGTCGCCCAAGGGATAATCGCCGCTGATGGCGAAGACGTTCTCGATGCCCATGCTGTTGAGCTTGAGTAGCGCGTCGATCAGCCACTGACGGGAGTGATTGACGCAGGTGAGATGGACGTTGGGTGTGAGGCCCTGCGCTTTGGTGATTTCGGAGACGCGAATGGGATCATGGCCGGCCGAGCCTCCCGCGAAGCTGGTAACGCCGGCGGCGATCAGGCCGGGCACTTTGGCAAGGTCCGCGGCCATTTCCTGTAGTTTGTCTTCGGTGGTTTTGGCGCTAGCCACCAGTTCCACTAAATAGCTGAAGCGGCCAGTCTTCAAGGCGTCACGAATGGAATTAGACATGGCGCTATTTCCCCAGCTCCTTGCGGATGATCCGGGTTCCTTCCACCATGGCCTGGATCTTGGCGAAGGCGATATCGCGGGGCAGGTGGAAGCAGCCGCAATCCGGCAGCACGTAGACCTTTTCCGCGGGCAAAACGTTCAGCGCCTTGCGAATATGCTCGGCCACCATTTCCGGCGTCTCCACGTCGTGCGTCTTCACATCAATGACGCCCAAGCCCAGCTCGAAGGGGTTGGGAAACTCCTTGAACAGGTCGAGATCCTCGCCGCCGCGGCGCGCGAATTCCAGCGTCAATTGATGCACCTTCGCTTCCAGTATGCGAGGAAACAGGTAACGGTAGCTACCCTCCCAGGAGGGCTTGCCGTAGCGGTTGCCGTAGCAGATGTGCACGGCCAGATGTGCGTCCACGCCCTCCACCAGCGTGTTCAGAACCTTAACGCCCCAATCCAAATCCTCCGGGAATCCGGAATAATACGGCTCATCGATCTGGATCAGGTGCGCGCCGGCCTTGACCAGGGCCTTCAGCTCCAGGTTCATGATCTTGGCCAGATCCATGGCCAGCGCTTCTTCGCTGGGGTAAAACTGATTGCGAATGCGCTTGACCAGGCAGTGCGGGCCGGTGATGCAAACCTTGGTTTCGCGCTCCGTGTTGGCGCGCAGGAAACGAAAATCGGCGGCCAGGCCGAGCGACGCGGTGGGCAGCTTGCCCTGCACCACGCTGTCATAGAAATCGTAGTAGAACTTCTTCGACGAGCGATCGATCTGCACGCCAGGCATGCGCTCGACGAAATAGTCCACCATGTTGTCGCGGCGCAGTTCGCCGTCGGTGATGATGTCGAGGCCGGCAATCTCTTCATCCTTAATCGCGGCCTTCACTGCGGCGTCATGGATCTCGTCCAGGTCGTGCCGGCTGATGCGCCGCGCGAAATATTCGGTCTTGAGCCGTTCCAACCAGCCCGGCATGGCATAACTGCCCACGATGGCGGTGGGAAGAATCGGAAGATTCATTCTGGTTTCCTTCTGAAAAACTACTCTCTTTGCGTTGTGTACAGAACCGAGGTCTTGGAGCCCTTACGGTGCTGGAAGGGGACGAAGCGAACGTCGAAGCCGGCGCGTTCGGCGACCTTGCGCAGCAAGGCTCCGTTGACCCAGTTCACGATGGAGCCGTCCAATTTGCCGGGGCCGTGAAAGCCCACACGGTACTGGTCGAACTCGGTGACGAAAATATCCTGCACCTGCAGATAGCCACGCGGGTACAGCAGGGGCAGAGTGTTGGAAAAACTTTCAACCGCGCCGGAGCTCAAGTGGAAGCGGATGTCATTGGGCGCTTCTTCCAGCATGGCTTCCAACTTCGAAGCATCCAGACCGGCCGGGAACGGCGAATCGGGCAGATCGTCCGGGCTCACCATGCGCTCCTCCAGGCGCACGGCTTTCCAGACCTCCTGCCAGAAGCTCATGCCGCGGTCGTGGTCGCCGAAGAAATCCGGACCGCTCTCGAGCAAGCGCTCGACCGACGATTCGAGCTGCTCCACCGGGAGGTCGAACGTCGCGGCGATGCGCAGCGCGTCCTGCATCGGCAGATACGCGCGCGCGTGGACGAAGTACAGGCGGCCGTCGCGGCGCAGCACCTCTTCGTCCGGAAGGTTGTCGTACATGTTGTTGGAGTGGACGTGCAGGATTTTGTGCCGCAGGAAGGAGAGCGTCTGCAAGGGATTCAGAGCATCCAGCACGACGAAGCTGCACAGATCCTGATGCGCCGTCAAAGCCGGCTTGGACATTTCCAGCGTGGCGAGGGAATAATCGCCCAGCAACATGCGCAGGCGCGGGTAAAACGCGGTGCCGTGCGCGCGGTCCATGTTCTGGAGGCCGTCCAGCCATAACTTGCAGCGCGCGCCGGAGCCCACGCCGATCTCCAGCATGAAGATTTCCTGCGGAAGCTGCTTCTTGGACTCCATATCACTCAGCAGCTTCCAGAATTCCTGGACCGATTGCGTGATGGCCTCCGGCACGTGACCGTCGGATTGGCCGCCGGGGAGGGCCTGTTCATAGCCCTTGCCAGTGGAGCGCTCCCAGTCATCCAGGCGGCGCCAGTAAAGACCGTTGAACTTCCAAGCCACGCTGCGGCGGAAGCTGGTGAAATCCTCCAGCGGAATGCGATCCGGCTCCACGGTGTCCTGTGCACCGGCGCGAACGCGCTCCAAGGCTCGAAGAAGTTCCTTGCGCAGACAGCCCGGCCCCGGCACCACCTGGCGGGTATCTACGTGGATGTCCATGATGGTTTGGTCACCCCACTCATTGCGGCCTTCGGCCACGGAAACCACCTCGCGGAAGTTCTGTTTGTACTGGATCCAATCCAATTGGATGCGGAGGCGCGCGAATTGACTCTGCTCAATCAAGCCCTCTTCGAGCAGCGCGTACATGGTCTCCACCACGCTGTGGGCGTTCTGGGCGGCGGATTTTCCGTGAAGGTGGTTGAGATTCAGGATCATAACGGGAGCATGGATCGGATTGCATGCATCCGCAGACGAATCTAACAATATAGCGCGATTGCGCTGCGGCGGCGCACTACGACTTTGCGCATCAAGATTTATCGAGTGCGCCTTTTGCGGTTGATGATAACGGTCAGTCTGCGCTGACCGGCGACAGCCGGCCATCCATATCCAGAAACTCGCCGAAGGGCTGGTCCGGCAGCGGCGCAGAACCGAAGCGCAGGATGTTGCCGTCCAGGTCCTCCACCTGCATCTCGCGACTCCAGGGAAAGTTGGTAGGAGGCTGGCGGATCTTCACACCTGTGGTGCGGTATTCCGCTTCGAGCGCGGCGACATCGCGGACGCCGATATAGACCCACGTTCCGAGGTGCCCCTGGCCGCCCTGGCACAGGAAGAGATTGCAATGGTCGCGAGAGACCGACGCGAAGGCGGAGCTGTGCTCCCAGTTGAGCTTGAATCCGAGAGCGCCGGTGTAGTAAACGATCGAGTCGCGGAGGTTGGCTACACGCAGGATCGGGTTGACTCCAGTTAAGAAGTTGACGTCCATCGTTCAATTATCGGCGATTCGATTATCGGCCGCGGCTACCACGTTGCTATGGTGACGTGGAGGAGTTAGAGTAAGTTTAACTAAGTTTTAATCATCAGTACCATGAGCAGGACAACCAAAGTTCTCGGGTTCTCCGTTCCGCCGGCCGTCGTAAAGGAGGTGGAGACCCTCGCTAAAGAAGAACGCCGGACCAAGAGCGAGCTTTTCCGCGAGATGGTCCGCGTCTATCGCCGCTTTCGTGACCAACGCGATCGTGATGAAGCCCGCTGGATCGCAAACCTCGTCCAGGAAGCCAGGCAAGAGCAGGCCGCACAACCGATGACCGTCGACGAGCTTCTCGCGACGAGCAAAGGACTCGCGCGCGCGGGTGCCCGGCGGGCGAAAAACCTTGGCGTCAAAACCGACCCTGCAAGCGTAACCAAACTAATCCATGAGCGCCGCAAAACGCGGAGGTCTTCTTAGAGCCGTTCTGGATACGAATGTTTACGTCTCCGCGTTCATCAGTACACGTGGTGTCTCCCACGAGCTCTGGCAGCGCGCCATCCGAGGCGATTACATCCTCCTTGTCTCGCCGGCCGTCCTCCGGGAGATCGCCGACGTGCTGCGGAAGGACCTCGCGTGGCCGGAGTTTGACATCATCGCCCAGCTCAAGATGGTGGTCCGCGTCGCTCTAATCGTCCAGCCCAAGGCGACGTTGCGTGCTATGAAAGCAGACCCTGACGACGACCGGATTCTCGGATGCGCTGTCGCCGGCGGCGCCGACCTCATCGCTTCGTATGATCATCACCTCAGGTCACTGACGGCGTTCCGCCATATCGGCATCGTCCATCCCGTCGATCTTCTGCGAACGCTGAGATAGTGGGCGCTTCAGAACATTGCCCTACTGAGACACCGCCACCGCTAAACCCTCCGTAATTCCCTCTTCCAGCGGCCTGCCGTTTTCCTTGTTTGCGAGCATTCGCGCCAGACACCGAGAGCTTTCGTCCGTGAATTGAGAAATATGGAGGGGAATTTCTGTTCCGATCACAGCCGCCAGCGACTTGCGAATCGCATCCTTGCCGCGCCGGATGCCGTCCAGTTGCGTAAACTACCAAGGATGAGCACAACGCCGCGAGTGTCGCTTCGATACAAGGCCGCTGAGGGTAGCGGGGACGCTTTACGCGAGATTCCGTTCGTGATCGGCGTGCTGGGGAGATTCTCCGGCGCGGGCGCGCCGCGGGCGACTTTGTGGGAACGATCGTTCATCAGCATCGACGCAGAGTCCTTTGACGCCGTGCGCGGCTCAATGGAGCCGCATCCGGATTCAACGGCGCCGGGTGAGCGGATAGACGCGCTGGAATCGGCATGGCGGAGCTTGCAATTTCTGCTTTCGCGAGTGAAGCCGGACCCGCTTCTGAAAATCAAGTTGATGGACGTGGACAAGGAAGAACTGGCAAAGGACCTCTGCAACGCGCCGCACCCTGCGCAGTCCCTTTTGTCCCGTCAGTTTGACCTTGCGCAGACAGTGGATGGCGAGCCGTTCGGGTTGCTCATCGGGAACTATTCCTTCAGCGCCGAGCCGGCGGACGTGCGGCTGCTGAACGCGATCGGTGGGTTCGCGGCGTGCTGGCTGGCTCCGTTTATCGCGGATGCCGGCCCGGCGATGTTTGGGGTCGAAGACTTCAAGACCCTGGGCGATTTCCGGCGCTTGGACAGGATTTTCGAGGACGAACGCTATTCCCAGTGGCGCAGCTTTCGCAAATCCGAAGGGTCGCGCTTTGTGTGCCTGACCCTTCCGCGCATGCTTGTTCGGGAGCAGGAGCAGGAGCAGGGCGAGGGGTTGTTATGGGGCCCAGCGGCGTTTGCGCTGGGGCTGTGTGTCGCGAACGCATTTTCGAAATACGGATGGTGCGCTGCGTTCCGGGGCGTAGAAGGCGGGGGGCTGATAGAGAACGTACCCACAACCTCCGTCACGGAGTTCGGGAAGGAGATCCGAGTGGGTGTGGAAGTGGTCCTACCGGAGCGGGAGATGGAGTTTTCGAGCCTAGGGTTCATTCAATTGATCCCGGACGTCAGGGGCGCCCGTTCGCTGTTTTTTTCTGCTTCGTCCTGCCACAAGATCGAGGTCTACTTGTCGGCGGATGCCAACGCCGCGAGCCGCCTTTCGAATCAGCTTCAGTATGTCCTTACTGGATGCCGGTTCCTGCACTATTTGGGCGCGGTAATCGCTTCCGCCGGGTTGGTAGGGAGACAGGAGTGCGAGAACATTCTGAACTCCTGGATTGCGCAGTACTGCCTGACCGATGACGATGCTTCGCTGGAAGAGCAAGCCGGCAGGCCGCTACGCGAGGCAAGGATCGAGGTGTCGGAGGCACCCGAACGGCCGGGGGTGTATCGAGTAGTGGCGCATTTGCGGCCGCGTTTTCAATTGGACGATATCCCGTTCCCTCTGCGATTCGAAATGGAGAGGGTGGTCGCGCCGCGGTCGTGAGTTACTTCTCGATCATGCGCGGGAGGAGGTCGCGCAGGTTCGCAGCAGGACGAGACGCTGGGCTTCGAGCCGCACCAAAACTGAACCAAGAAGTAGTTAAATATAAC